>PMKK01000344.1:0-22204 GCA_003157715.1 Actinomycetota bacterium
GCCCGCGGAGCAGGCGGTCTTCTCGGAAGACAACCTCGCTCTCACCGCGGGCTTCGACCTCGATCCCTACGATGGCGGCGGCAACTCGCTCATGGCAAGCGCCGATCTCGCCAGGTGGGCGGGGCCGGTGGCGAGCTCCGAGGATGCCTACGGCGACTCCTTCACGCCGCCCGGCCTCACGACCGAAAAGCACGTGCAGGACGTGCTCTACCTGCCGGCGCGCGGCGGCCCGCTCGACAACGAAGCGATCAAGCGGTCCGTGCGCAGCTACGGAGCCGTCTACACCACCTTCTACGCAGACTACGGCATGTGCGGCTCGATCACGTCCCCGGCGTTCAACGAGACCGCCGCCGCCTACTGCTACGCCGGCTCCGCGGCCGCCAATCACGCCGTCGACATCGTCGGCTGGGACGACACCTACAGCCGCAACAACTTCTCGACCAGGCCGCGTGGAGATGGCGCCTTCATCGCCCGCAACAGCTGGGGAACGAACTGGGGCAAGGCCGGCTACTTCTACGTTTCCTACTACGACGCCCGTTTCGGCTATCAAGGTGCTCCTGACTGCGATCAGGACGCGAACGCCGTCTTCTCCGACGCGGAGCAGACAGGCGTCTTCAGCGACATCTACCAGTACGACCCGCTGGGCTGGACGAGAAGCGAGGGCTACCGCAGCGACACCGCCTGGTTTGCCAACGACTTCACCGCCCGCGACGGCGACCAGCTGGCCGCCGTCAGCTTCTACGCCGCCGAGCCCGGCTCGACCTACGCCGTCTACACCAGCACCGACGCCTCTCCGACACTGACCCCCGCCGCGTCGGGCAGCTTCACGGAGGCCGGCTACCATACCGTCACCCTCGACTCCCCGCACCAGCTCACCACCGGCAAGCAGTTCGAGGTAGCCGTAAAGCTCACGACGCCGGGCTACGACTATCCCATCCCCGTGGAGACCAGCATCGCCGGCTATTCGAGCACGGCGACCCCGTCCGGAGAGAGTTTCACGAGCGCCGACGGCAGGTCCTGGCACAATCTGACGAACGCCGACGCCTGCCTCAAGGCGTTCACCCGCGCGGCGGGATCGAGCGACGTGACGGCGCCCACGACAGCGGTGTCGGGAGCCGACGCGGCCTGGCACAACGCCCCGGTGACCCTCAGGTTCACGTCCGCCGATCCGGGCTCCGGTGCCGTCTCGGGCTCCGGTGTCGCCCGCACCGAGTTCGACATCGACGGCCGGGGCTGGCAGCAGGGCAACGCGGTCACGGTCCAGGCTCCCGCGAACCACTCCAACGACCGCTTGCACACCATCTTCTACCGCTCCATCGACAACGCCGGCAACATCGAACCGTCCCACACCTGCATAGCGAGGATCGACACGCGCGGTCCGCTGTGCAGCGCGGCAAGCGTCTCTGTGAAGCGAAACCACACCTGCAAGCTCCTCTTCGCGGTCGCGGACGGCGTCAGCCCCCAGGTCACCTGCACCGTCGTGATCACGGGGACCTCGGGCGCCGTCCAGAAGCGCTGGTCCTGGGGGTATGCCAAGGTGACTCCCAAGGGTTCCTGGTGGTCGACCGCGTACAACTGCACGCTGGCGAAGGGCACCTACTCCATCCGCGTCTACGGCAACGACCTCGCCGGCAACACCCAGACCGTGCTCGGCAAGGCGTCTCTCTCGGTGAGCTAACGCCGGACGCCGACGCCGGCCGCCAGTCCTTCCCACGGGCAACGGCCGGGCGGCGCGCGGTCGTCCGACGAACCATACAAGCCGCTGAGGGGTCAGCCGACCCGCGCGCCACTGGTGTAGAATGCGCCCGCCGCATGCCGCGGCGGCAAACAGGAGCCCCTCCCTCGTGGACGACGCCAGAGTCCATCCCAACGACAGCTCTACGGTCGCGACCAGCGACGGTCTCAGCGGCTCGAGCGAATCCGCGCCTCAGGGCGGCCGAACCGTCCGCGCCCTGAAGCTGCTCGCCGGGCTGGCGCTGCTTGCCTGGACGCTCTGGAAGCTGCAGCGCGGAGGCGTCCTCGGCAGCGGGATCGTCTACCTTGGTTTCACGAGCTTCGTCTTTCTCGGAACGGGTCACCTGGCGCTGCGCGCGGCGGGTATCGAACACCGCCGGGTGACGTGGCTCGGCCTGCGCTATGTCGTGGGCTTCGCCTTGAGCGCGTTCCTCATCACGCTGGCCGGCAGTTTCGGGCTCGCCGGCTTTGCCCTGTGGCTGGCCCTTGCCGTCGGCGTGGCCGGCTGGAGCGTCGGCGCATGGGACCTTCTCGTCCGGCACGAGCCGCGGCCCGGGGGGTCGCTTGTCGGCGGCGAGCTGCTGACCGGCGCCGCGCTCCTGCGAGTCGCGGTCCAGGGTTCCACCTATTGGCGGGGCACCGGCGCCACGAGCCACTTCACCCAATACCACGATCTGCTCTACCACCTGGCGCTCGTGAAGCACGGCATCGACAACGGTCTGCCGCTGCACGGCTGGATCCTCGAAAGTGGCGTGCCCAACCCGGCCTACCACCCCGCGTTCGACACGATGACCAGCGTGCTCCTCAAGGGGCTCGGCCTGCCGGTCGATGCCGCTTTCTTTCGTCTCGTGCTGCCGGTCGCCTTCTTCGGCATGCTGGTGGGCATAGGCGTGCTGGCCGCGGCCTGGGGGCACTCGCGACGGGCCGGCCTTCTGGCGCTCGGGTTCGTCGCCCTCGCCTTCGTTGCCACGGTACTGCCCCAGACGGTCGTCGCGACGGTCGGCGACGTAGGCCTGCACACGCTGCGCTACTTCGTCTACAACCCGCCGGCGGTCCTTGCGGTGATCGCCGGCACGGCCTGTCTTGCGCTGGTCGCGCTGGCAGAGGAGCGCCAGGCGACGGGCGCCTACCTCCTCGCCGGCGTGCTGGCAGGCGCGACGACGCTGATGAAGGCGAACTTCGCCGTCGTGCTCGTGCCCGCGTTCGTGCTGGCGCTCGCCGTGCCCGCGCTGCGCCGCCGCCCGCGGCGCGCCGCCGTCTGCGGGATCGCCGCGGCGGCGCTGGCCGCCGCCGTCTCGTACCCGACCACCAGGGGCCAGGCGGGGACTCTCGTTTTTGGCCTCGGCAGGCTGGGCACCCATCTCGCGTTCATGACCAAGGACGGCGAGCAGCACGGCTACAGCGCTCTGTTCACGAAGTCGGCCGGTCCGCTCGACCGGATCGGCGCGGTCGGCGACGCCCTCCTGGTGCTGCTTTACATCGCCGTCGTTCCCCTGGGCTGGTGGCTGATCGTGACGCTACTGGCCGCTTGGCGGGCGAGGGCGGCGGGCGAGCGCCCGTTCGCGCGCTCGCCCGCCGCCTCGCGCATGGTGCTCGCCATCGTCTGCCTCACGACACTGGCGGCGCTGTTCGTGGCTCAGCGCGGAGTCGGCTATCTGTCGTCGTGGAACGTCACGTGGCACACGGTCCAGAACCTGTGGTGGCTCGGCGTCTGTGCCGCCGCCGTCGCGCTCGATGCCGCCCTCAGGGGCCGGCCGCCGCGCAAAGCGATCGCTCCCGGCCGCCGCGGCCCCGGCTCGGCCGTCGCTCGTGGTCTCGCCGTCGTGGCCGCCGCCGTCCTGCTGGCCTTCTCGCTGCACGGCGCGACGCTGGTCCGACAGGTGGGTGACGCACCTCTGCCCAGCGACCTGCGGGTCCTGCTGCAGGGCCTCGACACCCACGTGCCCGTGAGCGCCCGCGTCGTGCAGGATCGCGACACCACGCAGTACAACTGGGTGAGCGCCCTCACCGGACGCGCGGTCGTGCTCGAACGCTCGAGCTGGACCGAGTGGCTGTACCCGGCTCGCACGGTCCGCCTCGATTACGACATCGCCACGCTCTACACCACACGCGATCCGGCCACCGCCCGGCGCGTGGCTCGCGACGCGGACGCCGGATACGCGGTCATCAACCTCGCGCGCAACACGGCGCCGGGGCTCACGACGATCGGCCGCGTGGTCATGCGGCAGGGAACCTGGGCCTTGCTCAAGCTGTCCTGACTGCCCTGACCGCCCTGACCAGGGTGATCGCCGGGAAGTGCCTCGGGCAAGCCGGTGATGAAAGCCGCGGCGTGCCTATGGCTCCCGGCCCGCCGAGGCGTTGATCTCGTCACCCAAGGCCAGGATCTCGTCGTCTTCGGGGATGTCGCTCATGCTGTGCCCGTAGTGGACGAAGCGAGCGAAACCGGCCTTGTCGATGAGCACCTGGNNGCACGCTGGAGGTGGGGTCGGGCAAGCCGACAAAGGGGAGGGACTCACTCTGCCAGTACTCGGCGAACGCGCGAGCGTTCTCGGGACCGACCACCACGACTTCGATGTCACGGGCGACGAATCGGGAGTAGTCATGGCGCAACTGCGCCATATGCCGGCGGCAGAATGGTCAGCGGAATGTGCGGTTGAACACGAGCAGGACATTCTTGCGGCCGCGATAGTCCGACAGACTCACCGGACTGCCGGAGAAGTCGGGCAGACTGAAACCGGGCGCAAGCTGGTTCAGAGACACACGTGGCATGTTGTCCTCCTTGTGACAAGCCGAGCCGTTATCGTCCTATTTCTTGACGCCGGCCAGCACCGGGAAGAACACCTGCCATGCCAGCAGCGCCTTGGCCGTGAGGCTCAAGACGATGTAGACCTTCTCGCCGAACAGATAGTCGTGCCAGGGACCTGCCTGCTTGTACTGCAGCACCATGTTGACCGCGAAGCAGTTGAAGAAGACGAACAGCGAGATGATGATGCCGTAGACAAAGCCGGGCGGCGACACGCTGAGACCCGGTGCCCAGACGTAGATCACGATCGCGATCCACGGGACTACGCCGGCGAAGCTGCCGAACCAGAACGGCAGCCAGCTCGCCGTGCCGGGCGCCTCGTAGCTCTCCATGAGCGCGCCGAAGAGGATCATGCACGCATTGACGCCGAAGACGGCCACCAGCGCCGCGATGTCGCTGATGCCGACGAGCTGCGCGATCAGCACGATCATGATCGACGAGCTGAAGAAGTACTCGATCCAGCGGCCGTAGTTGCGATCCCGCAGCAGGTTGCGCTTGTACCACGGAAACACCGGCGGCGAGGCGATGACCAGCAGGGCGGCGGCCGAGATCGCAAGGAACGCCGCCACACCCCAGCCGGTGGGAATGTCGAACAGGTGATGCAGCCTGGGCGTCGTGCCGGGCGGGCCGTTCATGAAGGTGGCCGTGACGGGCAGTGAGAAGCCGTTGGTGAGTAACGCGATGACGATCGCCTGTGCCGCCAGGATCACCCCGACGGCGACGTTCCACCAGCGCAGTCGTTCGAGACGCTCGGTCGCGGTTGTGCCGGCCACGGTGATCACCCTCCCTTGCATCTGTCTTCTTCTCCAGCAACGTCACACCGCTAACACCGGTAGCAGCAGGATGACGAGCAGCCGAGAGATGAATGTGACCCGCGGCCGGTCTCGCGCGACGAGCGCGGCGACGGGCGCGGCGACGGGCGCCACCCCCGAGCCGCGGCCTGACCTCTAAAGCTACTTTGTTGATAGATTAACTTGACAATAGCCTGCGCCACGGTTTACCGTCTCACCTCAAGCAACCCAGTCAGGAGACGGTGTCGTGGCTACGATCGCACTCGTCGAGAAGCCCTCGCCGGCCCATGCCGACATCGAGGCACAGCTAGAGGAACTCAGGATCCACACCGTGATCGTCGCCTTTGCCGACCTTCCCGGCGTGGTACGCGGCAAGAGGATCCCGACCGCGCACTTCCTGCGCAGCCTCGAAACCGGCATCCCCTTCTGCAACGCGGTGCTCGGCTGGGACATTCGCGGCGACCTGCTCACCGGCATCCCCTGGGCCAGCTTCCAGTCCGGGTATCCGGATTTTCTCGCACGAGCCGACGTGGGGTCGTTGCGCGTGGCGCCGTGGCACGAGGGCACCGCTTACGTCTTCGCCGACCTCTACACCGAACACGGCGACAGAGTCGAAGCCGCGCCGCGGCGGGTGCTCGAGCGTGTCGTCGCGGCCGCCGAGACCGCCGGCTACCGCCCGAAGATCGGCGCCGAGCTCGAGTTCTACCTCACCGACGACCAGCGCCGCCCGGTCTTTGCCGACGTACAGGCCTACTCGGTCGAGCATGGCTCGCTGGTCGAAGGCGTGGTCGGCGAGATCCGCTCGGCGCTGCTCTCGGCCGGCATCGACGTCGAGGCCGCCGGCCTCGAGTACGGGCCGACACAGATCGAGATCACCCTGTCCTACGGCGACGCTCTCTCGGCGGCCGACGACGCGGTCTTCTTCAAGACCGCCGTGCGCGAGATCGCGCGACAGCATGGTCTGCGCGCGACGTTCATGGCCAAGCCCTGGGCCGCCGAGTCCGGCAACGGCTTTCACGTGCATCAGAGCCTGTGGTCACCCGACGGCAAGAGGAACTTCTTCGCCGGCAACGACAAGCTCGCGCTGTCGTATGTGGCCGGTCTGCTCGACACGGCTCGCGAGCTCCAGCTCCTGTCGGCTCCCACCGCCAACTCCTACAAGCGCATCCGCCTGCAATCGTTCGCGCCCACCAACGTCTCGTGGGGCATCGACAACCGCACCACGGCCACCCGCGCGCTGCTCAGCGACGGTGGCGCCAGCCGCATAGAGCATCGCGCCGGCGCCGCCGACGCGAACCCGTATCTGATCATCGCCGCCAACATCGCGGCGGGGCTGCGCGGTGTGACCGGCGGCCTCGAGCCGCCGGCCCGCGTGGCGGGCGACGCGGGTGACTCCGACGCGCCCGCGCTGCCCACCGACCTGGCCGAGGCGGCGCGGCTCTTCGAGTCGTCGCAGGTCGCCCGGGAGTTGTTCGGCGACGACTTTCATCTCGCCTATCGGGAGCTCGCCCGCCACGAGCTGGCCGCTTGGGAAAGCGCGGTCACCGACTGGGAGCGCGACCGCTACTTCGACCTCGCCTGACCGGTGGCCGAGTCGAGCTACTTGCGCGAGCGCGTCCCGCCCAGGCGCGAAGACCGCCTGGGTTCCTGCACCGCCTTCGGCGGCGAGATCTGCGGCCTGAAGAAGCGCTTCGGCGGCGGCTGCCCGCTGGTCGACAACGAGCGCGCCTTTCGCCAGGCTTCGATCTGCCAGATGATCCCGGCGATCGCCATCCTGGCGACGCTGCCCGACACCGTCGTGCTCATGCACGGCGCGGTGGGCTGCGGCGGTTCGAACCACACCTATCAGGCCTCGACGCGCTCCCGGCAGATGCTCGACGTGACCAACCCGCGAGGCGTCACCTGGCTCTCGACGGCGCTCGACGAGATCGACGTCGTCTCGGGTGGCGAGACGAAGCTGCGCGGCGCGCTTCTCGAAGCCGACGCCCGCTACCGCCCCAAGGCGATCTTCGTAGTGATCACCTGCACGCCGAGCGTCATCGGCGACGACGTCGACGGCGTCATCGAGGGCCTGCGCGACGATGTCAGCGCGACGATCGTGCCGGTGCATTGCGAGGGATTCAAGACCAAAGTCATGGCGACGGCCTACGACGCCGTGTACCACGGCGTCGCCCGCAGTACGCTGATGGAGGCCCCCGAGGAGCCTCTTTACTCGGCCGTCGACTCCGAGCTCGAGCGCGCCGCGGAGACCGCGCGCCGCGCGCGTCTGGTCAACCTGCTGAACGTCTCCTCCATGGGCGACAAGGACGAAGACGAGCTCGCGCGGCTGCTGCGCAGCCTCGGGCTCGACGTCAACATCTACCCCTGCTTCGCTCAGCCCGAGAACCTGAGGTACGCCGCTGAGGCGGCGCTCTCGGTCTCGACGTGCCCCACCCACGACGACTACCTCGTGGCCTTCCTGCAGGAGACTTTCGGGGTGCCCTACGTCCTGCGGCATATGCCCCTGGGCATCGCCAGCACGAGCGACTGGGTGCGCGGCGTCGCCGCGCACTTTGGACTCGAGGAGACGGCCGAGGCGCTGATCGCCCGTGAGACCGCCGAGCTGCGGCAGGCCCTGGCGCCGCTGCGCCCCCGGCTCGAGGGCAAGACGGCCGTGGTCTCGGCCGGCGAGGTGCGTACGCTCTCGTTCGCCGTTCTTCTCGACGAGCTCGGCATGAAGACGCTCGCCGTGCGGCCCTATCACTACGACGAGTTCGGAGCCGCCGCGGCCGGGCGCCTCGTCGACATCGACCCCACGCTCATCGTGAACGTCGCCACCATGCAGCCGCACGAGGCCGCCAATCTGCTTGAGCGCCTGCACCCCGACATCTACATCGGCCACAACGCCGACAGCGTCTGGGCGGCCAAGAGCGGCATACCGACCTTGCCGATCTACGGCGGGCCCAACACGTACATGGGCTATGCCGGCGTCTTCGACATCGCCCGGCGCCTCACGCGCCAGCTCGCCAACCCCTCGTTCAACCGGCGCCTGGCCGCCCACGTGACGACGCCCTACGCGGAGTCATGGTTCGCGGCCGAGCCCTTCTCGCTGGTCAGCGACGAGGCGGGTGGCGATGACGAGGCGCCCGTCGTTGAGCGGGCGATTCGCGTTGAGCCGGCGGGTCACGACGAGCGAGCGGGTCACGTTGAGCGAGCGGGTCACGTTGAGCGAGCGGGTCACGATGAGCGGGCGGGTCACGATGTCTAGGGCCTGCTTGGTCGAGAGGCCCAGAGGGTTTTGCGCCCTGGGCGGCGCCTCGCTCGCCGTCGGCGCGATCCCCGGCGCCGTGCCCATTCTGCACACTGCCATCGGCTGCGGCGGGTCGATCTACTGGACCCAGCTCGGCTCGACCGGCTACCTCGGCGCCGGGCGGGTCGGCGGCTTCGCCGTGCCGAGCAGCAACGTCGGTGAGAAAGACGTGATCTTCGGCGGCGCCGAACGCCTGACCGAGCAGATAGAGCACACGCTGCGCATCGTCAAGGGCGAGCTCTACGTCGTCCTGACCGGCTGCATGACCGACATCATCGGCGACGACATCGCCTCGGTGGTCGGCGCGTTCGCCGACGAGGCGCGCATCGTCGGCGTCGAGACCGGCGGCTTCAAGGGCAACGGCTATCTCGGTTACGACCTGGTGCTGCGGGCGCTCTTTCGCGACGTCGTCGCGCCCACGGGCGAGCGCGAGAGCGACCTCGTCAACCTCTGGGGCATCGTGCCCGCCCAGGATGCCTTCTGGCGCGGCAATCTCGAGGCGCTGCGCGCGCTGCTCGAGTCGCTCGGCCTCCGGGTGAACACGTTCTTCACCAGCCACGACAGTGTCGATTCGCTCGAGCACGCCGCCGCGGCCGCGCTCAACGTCGTCGTCTCCGACGCTTATGGTATCGAGGCGGCGCGCGTCTTCGAGCAGCAGCACGGCGTGCCGTTTCTCTCCACGCCGCTGCCCATCGGCCCGACGGCCACGGCCGCGTTTCTGCGGCAGGTGGGCGGCGCGCTCGATCTCGACGCGGCGCTCGTGGACCGGACGATCGCCGCCGGTTCCGAGCGCTACTACGGCTACGTCGAGCGCGTCGCGGACTGCTACAACGATCTCGATCTGCAGCGCTACGCGGTGGTCGTCGGCGACGCCAACTACGCCCCGGCGCTGACCCGCTTTCTCGCCGACGACCTGGGCTGGCTGCCGCAGCTCACCGTGGTGACCGACCCGATCGACGACGACGACCTTCGCGCCCGCGTCGAGGCGCCCCTGGCGGCGCTCGAGTCGGGCGTCGAGACCCACGTCGTCTGGGAGCCCACGACCACCGAGATCGGCCGCCATCTGCTCGAACTGCGGGGTGGAAACCGCGGCGGGCGCTACCACGACGCCTTCAGCCCGGCGTTCGTGGTGGGCAGCTCGCACGAACGTGAGCTGGCCGGCAATATCGGCGCCGGACACCTCACCGTCTCGTTTCCGGTAGCCGACAGGGTGGTCCTCGACCGCGGCTACACGGGGTTCGACGGCAGCCTCAGTCTGATCGAAGACCTGCTCTCCGTGCTCGTGCGAGAGCGATGAACGCTCTCTCGCGCAGCCGGCGGCGGTCGCCAGTCCTCAAGCGAGGGGGGTGACTCATGGACCCCGACTGTGACATGCCCGGCCCCTGTCAAGCGACGCCTGGCGTCGCAGACCAAGGAGATCCCCACCATGAGTGACCACGCCCCCGCGACCACCGCGAACCCCAGCATCTCCGGATTGCGGCCCGAGTGCCTCGGATTCTGGGAGGTCCTCGGCCAGTCCGTCGCCAACATCGCCCCGAGCGCGACACCGGCCCTCGTCATCCCGCTCGTCTTTGCCACGGCCGGTAACGGCACCTGGCTTGCCTACCTGTTCGGCACGATCGCCATCGTCTTCGTGGCCGCCAGCCTGAATCAGTTCACCAAGCGCTCCGCCTCGCCCGGGTCGCTGTATGCGTTCATCGCCCGCGGCCTCGGGCCGGGCGCGGGAGTGGTGACCGGCTGGGCTCTCGTCCTCGCCTACCTGCTCACCGGGTCGGCGGTCCTGTGCGGCTTCGCCAACTACGCCGACGTCCTGCTGAAGTACGGTCATATCAGCGTCCCGACGCCGATCCTGCTCATAGTCGGCATCGCCGCCGCCTGGTTCATCAGCTACCGCGATATCAAGCTCTCGGCACGGCTCATGCTCCTGCTCGAGGGCATCTCACTCACGCTCATCACGATCCTGGCCGCGATCGTGCTGGTCGAGAACCGCTTTCACTTCGACTGGGCCCAGTTCAGGCTCACCGGCGTCAACGCGTCGAGCATCCGTATCGGCCTGGTGCTGGCGTTCTTCAGCTTCGTCGGCTTCGAGAGCGCCGCGGCCCTGGGCGACGAGGCCCGCAAGCCGCTCAAGAACATCCCGCGCGCCCTGCTGATCAGCGCCGCCACGATCGGCATCTTCTTCGTCGTGCTGTCGTACACCGAGGTGCTCGGCTTTCTGCACTCGACCACACCGCTGAACGAGGCCCAGGCGCCCCTCACTGACCTGGCCAAGACCGCGGGCGCGAGCTACTTCGGGCCCCTGATCTCGTTTGGCGCGCTCGTCAGCTTCTGGGCCTGCACCCTGGCCTGCATCAACGCGGGTTCGCGCATCCTCTTCTCGATGGGCCGCCACAACGTCTTCCCCATCGGAGTCGGGTCCGCCCACCACACTCATGAGACCCCGCACGTCGCCGTGACACTGGTCGCCGTGCCGCTCGCCGTCGTGCCGCTTGTCCTGGTGCTGGCGCACCCCTCCGGCTGGGCCATCGGCAGCGGCGGGCTCTTTGCCATCTACGGATGGGTGGGCACGATCGCGACGTACGGCTTTCTGTTTGCCTACATGCTCGTGGCGATCGCCGCCCCCGTGTACCTGCGCCACACCGGTGAGCTCAAGGCTCGCCACGTGGCGCTGGCGGCGGCCACGGTGGGCATCCTGGCCATTCCGGTAGTGGGCAGCGTGTACCCCCTGCCGGCCGCGCCGTACGGGTACTTCCCGTTCATCTTCGTGGCCTGGCTTGTCGCCGGGCTCGCCTGGTACCTCTATCGCCGGCTGAGCTCGAACATGGTCACCGACATCTCAGGCGACCTCGACCGCGTCCATGCCCGGTTCGTCGATGCAAGCGACGTCAAACCGGCTGCCGAGCCCGCCGCGTAGCAGGGGACCTGCCCCCTCGCTCCCTCCCCCCTCACGCGGCGCCGCGAAAGGGGCGGTCCGATCTCCGATCGGACCGCCCCTTTCCGTCTGCCGCTTCCTCGTTGCCGGTTCGGGACTACAGCCGCCCGTCGCGGCCCGTTCCCGAGCCGCGGTCTGGACACTCCTGGACTGGTCGAGACTCTCCAAGGGCCATCCAGGACCGTCCGGATCGCCAGGACTGTCGGGACCGCCAGGACACTCCCAGGCTGCCCTGAGCTGTCTTAGTCGCGCGGCCGGCGACGCAGCGCGTCGGCTGCCGCCCGCAGGTTGGCGGCCGGCGTGCGGGCGCCGATGCCGCAGGCCGGCGCGACGATCCCGGCGCCGCGCCGGGCACTGGCCTGGGCAGCCGCGGCGATGGTCGCCGGACGGCCGTACTGCAGCAGGTAGGTGCTGAGGTTGCCCATGGCGACCTTGCTGGGCGCCAGCTCGCGCAACGAGCGCAGCCGCACCCCGCTGTCGACGCTGACGACAGGTGCGGCGAGCTTGTCGAGCGTCGCGGCGAGCACGGTCGCGTCGCCGCAAACGTGCACGATGGTGGGCAGCCCGCGCGCCGCGAAGTGGCGCGTGATGTCGTCCACATAGGGAGCGGCAAACTCGGCGAAGGCGCGCGCGCCGAGCAGCTCACCGGTGGCGCTGGGGTCGGCTATGCAGACCACGTCGGCGCCGGCCGCGGCAAGCGCGTCGCCAAAGACAAGCAGGGCAGCGGTGCAGATCTCGAGCAGGCGGTGGGCGCCGGCCGGGTCGCGGCGCAGCGCGCGATAGAACGTCAGCGGCTCGATCAGCGACGTCGCCAGGCTGACCGGCCCGGTGAGACAGACGATGATCGGCAGCTCGCCCGGCTGACCGGCGAGTGCCCGCACGGCGGCGGCGACCACGGCGGCGCGCCCCGCACCCGGATCGAACGCGGCGATCCGGTCGATCTCCGCCAGGTGGTCGAGCAGGTAGGAGCTCACCCTGGGCTCGGTGTCGCGCGTGCCGAGGTAGACCTCGGCTCCCAGACCTTCGGCCTCGACGGTCATGCAGAAGGGCAGACCGAGGTTCTCGATCCCGGTGACCTGACTGGCGGATCGCGCCAGGCGAGCCATCGCGTCGGCGCTGGCGTGCGCGGCCGGCCACTCGGCGCCCGCCGCATCCATCGCGTCGACCACCGCCATGTTCATCATGCCTCCCGGGCAGACGAACGGGCGCCGGTCGACCGGCTCACGTCTGACCGCGGCCAGCAGCCGTTCGCGTGGGGCAAGCTCGCCGGGCAGCCGGGTCGCCGCCTTCACGACGCCACCGTCTGGTAGCGACCGTGAAGCCGGGCCGTGTCGACGAGAGCATCGACGTTCTCCGGCCGCGCGTGGGGCGGCAGCCCGCAGGCCGGCATGAGAACGTAGCCGCCCGGGTGGCGGCGGCCGCGAGCGATGCAGGCGCCCGCAACCGCCGCCACCTCGGCGGCGCTACCGGTCTGCAACAGGGTCGTAGGGACGTTGCCTCCCACGATGCACGACTCGCCGAAGAAGTCGCCGACCTCGAGCAGGTCCATCTCGGCACCGATGCTGAACAGCGGTCGCTCAGGCAGCGGCACGGCGTCGCGCCACAGGCGCAGGGTGCGCCGGTGGTCGCCGCACAGATGGATCACCCAGGTCGTCACGCCGCGCGCCAGCAGCGCCTCGTGGATGCGGACCTCGCAGGGCAGCGTGAAGCGCTCGAAGACCGCGGGACTCACCACGGCCTGGGACTCGGTCGGAAAGGCCTCGAAGACCGAGCAGTTGCCGGCTCCGAACTCGGCGATGAAGACGTCGGCGATGCGCAGGATGTAGTCGGTGACGAGCTCGAGCAGCCGCGCCACGGTGGCGGGCTCTTTGCGCGTCCAGCGCAGGAGACGCTCGGCGCCGATCATCTGCACGGCCTCGAACAGCGGCGAACCACCCGTGATGCACGGCGCGATCCCCGCCGCCCAGGCGAGGCGAGCGAACTCGAGCGTACGGCTCGTGGCGGGCGCCTCGCGGGGGTCGGGTACCGTGAGCGCCTCCACTTCGGCCGGCGTCTCGGCGACCGGCCTCGAGGTGAACGGAAACCCTCCGTCGCGAGCTTGCGGAAAGGCGATCTCGCCGCCGAAGTCCCAGGTCCCCCAGCCCGGCATCGCGTAACTGGGCGAGCCGTCCCACCCGTGCCGCGCGGCCGCTTCCTGCTGGCAGCGCAAGGCGACGGCCGGCTCGAGGTAGTAGTCACGAAAGCTGACGCCGGCAAGGACGGCGGTGTACGCGCTGGCGAAGGCATTGACCGGCACGCGGTCGAGCGGCTCCGCGGCGAGCAGACGTCGTACCCGCTCGCCGGGCGTCAGCTCGTCGGCCGGGGCGGTCACGCAGGCACCCCGGCGAGCTCCCGCGCCACCTCGACGGCATGCGAAGCGTTCACGCCGTAACCGTCGGCGCCGATATGCCCGGCGAAGGCCCGCGTGACGGGGCCGCCGCCGACCAGTACCCGAAAGCGGTCGCGCAGGCCGCGCTCGTGCAACAGCCTTACGACGTCGCCCATGCCGTCGAGAGTCGTCGTCATGAGCGTCGACAGGCAGATCAGTCGCGCGCCGGTCTCGACGGCACGATCGACGAAGGCGGCGATCGGCACGTCGCGGCCGAGGTCGTGGACCTCGAACCCGGCCACGCTGAGCATCATGGCCACGAGGTTCTTGCCGATGTCGTGCGTGTCGCCCTCGACCACCCCGATCACCACCCCGACGCGCTCACCAGCGGTGGCCGCCACGCTGAGATGGGGCTCCAGGATCTCGAGCGCGACGCCCATCGCGTCGGAGCACAGCAGCAGCTCCGGCACGAAGTACTCCTGCGACTCGAACAGCTCGCCGGCGCGCTCCATGCCGGCCACGAGCCCCTGCTGGATCGCCTCGTAGGCGTCGAGGCCGGCGGCCAGCGCCTCGTGGGCGAGCTCGCCCGCCCGCTCGTCGTCCATCTCGACGACGGCGCCGGCCAGGTCTGTCAGGATGTCCTCGTGGCTGCGGGTCACGACGTTCCTCTCACGCGAAGTTGCCTGGTCTGATAACGAGCGGACGAGCACCGCCCGCGCGCTTCACGAGCGCACCGGCGCCGGGGCCCGTTTCACGAGCTCGCGAGGGTGTCGTTCGGCCCCCGCCTGGCCCCGGCTCGGAAAGGCCATCTTCTCGGCCAGCAGGCGTTCGAAGCGGGGCAGGGTCGAGAGCTCCACGTGCCGCACGCCGCCCGCGACGGTGGCGGCGCGCGCGCGTTGGGCGCGCGACAGCAGGCACATCACGGCGCCGCTCTTGGACGTGTTGCCGACCACCTCGACGCGGTCCTCGAGCTCGTAGGGCACGAGCCCGAGCGCGACCAGGCTCTCGCGGCGTACGTGATGTCCGAACTGGCCGGCGATCAGCAGCCGCGCCACCCGGCGCGCGTCGATGCCCGCCGCCCCGAGCAGGGCGGCGATGCCCGAGGCGATGGCGCCTTTGGCGAGCTGCACCTGGCGTACGTCGCCCTGTGAGAACGAGATCTCACGCGCGCCCGTGGCGCTCAGCACGTAGCGGCGCGGCCCGTCGCGCAGCAGCGCGGCCCAGGGCCGGCCCTCGGCGGCCCTCGCGAACCGGCCCGACGGCTCGACGACGCCGGCTTCGAGCAGCGCCGCCGCCACGTCGATGACGCCGGAGCCGCACAGCCCGAGCGGCTGCCCTCCGCCGATCGTCGCCGGCGAGACCGCACCGTCGACGACCCGGGCCGCGTCGATCGCGCCCGGAGCGGCGCGCATGCCGCAGGAGATGCCCATGCCTTCGAACGCCGGGCCCGCGGCACACGAGCAGGCCCAAAGACCGTCGCGAGAGCCCAGCACGACTTCGCCGTTCGTACCCATGTCGACGAGCAGCCCGATGCGCTCGCGGTCGGGCAGCCCCGTGGCCAGCAGACCGGCCACGATGTCGCCGCCCACGAACGCCGAGACCGCGGGCACGCAGAACACCTCGGCGCCCTCGCTTGCCGCCCACCCGAGCGCCGCCGCCGGGCGCGGCGGCGGCGCGGCGGCGGTGGGCTCGTAGGGCGCCCGGCCGAGCCCCGAGACCTCGAGATCGAGCAGAAGGTGGGTCATGGCCGTATTGCCGGCCACCACGTAGCGACGAATGTCGTCGCGCCGCTGCGCCGCGTCGCGGCAGGCCTCGCCGGTGATCCTGTCGACGCAGGCGCGGATGACCCGGGCGAGCTCGCCGCGGTGCTCGGCCTGGACCGCATACCGGACGCGGCTGAGCACATCGTGGCCGAAGGCGGTCTGCGGGTTGAGGGCCGTGCCGGCGGCCAGCTCCGCGCCGCTGCGCAGGTCGATCAGGCCGACGGCCACCGTCGTCGTGCCGATGTCGACCGCCACACCGAGCGCGGGGCGACCGTCGCCGGGCACCCGGTCCCGCCTGAAGTCGCCCATCACGCCCGCGCCCAGCACGTCCGATTCGACGGTGGCCGTCTCCTCGATCTCGACCGTCGCGGCGCCGAGCACGCGGCAACGGCAGGCGAGACGCACACCACGCTGGAGCTCCGCCTCGGTCAGCAGTGCACGCTCGTCGGCGGTGGGTGCGCCCACCAGGCCCTGGACGATGCGCACGCGGCACTTGCCGCAGGTGCCCGCGCCACCGCACGGCGCGCCGAGCGCTGCCCCGGCGGCGCGCGCCGCGTCCAGCAGCAGGGTGCCCGGCGCGACGTCCTGCACAATTGCAGAAGGCCGCCACCGCAGGCGGCCGCTCGCAGGCGGCAGATCTCCCGCCACGGCCTTACCGGTGCGCCGCGGCCGAACCGGCTGCCTGCGCGGCCACCAGCGCCTGTCCGAGGTCGGCGATGAGGTCGTCGACATGCTCGAGCCCGACCGACACTCGGATGAGATCGCCGGTGATGCCCACCCCGCGCTGCACGTCTTCGGGCATGGCCGCGTGGGTCATGGTCGCGGGGTGTTCGATGAGCGACTCGACGCCGCCGAGCGACTCGGCCAGCGCGAACAGCTCGACCGCGCCCAGCAGGGCGAGCGCCGCCTCGGTGCCGCCGCGCACGCGAAACGAGAAGGTGCCGCCCGAGCCGCTTGCCTGCCGCTCCGCCAGCGCGTGCTGGGGGTGGCTCTCGAGGCCGGGGTGGAGCACCTCGGCGACCGCCGCATGGGCCTCGAGGTAGCGGGCCACCGCCAGCGCGCTCGCGTCGTGCGCGGCCATGCGCACGGCCAGCGTCTTGACGCCGCGCGAGACGAGGAAACAGTCGAGCGGCGCCTGCCCGGTGCCCATGGCGTTCTGCAGGAAGAAGATGCGCTCGGCAAGCTGCGCGTCGCCGGTGACGGCCGCCCCGCCGACCACGTCGGAATGGCCGTTGATGTACTTCGTCGTCGAGTGCAGCACGACGTCGATGCCGTGCTCGAGGGGCCGCTGAAAGTAGGGCGAGAGGAACGTGTTGTCACAGACCGTGATGACTCCCCGCTCACGCGCGAGGTCGGCGATCGCCCGCAAGTCGAGCAGCCGCATGAGCGGATTGGTCGGCGTTTCGACCCACACCAGCTTCGTGTTCTCGCGAAAGGCCGCCTTCAAAGCGTCGAGATCGCGCAGGTCGACGAACTCGACCGCGACACCCTGGCGTGCGGTCACGCCGGTAAGCAGGCGATAGGTGCCGCCGTAGAGGTCGAGCTGGACGACGACGTGATCGCCGGCCGAGAGCAGCGAAAGAAGGGTCGCCACTGCCGACATGCCGCTTGAGAAGGCAAAGCCATGGCGCCCGCCTTCGAGCGCGGCAAGACAGTCCTCGAGCGCCTTGCGGGTCGGGTTGCCCGTTCTCGTGTAGTCGAACGGTCCCGGTTTGCCGACGTCTTCGAAGGCGAACGTCGAGGTCTGGTAGATCGGGGGGATCACCGCCCCGTAGGTCGGGTCGGGCTCCTGGCCCACGTGCGTGGCGAGTGTCTCGAATCTCACGGCTGCGACCTCACAGATCTTCGTTGAACAGGGCAGTCGACAGGTAGCGTTCGCCCGTGTCGGGCAGTACGACCACGACGAGTTTACCCTCGCTGCCCGGCCGCTTTGCCAGCTGCACCGCCGCGAACGCCGCCGCGCCCGACGAGATACCCACCAGTAGACCCTCTTCGCGAGCGAGCAGCCGCCCGGTCTCGAGGGCCTCGTCGTTTCTCACCTTGAAGACCTCGTCGATGACGCCGCGGTCGAGCACCTCGGGCACGAAGCCCGCGCCGATGCCCTGGATCTTGTGCGGTCCCGGCGCGCCCCCCGAGAGCACCGGCGAGGACAGCGGCTCGACGGCGACGATCTTGAGCCCGGGCTTGCGCGACTTCAGCACGTCGCCGACACCGGTGATCGTGCCGCCCGTGCCCACGCCGGCGACGAAGACATCGACGTCGCCGTCGGTGTCGTCCCAGACCTCCTCGGCCGTGGTCTCGCGGTGGATCTGCGGGTTTGCCGGATTCTTGAACTGCTGCGGCAACACCCCGTGAGGGATCCGCGCCGCCAGCTCTTCGGCCTTGCGCACCGCGCCGGGCATCCCCTGGGCGCCCGGCGTAAGGACCAGTTCGGCGCCGTAGGCCTTGAGCAGGTTGCGCCGCTCGACCGAAAACGTGTCGGGCATGGTCAGCACGAGCCGGTAGCCGCGAGCCGCGGCCACGAATGCCAGGGCGATGCCCGTATTGCCGCTGGTGGGCTCCACGATGACCGACTGGGGCGTGAGCGTGCCGTCGTCTTCGGCGGCCTTGATCATGGCCAGACCGATCCGGTCCTTGACGCTGCCCGCGGGGTTGAACGACTCGAGCTTGGCGACCACCCGGCCTCCGACCGCGCCGGTCACCCGTTCGCTCAGCTCCAGGAGCGGGGTATGGCCGATGAGCTCTGTGAGGCTCTTGGCGATGCGCGTCACTTTTGTCCTCCGCACGGTCGGGGTCTTTGGGGGTACGCCCAAGTCCGGTTGAGCTAGATGCCTTCGGCGGCGCCGCCGATGTCGCCGGTCTCGACGGCCAGCAGGCGATCGGCCCACGAGGCCGCCCACGCACGCAGCGCGTCGGTCTCGAGCGGCGCCGGCACGGTCGATTCGGTGTGCGCGGCGATCGTGCGCGCGAGGCGCCGGTAGATGCCGGCCTGCTCCGAATCGGGGCAGGCTTCGATCGTGGTCTTGCCCTGAAGCTCGCTCTGGGCGACGGTGACCGAGCGCGGCACGTACTCGACGACGCTCGTGTGGGTCTGCTCCACGAAATCGTCGATGATGTCTTTCGCATACGGCGTGCTGATCGAGTTGGCGATCACCCCGCCGAGCAGAGCTCCGCCGCTCGACGAGTACTTCTTGATGCCTTTGAAGAGATTGTTGGCCGCGTAGATCGCCATGAAGTCGGCCGACGAGACCGTGAAGACGTGCTCGGCGATACCCTCCCTGATGGGCATGGCAAAACCGCCGCAGACCACGTCGCCCAGCACGTCGTAGATCACGACGTCGAGATCGAGCTCCTCGTAGATCCTGTGCTGCTTTAGGAACTGCACGGCAGCGATGATGCCGCGGCCGGCGCAGCCGACGCCGGGCGCCGGCCCGCCGGCCTCGACGCAGTAGACCCCGTCGAAGCCCTGAAAGATGACGTCGCCGGGCCTGACCTTGTTGCTTTCGCGCATGGAGTCGAGCACGGTGGGAATGCCGGCGCCGCCGCGCAGCGTGTTGGTCGAATCGGCTTTGGGGTCGCAGCCGAACTGCATGACCTTGAGACCGTCGGCGGCAAGGGCGGCGCTAAGGTTCGAGGTGGTCGTCGACTTGCCGATGCCACCCTTGCCGTAGATCGCTATCTGCTTGGGCCTCTTCTGGCTCATGCGGGGCCCCCGAGTCGGCGCGCGATCGGCGCGCGGTTTCTGGCGAGCAGGGCGTCGAGCGCCTCCGCGATGGTGCCGTAGCCGAGCTGCACGGAGAGGCCGCGGCGCGTCACGGCCGCGGCCGCCCCGGGACCGATCTCTCGCACGATCACCGCGCGGCAGTCACCGATGACGTCGGCCGCCCGACCGAGGCGTTCTTCGTGTCGTCCCGGCGCTCCGCAGGCTGGTACGCAGTCCCTCATCTCGATGAGTCTGGCGTCGCCGTCGACGAGCTCATACACAGCGAAGCGCGTGGCGTGGCCGAAGCGCTGCACGTCGAGCGCGTCGTCGTCGGTCGCCACGGCAACGCGGACCGGCCGTGTCCTGCCGCGCTCAGCCATGAGAGAAGGTCGCCTCGCCGGCGAGCCCGCCGTGGCCGGCCAGCGAGCCGTGGCCGGCCAGCGCGCCATGGCCGGTGAGCGAATCGTCGTCGGCAAACAGGCGTGCGCCCAGGTCGTCGTCGCGACCGGGCACGCCGAAAGCGTCGGCTCGGCACTGGCGGCAGTGACGGAACACGGGCAGGTGCCGCTCGGCCGCCGCCCGGGCCGCCTTGAGCTCGTCGCACGTCGGCGGCCGCAGGTCGGCGGCCCCGGACCTCGCGATCAGCGGGATGACGTTCATGAGCGAGGCGCCGGCGAGCGCCGCGCGCCCGGCGAGCGCCGCGATGCCCGCGTCGTTCACACCCGGCACGAGAACGGTATTGACCTTCACGACGAGACCGGCTGCCACAGCCGCTTCGATCCCGGCGATCTGCGCGGCGATGAGCAGGCGGGCGCCGGCCTCGCCTGGGACGAGCCGCTCACCGGGCTGCCCCGGCAGCCGCAGCGAGATCGAACGGCAAAGCCGTGCCTGCGCGGCCGGGTCGAGGGAGTTCACGGTGACGGTCACGGTGGCCACGCCGGCCTCGACGAGCTCGTCGACGCGCTCGGTCAGCCGCAGACCGTTGGTGGAGAGGCACAAGAGCAGCTCGGGGTGGGCCCGGTGGACGCCCGCAAGCGCAGCAAGAGCATGGTCGGTCGCGAGGGCGTCGCCCGGCCCGGCAACACCGACCACGGCGAGCTCCGGGCACAGCGCCAGCGCCTTGTCGACCAGCGCCCCGGCTTCGCCCGGCGCGATGACCCGTCCGGCGACGCCGGGCCGCCGGGCTGAAGCGCTGAGGCCGCGGGTGCAAAACCGGCAGCGGATGTTGCACGAGGGGCTGACCGGCAGATGCAGCCTGCCGGCACGGCCGTGGGCCCCCTGCGAGAAGCAGGGGTGACGCTTGGCCAGATGAGCGAACCGGTCCTCTCGAGACTCGTCGACTGCCGCGCTTCCCGCCATGTCCTGCCTTTCCGCCACACGTCGCGCCTTCGGAAAAGGGGGCAACCGGAAGTGGCCTCAGCGTTGATTGTTGATTATTCCCATCAACTTACCGTAGAAGTCTAATGAAGGCGTCGTCTTTGTCAAGCGATGCCGTCCGCGCCGGCGACGCCGGCGAAGGCGGCCACGACCGGCGGAATGGATCACCCGGTCCGGGTGATGCGACGTCGCCATCCCGGCATGGAGACTGCCTTCCATAAGTCAAAAGGCGAAGCGCGCACGATGCGCCGCCTGACAAGACGGAGGAACTCATGTCTGGTCAGCTCTGGCACATCTGGCGGGAAACGGTGAAGGGAGGCTTCACCAAGCATGAGAAGTGGGAGGGCGACGAGGCCAAGAAGCTCGCCGCCTTCACCTTGAACGGCACTCTGGGACTCGCCTACATCGGCACGAACGATCACCTCTACGTCAAGTGCCAGCCCGGCTGGTCCGAATGTCCCCTCGCTGGTCCCACCGCGAACAACTGGACGGCCGCCACGGCCGAGGCGACCGACATCGCCGTCGGCATGAACGTCGCCGAGGCGACGGCCGAGCTCTTCTACGTGGGGACCAACACCGATCTCTACTTCAACGCCGGCCCGCGGTTCGACAACGAGAGCCACTTCGGCGGCTGGGGCCAGCGCATCGCCGTAGGCCAGGACCGCCGGGGGGCGCTGCACGTCTTTTACATCGGCACCGACGATCGCATCTATCACAGCTGGCAGCAGGTCGAGACGGATGTCTGGAAGGGCCAGGAATGGTGGCGCCTGGCCGGCTGGTCGCCGCAGCTCTGGCTGCCCGGCGATCAGGGCGCCACGCGCACGGTGAGGGAGATCGCCGTCGGCCAGAACGCCGACGGCCGTCTCGAGGTCTTCGTCGTGCAGCCCTGAACGCCCCGGCTCCTGCCGGCGCGCGATATCCGACGCGCCGCCTCGGAGCACGCCACACCCACGCCGGCGGGCCGGCGACCGGCAACGGCGAACGGCAACGGCGAACGGCAACGGCGAACGGCAACGGGCGGCGCCACGCTTCGCGTGGCGCCGCCCGTTGTGCCGCGGTCCGCCGATCCGGTCGCGGGAAGCAGACCCCGCGACTGAGGCGGCCCCTAGTTCACTTTCAGCGTCGCCGTGGCGGCCTTGACCTGCTTGTTGCCGGCCAGGTCGGTGGCGGCCACGGTGAACCGGTAGGCACCGTGCCGCAGGTTGCAGGCGAACTTGGCGCCGACCAGTCTGTTGGTCGGGCGCAGGCCGAGCTTGATGACCCTGATGAGCTTGCCGGCGCGGTTGCGCACCCTGATCGTGACGCTCGCCTTGGGGCTCAGCGCGTCCTTGACCTTGAAGCGGATCAGGGCCGTCCTGCCGGCGCGCGCGTACGAAGCGGCCGGCGCTACGGTCGTGGGTCCGTGGGTGTCGAGGTAGACGGTGATCGCGATCACCGGCGTCTG
>PMKK01000344.1:22340-22973 GCA_003157715.1 Actinomycetota bacterium
GCAGACGGGGAACTCGGTCTTGTCCTCGAGTGAGTAGCCGTAGATGTCGGTGTTGTCGGCGCCGTTGCGGGCGTCGGTCCAGACCACCAGCGGGCCGGCCACCGACGGGTCGGTCTGATCGCCGGCGGCGGTGCTGATCGCGAACTCGCCGTCCGGATGGCAGCCGACCTTGTCGCGGATGAGCTGGCCACGGACGAGCTTGCTGGCGCACGATTGGTCGCCGCCGAGCCAGGTGCCGTAGATGTCGGCGTTGCCGTTGCGATCGTCCTGCCAGACCGCAAAGCCGCAGTAGACGTCGGGGACGGTCTGATCGCCGTCGGCCGTGCAGACCGGCGTGGCCGGGCCGGCCGTGTCGGTCGAACAGTCGATCGTCGCGCCGTAGATGTCCCAGTTGCCGTTGCGGTCGTCCTGCCACACTACGACGCCGTCGGAGACGGCGGGGTGAAGCTGCGCGCCGGCGTCGTCGCAGATCGTGAACTCCTTGCCGCTGCTCAAGTCGTAGCCCATGATGTCGGCGTTGTCGGCCGTATCGGGCGTCGACCACACGACGTACTGGCCGTCGGTCGCCGGGTGCTCGCCCGGGGCCGACGAGATGGCGAAGGGGGCGTCGCTCGAGTTGGTGTCGAGACCCCA
>PMKK01000344.1:23070-23270 GCA_003157715.1 Actinomycetota bacterium
CTGGGCCGCCAGAGCGACGCCGGGGGTGAGCACGATGGTAGCGACGACGATCGCCAGCACGATCGTCGCGAAGCCCAGCGACCGCACGCGGGGAGAGGAATGCGGTTGCACGTTGTGCCTCCGATCGATGCGCCGCCGCAGCGCAGAGCACACCGCTGCTATCGGCGTGGGGGAGGCGGTAGGGTTAGCGCAATCCATAG
>PMKK01000065.1 GCA_003157715.1 Actinomycetota bacterium
CTGCTCGGCATGAACCTGAGCTTCTACGGCGCCATCTCGGTGGCGCCGCTGGGCATCGTCGTGGCGATCGAGTTCACCGGGCCGCTCGCGGTCGCCGTGATCGGCTCGCGTCGTCCCGTCGACTTTCTGTGGATCGCGCTGGCGGTGGGCGGCATCGTAGTGCTCGTCGGGCCGCGCGGCTCGATCGGTCTGGGCGGCCTCGCCTTGTCGCTCTCGGCCGGCATGTTCTGGGCGCTGTATCTCGTGCTGGGCAGGCGGGCGGTCAAGGAGCTCGAACCGCTGCACGTGACGACACTCATGGTCACCGGATCGGCCGTCCTGCTGACGCCGGTGGCGCTCCTGTTCGCGCCACGACTTGCCCACCACCCTTCGGCCGTCGTCCTCGGCGCCGTGGTCGCGGTGCTGTCGTCGGCGGCGCCGTACTTCGTCGAGCTGGTCGCGCTGCGACTGGTGCGGGCCGCGACCTACAGCGTGCTGCTCAGTCTGGAGCCGGCGATCGCCGCGCTCACCGGGTTTCTGTTCGCCGGCCAGACGCTGCGCCCACTCGAAGTCGCCGCGATCGTGGGCGTGATGATCGCGGCGGGCGGGGCGAGCTGGACCGCGGCGGGACGCCGCGGTCCAGCGCCGCTCCCGCCTGACGGCGGAGCTCCGATCTGAGGCGCCTCGCGGCCCGCCTTCACAGCCTGCCGCTCGGTCTGCCTGCGCGGCGGGTCGCGGCGAGGCCCTCCGCTCAGACGCCGGTCTCGGCCTTGATCCTGCCCTGCTTGATCGCGTTGAGCAGGGCGGCGTGGTCTCTTTCGGCCTGGTCGGCGTAGGCCACGGCGAAGTCACCGATGGCCCGTTCGAAGCGGTCGCTCACGCCGAGGTACGAGGCGATGGCGAGCCGCTGGCCGGAGCGGGCATGGCCGCGAGCCAGAGCCCAGCCGCACAAGGTGGCAAGGATCTCGAGGCCGGGAGCCCTGAGGAGCTCGACTTCGATCGAGCCCTTCATGTCGCGCAGCTGGCGCCAGTAGAAGTGACGCTTGCCGGGCTCGCCGGTCATCCAGCCCAGGAAGATGTCGCTGGCCGCCTGGGTCAGGCGCTGGCCGGCGACGACGCGGTGCCCGCAGTGGCTGAAGCGGCTGCGGCCGAGGTACGGTTCGAGCACCGACGGCCCGGCCTCCTTGATCTGCAGGAACAACGGATCGTCTATGTCGCGCCCGGCCAGCAGGACGATGACGCACCGGGTGCCGACACTGCCCACCCCGACGACCTTGCGGGCCATGTCGAGCACCTCGAAGCGCTCGATCAGCGTGCGGCGGTCGTCTTCGAGCGTGCGCGTGTACTGCGTGAAGAGCTGGTGGGTCTGCTCGGTCTGGGCGAGTTCGTCGAAGTGCATGATCAGCGGCGGCTGCTCGACGATGCGCCGGGTGCCGTCGACGACCTCGGTCATCTTGGCGGCCGCCTGCAGGTTGCCGCGGCCGCGCGCCTTCGTCAGACCTTTCTCAGCGAACTTGAGCCCGGCTTTGAGCTGGGCTTTCGTGCCGGTCTTGGCGGCCCAGGTGGCGCGGACCACCTCGAGCAGGTCGTCGGCGACGACGCGCGAGTACCAGACGTCGAGCTCGTGCATCTCGGCATAGGCGGTCATATGCTCGCGGTAGGAGCGCACGGCGGCCTGGGCGGTCTCGCGAGCCTCATCCTCGCTCAGACCGTTGTTGCGGCCGGCCAGCACGAAGCTCGCCGCGAGGCGTTTGAGGTCCCATTCGAACGGTCCCGGCAACGTCTCGTCGAAGTCATTGACGTCGAACAGCAGTTCGCGTTCGGGCGAGCCGTACAGGCCGAAGTTCGAGAGGTGGGCGTCGCCGCAGAGTTGCGCCGTGAGATTGGTGCGCGGCAGCGGTGCCAGGTCGGCCGCCATCAAGGCCGCGGAGCCGCGGTAGAAGGTGAACGGCGTGGCCGCCATGCGGCCCCAGCGGATCGGCACCAGATCGGGCTGGCGATCGTCGTCCTGCGCCCGCAACAGGGCGAGGGGGTCGGGGCGATCGGGAGCCGGCTCCCAGGCCCCGTGCGAGGTGCGAGATGCCGTCTTGCGCGCTTCCTTGCCGGCGGCGTGGCGCTCCGCCGCCGTCTGGTGCGCCCACTTCTCGACGATGGTCATGGCTGACCCTCCTTCATGAGAGCCGTTGGGGCTCGCAGGCGGCGGGCTGCGACGGCGGTCGGTCTGGCGGCAAGGGTAGCACGGGGTCGACGGCGAACTGCCATAGTGTGATGAGACGGTGACGATGACCGATCCCCTGCCGGGCGGGCAGCCGGCGAAGCGGCAGCGGGCCCCCCGCCGGCTGCCCGTCCTGACGTGGCTGCAGGGGTACCGCGCGGCCTCGCTGCCGCTCGACCTGGTGGCCGGTGTCACGCTGGTCGCCATCGCCGTGCCCGAGCAGCTCGCTACGGCCCGCCTCGCCGGCATGCCGGTGGTCGCCGGCCTGTATGCTTTTCTTGCCGCCGTCCTCATGTTCGCCGTGCTCGGTGCGAACCGCACGATGTCGATCGGCGCCGACTCGAGCATCGCCCCGATGCTCGCCGCCGCCGTCACCGCGGTCGCCGGTGCGGGCTCGGTCCGCTACGGCCCCGACATGGCGCTGCTGGCCCTGCTCGTCGGGGCGGTGGTCATCGTGGTCGGCGTGGCCCGCATGGGCTGGATCGCCGACTTCCTCTCGGTGCCGGTGGTGACCGGATTCCTGGCCGGTATCGCGGTCATCATCGTCATCGGCCAGCTCTCCGCGGTGCTCGGCCTGCCCTCGGTCACGGGTAATGCGGCGGCGAAGCTCGTCGCGGTCGTTCAGCATCTCGGCGACACCAACCTGTACGCCCTGGCGGTGGCCGTCGTCGTCTTCGTCGTTATCGTCGTCGCCGAACGGATCAGCCGGCGCGTGCCCGGCGCGCTGATCGGCGTGCTCCTGTCGCTGGCCGCCTCGGCCGCCTTCGGCTTGTCGGCCAGGGGCGTGGCCACGCTGGGCAGGCTGCCCGCCGGTCTGCCGCCGCTCGCCGCACCGCCCCTCTCGGTGCACCTGGTCTGGCGGCTGCTGCCCAGCGCGTTCGCGGTGGCGCTCATCGTGATCACTCAGGTGTCGGCTACGACGCGCTCGTTCGCCGAGCTCGGCGGCTTTGAGACCGACGTCAACCGCGACTTCATCGCTGTGGGAGCCGGCAGCGTGCTGGCGGGCTTCATGGGCGGCTTCGCCGTCAACGCCAGCCCGCCGCGCAGCGCCGCCGTCGTCTCGGCCGGCGCGCGCTCTCAGGTGCCGGGGCTGACGGCCGGGGCGCTCGTCGTGGTGCTGATCGTGGCCGCCGAGGGCGCTCTCGCCGACCTGCCGCAGGCCACGCTGGGCGCGGTGCTCATCTACGTGGCCCTGCGTATTCTGCGGCTCCGCGACCTCGAGGCCGTCTTTCGCTTCGACAAGGTGGAGTTCGCGGTCGCCATGGCCACGCTTGCCACGGTCGTGTTCCTCGGGGTCGGCCCCGGCATCCTGCTGGCCACGCTGCTGTCCATCCTCTACCGCACCTGGCGCAGCGCCCGGCCGCGCGACGCCGTGCTGGGCCGGGTGGCCGGCACTACCGTGTGGTGGCCACTGAACGAGCGCTCCGACGTGCGGGTGGTGCCCGGCGTCGTGGCTTACCGCATCGACGCGGCGCTGTACTTCGCCAACGCGACCCATTTTCGCGATCGGGTGCGCGGGGTCGTGGCGGCGGCTTCGCCGCCGCCCAGCCTGTTCGTCCTCGAGGCGTCGGGCATCGAGGACCTCGACTTTACCGGCGGCCGCATGCTCCTGCGGGTGGTCCATGAGCTGCACGCTCAAGGCGTCGACTTCGCGGTCGCCAGAGCGACCGGCGAGACGCCGCGCGACACCGCCAGGCTGGGGCTGCGCAAACACGTCGCCGACGATCACATCTTCCTGACGGTCGACGACGCGGTGCGCGCGCTGGGTCCCGAAAGAGACGCGGGCTCCGCCGCGTAAGTCGGCGTTCGCGGGTAAGCTCAGCGTCGTCAAAGCAACCGACTATCGGAGGCACCACATGCCGACACCGCGGCCTCTCGCTCTCGTCACCGGCGCCTCGTCGGGCATCGGTCGCGCCCTGGCCGGCCTGCTGGCGCGCGACGGCCACGACCTGATCGTCGTGGCGCGGCGTACCGGGCGTCTCGAGGCCCTCGCCGCGGAGCTGCGCGCGCAGGCCGGTTCCGAGGTCGAGGTCGTCGGGGCCGACCTGACCGACGAAGCGGACGTGGTTCGCCTTGCTGAACGCGTGGCCGCCGAGGAGCGCCTCTCGCTGCTCGTCAACAACGCCGGCTTCTCGGGCTACGGGCCGTTCGCCGAGATCGAGGCCGATGTCTTGCGGCGCGTCGTGGCGATCCACGTCACCACGCCGGTCACGCTCGTGCGGGCCGCGCTGCCGGGCATGGTCGCCCGCGGCGTCGGCGCCGTGGTCAACGTCGCCTCGCTGCTGGCTCTGAGCGGCCCTCTGCGACTCGGCATGGCCGGCCGGGCGACCTACGCGGGAGCCAAGTCGTTTCAGCTCGTGTTCACGCAGGCCCTCGCGGTCGAGCTCGAAGGCAGCGGCGTGCGGGCGATGGTCTGTCTGCCCGGCATGGTCGAGAGCGAGTTCCACGGCTCGCGGCGGCTTGCCGCGCGCCCCGGCATGCCGCCGCTCATGAGCTCCGAGGACTGCGCCCGGTCCATCGTCGCCGGGCTGTCTCTGGGAGAGGTCGTGTGCGTGCCCGGACTCGAGGATGTCGCGGCGTTCTTCGAGCGGTTTCGCGATCTGCAACAGGAGACGCTCGCCGCCGGGAACGCCACCGGCCGGCCGGCGCGCCGTTACGGCGGCGACGAGGCGGGGCGCTGAACGCGGGTCGCTGAGCGTGCGGCTTGTTGGCGCCGGTTGGCGCTGATCGCGCTGATCGCAAGAACGCGCGGGCCGGCCCGATCCTTCAGCCCGAATCGGGCCTCTTCGGCTTGCGCATCTTCGCCCAGAGTCCCGGCGTGCCCCCGTCGCCGCGGCGGCGCAGCTCGCGCCAGCTTGCCGCGTGCTCGACGTCGACCAGCCGGTTGCTGCGATCGCGGGTCGTCATCTGCAGCAGCCAGCGCAGTAGCGTGACCGAGCGGTTGCCCCACCCGATGAGATAGTAGAGGTGGATGAAGGCCCACAGCACCGAGCCGGCAAAACCGCCGACCTGCAGTCCGTAGGCGTCGACGATCGCGCGCCGCGGGCCGACCGTGGCCATGGTGCCCTTGTCGTGGTAGCGAAAGGCCGCGGGCGAGGGCCGGCCGGTCACGCGAGCCGCGATCAGGCTCGCGACGAACCGGCCCTGCTGCATGGCGACCGGCGCCACGCCCGGCAGATCGCCGACGGCAGTCATGTCGCCGATGGCGAAGACCTCGGGGTGGCCCGGCAGACTCAGGTCGGGTGAGCCAAGCAGGCGGCCGATGCGGTCGCGGGCGGCGCCGGCGGCCGTCGCCAGCATGGCGCTCGCCGGCGCCGCCCGAACGCCGGCCGCCCAGATGATCGTGCGCGCCGGCAGGCGCTCGGCAGCGCCGCCCGTGCCTTCGCCGCCGTCATCGGCGCCGGCGGTGCGACGCAGGACGATCCCGGCGACGGCCTCTCCGGCGCCGGTGTCGCGACGCAGGTCGATGCCGGTGAGGTCGATGTCGACGGCCAGCGCGCCGGTCAGGATGTCGACGCCCAACGCTTGCAGGTCGGCGGCGGCGCGGCGCTGCAGCCTGGCGGGAAAGCGCGGCAGGATGGTCGGTCCGGCGTCCATCAGGATGACGCGCGCGTCGCTTGTCGCGACGTCCCGGAAGTCCTTTGGCAGGATGCGATGGGCGAGAGTGGCGATCTCGCCGGTCAGCTCGACGCCGGTCGGTCCCGCCCCGACGACCACGAAGGTGAGCCAGGCCAGCCGGTCGGCCGGATCGGTGGCGATCTCGGCCATCTCGAAAGCGCCGAGTATGTGGCTGCGCAGCCAGCGGGCGTCGTCGAGCGTCTTGAGGCCGGGCGCCGCCGTCGACCATTCGTCGTGGCCGAAGTAGTCGGTCTGCACGCCGGTAGCCACGACCAGCGTGTCGTAGGGAAGCTCGAGGCGGCGGCTGTCGGGCGCCAGCGTCACCACGGTACGTGCTTCGAGGTCGAAGCCGGTGACCTCGGCGAGCAGCACTTTCGCGTTGGCCTGGCCGCGCAGCACGCTGCGCAGCGCCGGCGCCACGTCGCCCTCGGCGAGGATGCCGGTCGCCACCTGGTAGAGCAGCGGCTGAAAGAGGTGATGATTGGCGCGGTCGACAAGCGTGATCTCGACCGGCGCCTCGGCCAGCCCCTTGGCGGCATACAGGCCGCCGAAGCCGCCCCCGACGATGACGACGCGGTGGCGCCGGCCGGCCGGTCCGGCCGGCGCGGCCGTGCCGGTTTCGGCCGCGGTTCGCGCCCCGGCCGTTGCCCCGGTCCGCGCCCCGGCCGTTGCCGCGGCCGCCGTGGATGTCCTGTCGCCTGAGTCGCTCATGGCGTGGGCATCATACCCATCGGCCTCCTTGAACAATTGCCCAAGATCATGGCCAATTGTTCAAGGCCGCCGGAGAGGTATCATGCCTGCGCAGCCCGCAACAGCTCCGCGGAGGGGTGACCACTTGTCCGAACGTCCACCGCAGATCGTCGTGCTCGTGTCGGCCACCAGCGAGTGGCGCGCCCTGGACAGGCTGCATCCCGGCACGCCTCGCAGGCGCTCGCCGTTCGGCGAGTGGTACGTCCTTCCGCAGCTCGTCGCCGGGTTCACGACGGCCCTCTTCTACGGCGGCTGGGGGAAGGTCTCGGCGGCGGCCTCGGCCCAGCATGTGATCGACCGCTTCGCTCCCGAACTGCTCGTCAACCTCGGCACCTGTGGCGGCTTTGCCGGTGAGGTCGAGCGTGGCGAGGTGCTGCTCGCCGGGGAGACCCTGGTCTACGACATCGTCGAGCAGATGACCGATCCCGACGAGGCCGTCGCCGCGCGCGCCGCGACGATCGACCTGTCGTGGCTCGACGCCGCCGACGGCCGTCCGCCCGAGACCTACCCGTCGGCCGTGCGCCGCGTCCGGCTGCTCTCGGCCGACAGCGACATCGTGCCGGCGCAGGTGAGCCTGCTGCGCGAGAAGTACGGCGCGGTCGGCGCCGACTGGGAGTCCGGGGCGATCGCCTGGACGGCCGCCCGCAACGAAGTGCCGTGCCTCATCCTGCGGGCGGTGAGCGACCTCGTGGGCGCCGCCGGCGGCGAGGTCTACGACGACTACGCCGAGTTCGAGCGGCGCAGCCTCGAGGTCATGGAGTCGCTGCTCGGTGTGCTGCCGGCCTGGCTCGACGCGTGGCGTCGGCGGCCGGCCGCCGGCGGCCGGTCCGTGACCGACGGTCGACCGACGACCGGCGATCGCCCCGTCCCGCCGCGTCCGTGACCACCCTGCTGCTCAGCCAGATCCCGGTGTGGGCCGGGATCGTCCTCGTGCTGTACTGGATCGCCGTGCTGATCTTTCTCGTGGACCAGGACCGCGAGCCGACCTCGACCCTGGCCTGGCTGTTCGTCCTGCTGTTCCTGCCGTTCATCGGCGTCCTGTTCTACTACTTCTTCGGGCGCGACTGGCGCGAGCGGACCGCCCGCTCGAAGTGGGCGCCTCAGGCGGTGGCGCTCACGAAGAAGGGGATGGCCCCCATCTACGAGCGCAACCTGGCCGCCAAGCAGCGCTTTCAGACCGCCTTCGCGGGCACCTGGGTCGAAGACATCTCAAAGGCGATCGCCGTCGACAACTTCAGCCATCCCCTGACGGCGAGCAGCGTCGAGATCTTCGGCCGCACCGCCGACTTCTTCGCCCGCCTCAGGGGCGACCTCGCGGCCGCCCGCTCGTTCATCCATCTGCAGTACTTCATCTGGGAGATGGACGAGCTCACGGCCGGGATCACGCGGATCCTGCTGGAACGCCTCGCCGCCGGCGTCGAAGTGCGGATCCTCTACGACAACATGGGCAGCAAGGCCTACCCCAAAGATGAGCTCAAGCGCCTGGCCCGGGCCGGCGCGCGCGTCACGGCCGACGTCACCGAGCGGGCCCAGCTCAACTATCGCGACCACCGTAAGGTCACCGTGATCGACGGCGAGATCGGCTACACGGGCGGCTCGAACATGGGTCAGGAGTACATCGATGGCGGCAAGCGCTTCGCCACCTGGCGCGACACGAACATCAGGATCACCGGCCAGGCCGTCGCCGAGCTGCAGAAGCTGTTCGCCTCGCGCTGGTATCTCGACCGCGACGGCGAGGACCTGCTGGTCGAACGCTACTTTCCGGCGCCCGACGGCCACGTGGCGCACGCCGGCCACCTGACCCAGCTCGTCGCCCACACCCACGAGGGGCTCTGGCAAGCCTCGCGCCGGGCCCACATGATCGCCATCGCCAAGGCCGAGAAGACGGCCTTCATCCAGTCGCCCTACTTCATCCCCGACGCCGGCATGTACGACGCCATGATCAACGCCGGCCTGAGCGGGGTCGACATCCGCTTCATGATGGCCGGCGTGCCCGACAAGCGCGTCCCGTTCTGGGCCGCCCAGACCTACTTCGGCAGGCTGCTGGCCGCCGGCGTGCGGGTGTATCTCTACGAGGCCGGGTTCACCCACGCCAAGACCATCACCGTCGATTCCACGGTGAGCGCGGTCGGCACGATGAACCTGGACATCCGCAGCATGCACCTCCACAAGGAGCTCATGCTGTGGCTGTTCGACGAAGGGCTCACGCGCGAGCTCGAGGATCTCTTTCTGGACGACGTCACGCGCTGCCACGAGGTGACCATCGCCGACGTCCGGGCGGTGTCGCGGCGCGAGCGCTTTCGCAACCAGGGCTGCCGGCTGCTGTCGAACCTGCTGTAAGGGCGGCGTCGCCCGCGTTTTGCGCTACGTCACGGCGTGGGCGAGCTGCTCGGCGCGCCGGTCGAAACGACGATCGTCACGGTGGTGCCCGGCTGGGCCAGCACGCCGCTCGAGGGCGTCTGGTCGCTGACGATGCCGTTGGCCACCGTCGAGCTGGGCACCTGGTCGACGACCACGGCGAAGCCGGCTCCCTGGAGTGCCGCGACCGCCTGGGACTGACCCAGTCCGGTGACGTTGGGCACGGTCTTCGCCGAAGGGCTGGTCGAGGGTGCCGGGCCCTTTGAGACGGTGATCGCCACAGCCGATCCGGCCGGCGCCGTGAGGCCCGCGTTGGGGGCCTGGTCGACGACCGTTCCCGTAGGTTCGCTGCTGCTGTAGACCTGGCTGACGTGACCGAGCGTCAGACCGGCGCCGGTGATCGCCGCGGTGGCCGCGGACTGGGTCATGCCCGTCACGTTGGGCACGGGCTGCACCGACGTACCCACCGCGACGAGGTTCACGGTCGTGCCCTTGCCGGCCGTCGCGCCGGCGGCCGGGGTTTGCGACAGGACGGTGCCCTGTGTCTTGGCGACGCCCTGCTGGTAGCTCACCGTACCGAGCTTGAAGCCGTCGCTGTCGAGCGCGCTGGTGGCGCTGGCGAGGGTCAGTCCGACGACGTTGGGCACCGTGCTCTTCTGGGTGAAGGCGCCGCCGGCCCAAAGCACCGCGACGATGATCGCGGCGAGCACGACGGCGCCGCCCACGATCCACGGCCACAGCCGGCGCCGCGGCTTGGGGGCGGGTGCGGGGGCGCCGGCGACCGGCGCCATGACCCGGGTGCTCTGCAGCTCGTCTTCGAGGGCCTGAAAGAGCCGCCGGCCCGAGGCGAAACGATCCTCCGGCTGCTTGGCGAGGGCCCGCAGGATGATGGTCTCGAGCCCCACCGGGATCGCGGGGTTGAGCTGGCGCGGCGAGGTGACCGGCGCGCCCACGTGGTCCTGGGCGACCGTGAGGGCGTTGCGGCCGTCGAACGGCACGCGCCCGGTGACGAACTGGTAGAGCACGACGCCGAGGCTGTAGACGTCGGAGGCCGGCACCAGGGGGCGGCCGAGCACCTCTTCAGGGCTCACATAGTAGGCGTTGCGTGGCGGCGCCTGCTCGCTCAGGTCGGCTCCGCCCTGGGCCTGCTCGAGGCCCGCGTCGACGACCAGGATGTGCTCGTCGGCCGCCTGGACGAGGGTGCTCGGCTTGACCGCCCCGTGGACTATGCCCTGCTGGTGCAGAGCGGCCAGCCCGAGCGCCGCCTGCGCGCCGACCGTGGCCGCGGACTGTGGTGACAGCGCGCCCGCGGTGACCAGCACGCGGCCCAGGTCGGTGCCTCCGACGGGCTCGGTGACGAGCGAGACGAACTGATCCTGCCGCTCCCAGGCCAGCACGCGCTCCAGGTACGGGCTGGCCGCGCCGGCGACGCGGGCGATGGCCGACACGAACATCTCCGGTGCGACGGGCCTGATCGTCTTGATCACCACTTCGGCGCCCTCGGCGGTGACCGCTCGCTGGGCCTTCAGGGCGTCGCCGGGCGGCAGGTCGCCCGTGATCGTGTAGGTCTCCTCGAAGCCGTTGGTCATGGAAGATCGCGCCCCCTCGGTCGTCTAGGTCAGAACGGTGCCCGTCGCGACGCAGAAGCAATCGCGCGAGACGAGCGAACCGTGCCGGTCCGCATCGTACCATTCTCGCGTGGCGTGCCGGGGTGACCGTTGGCGCTTAGGCGGCGACGGTCTACGGCAGGCCCGCGACGATGTGCCCGAGCAGTCTGAGGAGCGGCGTCGGGTAGATGCCCAGGAACAGCACGAGCCCGGCGACCACGACGAGCACCAGGTCGCCGGCGCGGCTGCCGACGACGGCCTCCAGGCGCAGCCGGCGCGATGCCGCCGGTGCGTCCCGCGGTCTCTGCACATACATCGCCACGACGATGCGCGTGTAGTAGTAGAGCCCGACGGTGCTCGAGGCGACCAGCACGACCAGCAGCCACCAGAGCCGCGAGTTCGCGCCGGTCTCCACCACCAGGAACTTGCCGAGGAAGCCGGCGGTCAGTGGTATGCCGGCCAGCGAGAACAGGACCAGAGCGAAGGTGGCGGCCAGCAGCGGGCGCCGCGCCGCGAGGCCGCGGTAGTCGGCGATCTCGTCGGCGTCGACCTCGGGCCCCGACAGTTCGGCGACGATGCCGAAGGCGCCCAGGGTGGTCAGAAAGTAGGCGACGAGGTAGAAGCCCACGGCCACCGCCGCCGAGCGGCCGGCCGCGAGAAAGGCGACCAGGATGTAGCCGAGGTGGGCGATCGACGAGTAGGCCAACAGGCGCTTGACGTTGGTCTGCAGCAGGGCCAGCAGGTTGCCGGCGATCATCGAGGCGGCCGCGATCACGGCGAAGAGCAGCCACAGGGTGTCGTGCGGCGAGAGGCTGACCTGGCGGAAGTAGCGCAGCAGCAGGGCGACCATGGCGCCCTTCGAGACGGTGGCCACGAAGGCCGTCACGGGCGCCGGCGCGCCCTGGTAGATGTCGGGCGTCCACATGTGGAAGGGCACGACGCCGAGCTTGAAGCCGATGCCGACGATGATCAGGGCAAGGCCGCCGATCAGCAGCGAGGTCTGGGCCGCGCCGTCCCCGGTCACGTGCGCCGCGGCGAGCCCGCTCAGGCTCATGGTGCCGAGCTCGGCGTAGACGAGCGCCATGCCGAACAGCAGGAACGCCGCCGTGGCCGCCGCCAGCACGAGGTACTTCACGGCGGCCTCGATGAAGTCGGCGCGCAGCCGCGGGTAGGCGAGCAGCGTATAGAGCGAGACGCTGAGGATCTCGAGACCCAGGAAGAACGAGGCGAAGTGGGTCGAGGCAGGAAGGACGGCGGCGCCGAGCGTGGCCAGCAGCAGCAGGGTGTAGTAGTCGTGGGGGTGATGCTCGCGACGCTCGAAGTAGCCGTAGGAGATGAGCACCACGCCGGCGGCGGTCAGCGCCAGCAGGCCGACGAAGAACAGCGCCCAGTCGTCGAGCAGGAGCAGGGCGGTGACCTGGTGGTCGTGCTGGACCTGGGCGATCGGGACCATGGCCACCGTCCAGAACAGGCCGCCCAGCGTGAGACCCACGGTCAGCCGGTGGCTCGTGTGGAACGTCCCGGCCAGCATCACGACGACCGCCGAGACGATCAGCGCGATGATCGGCAGCAGCACGACGATGTCGTGGGCGGCCACGGCGACGACCGGCATCGCGGGAACGAGGCCGGTCGCGTTCACTGAGCGCTCCCGGGAGTCGGTGCGTCGGACGCTGCCGCCGCAGTCGGGCGCACCGCTGCCGCCGCGGCTGGGCGCACCGCCGCCGCCTCGAGCGTGCCGGCGCCGCCCACTGCCGGCGCCGCCGGCAGGAGGGCGCCGGGCGCGCCGGGCGCGCCGTGTGCGGGCGCGCGCACGGCGCGTTGCTGCAGGGCGGCCAAGCCGGGCCGCACGGCGTTGAACAGCGGCTGCGGGTAGAGGCCGAGCCACAGCAGCGGCGCGGCCATGGCGGCCAGCATGACGCCCTCGCGGACCGTCAGGTCGGGCAGCGCCAGCGCCGGCGTGTCGCGGCCCTGGAAGACGCGCTGCACGAGCCACAGCGAGTAGATCGTGGCGAAGACCAGGCCGACCGCGCCCAGCACGGCGGCCGGCTCGCTGACCGGCCACGTGCCGAGCAGAATGAGAAACTCGGCGACGAAGTTGCCCAGCGTGGGCAGGCCCAGGCTGGCCAGGGCGAAGATCAGAGCGAAGGCGCCCATGCCGGGCGCCGCCAGCCACAGGCCGCCCATCTTGTCCATGTCGCGGGTATGCAGGCGGTCCTGCATGAGTCCCACGATGGCAAACAGGGCGCCGGTCGAGAAGGCGTGGCAGACGATCTCCAGGACGGCGCCCTGCAGGGCCAGGGTGTTCCAGGCCATGACGGCCAGCAGCACGAAGCCCATGTGGCTCACGCTGGTGTAGGCGACCATGCGCTTGAGGTCGTGCTGGGCGAAGGCCAGCACCGCGCCGTAGAGGATGCCGAGCACAGCCAGTCCCATGAACACGGGAGCCGCGCGAAACACGGCGTGCGGGAAGAGCGGCACCATGAAGCGGATCATCCCGTAGGCGCCGATCTTGATGAGCAGCCCGGCGAGCACCAGGCTGCCGGCGGTCGGCGCCTGGGTGTGGGCGTCGGGCAGCCAGGTGTGCAGCGGCACCGCCGGCAGCTTGACGGCGAAGGCGGCAAAGAAGCCGAGCATGAGCCAGGTCGCGGTGGCCAGCGAGAGGTGCGTGCCCAGCAGCTGCAGGTAGTCGAAGGTGTAGACGCCGGTCTGCCGCCCGTGGATGACATACAGGGCGACGATGGAGATCAGCATGAACAGCCCGCCGATCTGCGTGAACAGGAAGAACTTGACGGCCGCGTACACCCGCCGCTCGTGACCCCACAGGGCGATCAGGAAGTACATGGGGACGAGCATCATCTCGAACAGGAAGTAGAACAGGAACAGATCGAGGGCGCAGAAGACGCCGACCAGGGCGGCGATCGTCCACAGCAGCATGAAGTGGAAGAAGCCCACCCGTTCGGTGACCTCGTGCCACGACGACAGCACGGCCAGCAGACCGAGCGCGTAGCAGAGGGTGACCATCACCAGGCTGAGGCCGTCGGCGGCCACGAAGAAGCTGATGCCGAGCTGCGGCACCCAGGCGACGTGGACGGAGGCCACGAACGGGCCGTGACCGGTGAGCGCCAGGTCGGGCGCCTTGACGATCCACTCGACGGCGACGGCCACGAGACCGGCGGCCATCGCCAGGGCCGAGACCCAGCGGGCGGCCTCGGACCGCCGGCGGCCGGCAAGCCAGGCGGCGATGCCGGCCACGAAGGGCCAGGCGATCAAGGCGATGAGGATCATCGCGTCACCTCGCTCATCGCGTCACCTCGCTCATCGCGGCGCCTCGCTCATCGCAGCCCTCGCTCATCGCAGCCCTCGCTCATCGCAGCACCACGATCAGGACGCCGACCGCGACACCGAGGCCGATGACGAACAGATACGTACGCACGAGACCGTTCTGGGTGGCGGACAGGGCACGCCAGCCGGTGCGCGTGAGCCAGGCGAGGCCGGCTACCGGAGGCTCGAACAGGTCGTCGCGGGTGGCGTGCGCGAACCACAGGAACGGGACCTCGAAGACGTAGTGGTAGAGCCGGTCGAAGCCCCAGCCGCCGAGGAAGTAGCGCGCTGCCGCCGAGGTCTCGGCCTCGGCGGCCTCCTGCCGGCGCCGTTCATAGAGCAGCCAGGCAAGGCCGATGCCGGCCAGGGCCATGACGGCCGGCACGTAGGTCGTCCAGAAGGCGGTGGCCAGCCCGCCGTGGCGCAGCGCCGCCGCCGGCAGCACCGGCGCCAGAAAATCGTCGAGCTTCTGCAGGTGGGCCCAGCCGCGCGGGATGTCGATCAGACCGCCGCCGATGGCCAGCACCGCCAGCACGATCAGGGGCAGGCGCACGGCGAAGCCGGCGCGAAAGCCCGCCCGCGGCTCCGTCCGCGCCGGTCCGAAGAAGACGACGAACACCGCCCGAAACGCGTAGAGCCCAGTGAGCAGCGAGCCGGCGAGGGCGGCCAGCCACAGCCAGAAGCCGCCTTGGGTCGACTGCAGCGCGCGATCGATGATGAGGTCCTTGCTGTAGAAGCCGGCGGTCACGATCGGCAGGGCGGCCAGGGCGGCGGCGCCGATCAGAAACGCCCAGAAGGCCACCGGCAGGCGGGTCCGCAGGCCGCCCATCCTGAAGATGTCGTGCTCGTCGTCCAGAGCCTCGATCACGACTCCGGCCGACAGGAACAGCAGCGCCTTGAAGAAGGCGTGGGTGATGAACATGAACACGCCGGCCGACCAGGCGCCCACGCCCAGGGCCAGGAACATGTAGCCTACCTGGCTCACTGTGGAGTAGGCCAGGATGCGCTTGAGGTCGACCTGGAAGAGCGCGCTGACGCCGGCGTAGACGAGCGTCGCGGCGCCGACGATCGCCACCGCCGTGCGCACCGGCGGCGCCAGGTC
>PMKK01000145.1 GCA_003157715.1 Actinomycetota bacterium
ATGGAGCACGTGCCGTCCGCCTGACGAGGCGGGGGCGGTGAGCGGGCGGGGGGCGCGAAAGCGCCCCCCGCCCGCTTCTGGTACCATCGCGGCGACCGAGCGCGCGCATCGCACCGATCGCACGTGACACCACCGCGGACCACCACACAGGAGAGGCCGTGCCCGACCTGAAGCTCTACCGTGTGGCCCTCGTCGTCGCCGTCGTCCTCGCTGCAGCTTCGCTGCTCGCGCTGAAAACGCCCGAGCAGGTCGCCCTCTCGACGCAGCCCACCGGTTTCGACGGCCAGGCGGCGATGAGCGCTCTGCGGACCCTGGCTCAGGACTACCCCGGCCGCGTCGCGGGCTCGGCCGCCGATCGCCGGGCCGCCGGTTGGGTCGCCGAGCAGCTCACCGCCGACGGCCTGACCACGCACATAGATGCCTTCAGCGCCACGGTCGCCGGCCGGCCGGCCTTGTTGAACGATGTCTGGGGAGTCTCCGCCGCCGGCTTGCAGGGCGCGATCGTCGTACTCGCGCCGCGCGACTCGCCGCCGCTGTCGACGCAGGGCGCCGACGACGACGCCTCGGGCACCGCGGCCTTGCTGGAGCTCGCCTCCGTGTTCGCGGGTGCCGCCCACAGTCACCCTCTCGTCTTCGTCTCGACCGACGGCGACGTCAACGGGGCTCTGGGCGCCCGCGCGTTCCTCGACCGCCATCGCAACCTGCCGATCTTCGCGGTGATCGCTTTGCGCCGGGTCGCGGGTCGCAACGTGCGGACCCTCACGGTCGACGGCTGGAGCGCCCGGCCCCTGCTCGCACCGCCGTGGCTGTGGTCGCTCGCCCGGACGGCCGGTCGCGCGGGCGGCCAGATGAACGTCCTTCTTCCCCCCGTGACCTCGCAGATCCTGCGGCTGGCCGTACCGAGCGGAGGGGGCAGCCAGGCGCCGTTCGTCGCCGCGGGGCTGCCGGCCATCGAGCTGTCGGCGCCCGGTCCGACCCGGCCCGCCGTCGCCGATACGCTCGACACGGTCTCCCTGGACACGCTGACCCGGACCGGGCTCGCCGCCGAGCTGCTCGTGAGCAGCCTGGACGGAGCGCCGCAGCCGCTGCAGGGCAGCAGCAGCACGGTCTTCTTCTCGAGCTACCGGCAGCTGTCCGGCGGGGTCGTAGTCTGGATCCTGCTCGTCCTGATGGCGCCCCTCGCGCTGGTCACCGTCGACCTGGTCGCCCGCGCGGGGCGCCGGCGTCTGCCGCTGGGCCACGCGGCCCTGCGTCTGGCGCTGCGCGCCGCGCCGTGGCTGCTCACCTTGCTGCTGGTCTACCTCGCCAACCTTCTCTCACTGCTTCCCGGCGGGTTCGGCGGTCCCGTCTCGCCCGATGCGGTCGTCAGCCACACCCCCAGGTATCTGCGCGTACTGCTGATCCTGCTGTTTCTGGCGCTGGCCTACCACTATGCGATGACGATCGAGCGCCGTCTGGCGCGCCGGTACCCGGCCGACACCCAGGCGGTGGTCGCCGTCACCCATCTCGCTCTGCTCGTCGTGGCCGTCCTGACCCTGCCGATCAATGCGCTCTCGCTGGCGCTCATCGTGCCCGCCGCGCTGCTCTGGCCACTGGCCCGGCCGGGCTCCTGGGCGCGCTCGCGGCTGCCCGTGTGGGGCGGCGTCGTGACCGTGGCCGTGGCACTGGTCTACTTCGGCGAGCGACTGCACCTGGGCTGGGGCGTGTGGTGGTATTTCTTCCTGCTGCTGGAGACGCGGGCGATCCCTGTCGGTGCGCTGATCGTGGCGATCATCTTCGTGGCCTCGGCGGCACTGCTCGGTCACGAGCTGCAGACCCCACTTGCCGCCTCGCGGCACGAGCACCACAGATGGCACGTCGACCGGCACGCGCGGCGCCACCCAGCCGAGCACCGAACGAAGCGTACGACGGCGCGAGACACGGCCGATCATCAACCGGTGCGCCACGAGATGGCGCGGCACGAGTTGGCGCCCGACAGCTCGAAGCGCTGACGGCAAGGCGCCCGGTCGCAAGCGGCACCCGGGGCAGGCGGCGGCCCACGGCGGGCTGAAACCACGAAAGCGGGCGGGCTGCCTGAAGGCGACCCGCCCGCTCCAATGTTCGTCTACTCAGGCCTTCTCGCGAGGTTCAGTCGTCGTCCTGTGAGAGCGACTCATCGAGCGTCTCGGCGACATCATGGTCGACCGGCACACCGTCGCCGCGCGGCACGGGCTTCTCGCCGGAGTCGCGGGCCAGCAGAGCCGCCTCGCCACTCATCATCGCGTCGAACGCCTTGGCCTTGAGCCGGGCGCGAGTCTCCTCGATGCGACGCCTCATCTCGGCCTGATCGATGTTGCCCTGCGGCGCTTCGTCGGCCGGTTCCTCGGGAGCCGATGCGTCGGCAACAAGGGGTTCGACGGCGACCGGCGTTTCGTCAACGACGGGCTCGGCGGGAACGACGGGCTCGGCGGGAACGACGGGCTCCGCTTCAGCCGGCACGACCGCGAGATCGGCGGGTCCGACCGCGACAGGAGCTTCGGAAGTGGCCGGTACTTCGGGCGCCGCGGCAACGACCGGCTCGACGAGAACGACGGGAGCTTCGGCAACGACGGGCTCCGCCTCAGCCGGCACGACCGCGAGATCGGCGGGTCCGACCGCGACGGGAGCTTCGGAAGTAGCCGGTACTTCAGGCGCCGCGGCAACGACCGGCTCGACGACGGGAGCCGACTCAGCCGGCGACTCCTCAGCGAGCTCCGGCTCGAAACTCGCCGGCACAGGATCGGCCGACCAGGCGTCGTGCGACGGCGCCGCTTGGACATCGCCCACCGGCGCCTGCAGATCGGGGACGAGTGTCACGGCCGGCGCGTCGGCCGGCGGCGCGTCGACCTGAGACGCACTGTCATCCGACATAAGGGTGGGAATGTCGACGGCACCGGGCGACTCTCCGGCAAAGTCGGCCGACCTCTCCCCGGACTCTTCGAGAGCACTCGACGCGCCGGCAAACCCGAGGTTGGCCTCAAGCGTGGCATGATCGGGCGCAGGCTCAGCTTCGGCGACGGGCTCGGGCTCGGCGACGGGCTCGGTTTCGGTCTCGGCAACCGGCTCCGGCACAAAGACCGGTTCGGCTTCTGTGACCGGCTCGAGCGCCGGCGCAGCCGTGGGCTCTTCGGCGACCTGGAACGGCTTCTGGATCTCGCGGACCACGTCGGCTTTGGTCTCTTCGATGCGCGCGCGCAGATCCTCGTCGGGAGCAACCGGCTCGGGCTCGGCTTCCGCGACCGGCTCGGGGACGAAAACCGGCTCGGTCTCAGCGACCGGCTCGGGCACAACGACGGGCTCGGCTTCCGCGACGGGCTCCGGTTCGGCTTCGACAACGGGCTCCGGAACAAAGACGGGCTCAGCCTCGACGATCGGCTCGGGCTCGGCTTCTGCAACCGGCTCGGGTTCGGCTTCCGCGACTGGCTCGGGGACGGCTTCGACGGTCGGTTCGGCCTCAGCGATCGGCTCGGGCTCGGGTTCGGCTTCGACGACGGGCTCCGGTTCGGCCTCCGCGACCGGCTCGGGGACGGCTTCGACGACCGGCTCGGGCGCGACGAAGAACTCACGCTTGGGTTCGGCAGCCGGCACAGGCGGCTCGGCGACAGCGGTCGCGGCGCCCTCCGGTTCGTCATAGTCGCGCGGCCGCGAAAGTTCGGCAAGGCGGGCCGGCATGAGGCCTCGGACCTGCGATCCGGACAACATCCCACGCACCTCGCGACCCGTCTTCGGCGTCACGAGCAACGCCGCTCCGGCACCGATCGTCAGGCCGAAAAGGAATTTCAATAGCCGTCCCATGGAAGCCTCCTTGAGCGCCCCAGCGTTTAGCCGCCCTCCCAACGCTGAGCGGACCGGCGAAGTGTTCTTCGACACAAGAGAAGTGTTCCTTTAACAGTGTACAGCTTGGTATACACCGCGTCAGCGACCCCGCCGCGAACCCCCCGGATCAGTCACGCGAGACGCTGCACCTTGATCGAGCCGTCCGCGGCCGTCGTGACCAGCGCCGTCCAGCGCGCGCCGTAATCACGGCTCACGCCGGCCACGATCTCGCGCAACGCGGCGGCGGCCGCGAGGTCGGTGAGTATCACGATCGGCACCAGCGGCCGGTTGTCGAGCTGCACGCGCAGGCCGTCCTCGGCCTGCTTGATGAGGATCGGCTCCTGGGAGAGGTGCGCGAGGCTGGCCGTGCTCTTCTCGGACAGCGCGAAGGTGAGCGGACCCTGCGTCGCGAGCACCGCCGCCGACGGCGTGTCGAGGCGACGCTTCAGCCCGGTCGCATACCAGTAGAGCATTCCGCCGATCACGGCAAGCAGTGCGAGCGATCCGACAATGACCAGCGCCCAACTCATCTAGCCCTCCTCGGTTTCGGTTGTTGAGCCGGAGGCCCGCTTCAGCTCGTCGAGCCGCCGCGCGAGCTCGAGCTCGACGCCACGCTGCGCCGTGAAGTAGGTGGCGCCCCGCAGCGCGTCGGGCAGGTACTGCTGCGCGACCCAGCCGCCGAAGGCGTG
>PMKK01000176.1 GCA_003157715.1 Actinomycetota bacterium
GTGCCGTTCTCGGCGACCATGCGGGCCAGCTTGCGGCAGACCGAGCCGAGCTCGCGCTCGAGGTTACGCACGCCTGCCTCGACCGTGTACGAGGTGATGACCTCGCGGATGGCGGCGTCGTCGAAGGTGACCTGGCTGGGCCGCAGGCCGTTCGCCGCGACCTGCTTGGGCACCAGGTAGTTGCGCGCGATGTGCAGCTTCTCCTCGATCGTATAGCCGGCCAGAGGAATGATCTCCATGCGGTCGCGCAGCGGCCCCGGGACGGGCTCGAGCTGGTTGGCCGTGGTGATGAACATGACCTTGGAGAGGTCGAAGGGCAGATCGAGGTAGTGGTCGCGGAACGTGTTGTTCTGCTCGGGGTCGAGCACCTCGAGCATGGCGCTCGAGGGGTCGCCGCGCCAGTCGGCGCCCATCTTGTCGATCTCGTCGATCATGAACAGCGGGTTGTCGGTGCCNNACGCTGATGCGCTCGAACTTGCGCCCCATCGCCTCGGCGATCGAGCGTCCCAGCGAGGTCTTGCCCACGCCGGGAGGCCCGACGAAGCACAAGATGGGCCCGCGCAGGTCGCTCTTGAGGCTGCGCACGGCGAGGTACTCGAGAATGCGGTCCTTGACCTTCTCGAGGTCGTAGTGGTCGCGGTCGAGGATCTCGCGGGCGTGCTTGATATCCAGGTTGTCGTCGCTCGAGATGTTCCAGGGCAGCGTGACGATCCAGTCGAGGTAGGTGCGGATGACCGGGTACTCGGCGCTGGCCGACTGGATCTGCGAGAGCCGCTCGAGCTCGTGTTCGGCCGATTTGCGCACCTCGTCGGGCAGCGTGAGCTGGTCGAGCTTGGTGCGCAGCTCGGTGACCTCGGCCTCTTGCTCGTTGGTCTCGCCGAGCTCCTGCTGGATCGCCTTGAGCTGCTGGCGCAGGAAGTACTCGCGCTGGGTCTTGTCGATCTCGGAGCGCACGTCGGACTGGATCTTGGAGCCCAGCTCGAGGACCTCGAGCTCGCGCGCCAGGATACGGGTCAGCTTGCGCAGCCGCTGCTCGATGTCGGCCTCTTCGAGCAGTTCCTGCTTGTCCTCGGTCTTGATGCGCATGGTGCTGGCCACGAGGAACGCGAGGGCGCCCGGCTCTTCGACGTTGGCGGCCGCCATCTCGAGCTCCTCCGGCAGGTAGGGCACGAGCGAGACGATGCGCGAGAAGACCGACAGCAGGTTGGCGCGCAGCGCGTCGACCTCTTTGCTTTCGACCATCACGTCGTCGGCCTTCTCGATGGTCGCCTTGAGATAGGGCTCCTCGGAGGTGTAGCCGGTGATCCTCACACGCTGCAGGCCCTGCACCAGGATACGCATGGTGTTGTCGGGCAGCTTGACCATCTTGTGGGCGAGCGCCACGGTGCCGATCTCGTAGAGCAGATCGGGGCCTGGGATCTCGACCTCGGCATCCTTCGAGGCGACCAGAACGAGCAGACGGTCGGCGGCGAGCACCTCGTCGATCAGCTTGATCGAGCGCTCCTGGCCGACGGTCAAGGGGATCATCGTGTCGGGAAAGACGACCGTGTCGCGCAGCGGCAGGACCGGCAGCTCGCCGGGCAGCTCGTTCTCGTCGGGCACGTGGATCTGGACTTCGTCGGGCTCGCTCACGACTCACCTCCTATCCTGATCTCGATACGCTGTTTGCGGGGCTCGTCGGCGACGAGCGGCAGCCTGACTTCGAGGATGCCGGCCTCGTAGGTAGCTTCGGTGGCGTCGACGTCGACGTCGACCGCGAAGCGGATCTGGCGCTCGAAGTCGCCGTAGTCCATCTCGACCTGCTGGTAGACACGGCCCTCCCCGCCGGAGAAGCTGCGCCGGCCGTGGACCACCACCTTGCGCGGCTCGACTTCGAGCTGGATCATCTCGAGGGCAAGCCCCGGCAGCTCGAAGCGCACGACGAGCTGGCGCGACTCCTCTTCGAAGTAGACGTCGGCGAGCGGCACGAAGCCGGCCCTGCTCGAATACTGCGCGCTGCGGCTGATGCAGGCGTTGTCGAAGGTGCGCAGCACCTCGCGATGCAACTTGTCTCGGTCCACGAACGACTCCTTACGGCACGACCCTCTGAGGGACTCTCGGACGCGGTCTTCATCTACCCACGGCTCGGGGCGCCCTAACGAGGGCGGCCCGGCACGGCGGCCGAACACTCGGAGTCTATCAGCGCACCGATCGGCGGCGTTTTCAGGCTCGGTCGGGGCCGTCAGGCGGTGACGCTCGCCGGCTCGTCGCCGGCCAGGCCGGCGAGCAGGTCGCTGCGCGCCCAGAAGGCGGTCCGCAACTCGCGGCTGTAGCTGGCCGGCGACGACGACGCGACGCGCCTGTCGACGAAGTACTTGCCGGTGACTGCCTCGACCTCGGGAGAGGCGGCCAGGTACACGGCCGTCTGGGCCCCGTCGCGCGGGCTCAGACCGCCGGACGAGCGAAAGCCGGCACGCAGGAGCTTGGTCGCCACGGCGCCGGGATGCAGGGCGTTCACCGTCACGCCGCTGCCCCGCAGCCGCTCGGCGAGCTCGTAGGCGAAAAGGAGGTTGCCCAGCTTCGACAGCCCGTAGGCCGAGTAGCCGTCGTAGCGCCGCTCTCCCTGCAGATCGTCCAGGTCGACCGGCGCCCTCTGGTGGACGGCCGAGCTGACCACGACGATGCGCGAGGGCGCCCCGGCCAGAAGGAGGTCGAGCACCAGGTTGGTGAGCAGGAAGGGCGCCAGGTGATTGACCTGGAAGGTCGTCTCGAGGCCGTCTTCGGTGACGTGACGGCGCTCCTGGTAGACACCCGCGTTGTCGACCAGGACGTGCAGCCGGTCGGTCAGACCGCGCACCTGGTCGGCAAGCGCGCGCACCTGCCGTAGCGAAGCGAAGTCGGCCAGCACCACCTCGACCGCCGCGTTGCCGCTCGAGGCGGTGATCTCGCGGCGCGCGGCCTCGGCGCGATCGGCGTCGCGGCCGTGCAGAATGACCCGCGCGCCGCGGCGGGCGAGCTCTCGCGCGGTCTCCAGGCCGAGGCCGTCGGTCGCCCCCGTGACCATCACCGTGCGGCCCGCGACCGTCTCTGTCTGGCTCATGGTGGCCTGCCTTTCGCCGCGGCCCTGGGTCGCGCGCCTGTCGAAAGCCGGTCGTGCTCAGCGTCTGGAGACTAAGGGTTTCCCGGCACGCCGCGCCGACAAACGGCGTGCCGGGCGCGACCGGCGCGACCCCGCAAAGCTGGTAATGCGCCTCAGACGCGCTACCATTGAGCGGTGCAACTTGCGTTCATGACCGTCGATGAGCTGGTCGCTCTTCTCGAACAGGCCGGCGAGCCTCTCGATTACCGCGAGGTCTGGCCCCGCCTCTTCAGGGTAGCCAACTGTCCGCCCGACCTCATGCGTACCCTCGTCTCCGACATCGTGCGCGACGACGAGCGGCTCGTCTGGGACGGGCCGTTCCATGTCGGCCTCGAGGCCTGGCGGGCGCAGCGCCGCGACCTGTCGACCGTCGCCTTCACCGTGGTCGACCTCGAGACCACCGGCGGCACCCCCGGCTTCACCAAGATCACCGAGATCGGCGCCGTGCGCATCGAGAGCGGCCGCCAGGTCGCGACCTTCTCGCAGCTCGTCGATCCCCGGCAGCCGATACCGGCCAAGATCACCGAGATCACCGGCATCAGCGCCGCGATGCTGGCCGGCCAGCCGCCCATCGAAGAGGTCCTGCCGCGGTTTCTCGCCTTCTCGGCCGACTCGGTCCTCGTGGCCCACAACGCGCGTTTCGACCTGGGATTTCTCGACTACGAGCTGAGCATGCTCATGAGCCGCACCTTCCCGCGCCCCACGCTCGACACGCTGCGCCTCGCCCGCCGCCTGCTGGCGCCCATGCGCTGCTCGCTCGCCGCCCTCGCCGAGCGCTTCGACACGGCCGTCAAACCGAGCCACCGGGCCTTGGACGACGCTCTCGCGACCGGCGAGATCCTCCTGCTGCTGCTGGCTCAGCTCCAGGAGAAGGGCGTCAGCACCCTCGAAGAGGTCGTGCGTCTCTGCGAGCCGGGAGCGCGGCGCAACTACCACAAGATCGTGCTCACCGAAGGNNGCCCGCGGTCACGAGCTCTACATCGGCAAGGCCGAGAACCTGCGCCGGCGGGCCCGCGACCACTTTCTGCAGCGCCAGGCCTACGGCGCCCGGCAGGCGCTCGAACTGCTCGACCGTATCGACGTCCTGGAGACGGGTTCCGAGTTCGCCGCTCTGCTGCTCGAGTCGCGGCTGATCGGCAAGCATCGCCCGCCGTACAACCAGCACGGCACGCGGGTGTCGAGCTACCACTACGTCAAGCTCACTTCCGACCGCTTCCCGCGCCTCTACGCCACGCCGAACCGCCGCGACGACGACGCCCTCTACGCGGGACCGTTCCGGCGCGCCGGCTTCGCGCGACGGCTGGTTGATCTGCTCAACGCCGTGTACCCGCTGCGCACCTGCGTACATCTGCGCGCTGCCGACGGCGAGCGCGACCATGCCTGCCTGCGCCACGACATCGGCGCCTGCCTCGCTCCCTGTCGCGGCTCGCTGAACGGCGAGTACGGCGAGACCGTCGCGCAGGTCAGCCGCGTGCTGCACGGTGACGGCCGCGAGCTCGACCGCGAGCTGGCACGGCGCCAGTCCGCGTTCATCGCCGACCTGGCCTTCGAGCAGGCCGCCCGCCTGCAGACGTGGCGCGACTCGCTCGCGCAGGCCCTTCGCACGATAGGCAAGCTGCGCAGCGCCTGCCGGGCTCACGCCCTGCTCATCTATCCGGCCCGGCAAACCGGCCGGGCCAGCGTCTATAGCGTCGCCGCGGGCAGCATCGTCGCGGAGTGTTCGCTGCGACCCGGCGAGCTCTCGCCCGAGGCCGCCCTCGGGCTCGTGAACGAGCTTTACGCCGCGACGCCGCCGGCGCCGCCGCTGCCGGCCGACACGATCGACGAGATCCTCCTGATCGCCGGCTGGCTGCGGCACCACCGCGAGGCGGTGAACGTCATCAACCTGCCCGTACCCGACGCGCCGCCCAAGCTGCGCGAGGCCGCGGCGCGGGAGCTCGTCAAGCGGTTGCCGCTCTGCGTCGGCACGGCCGCGGCGAGCGGGCCCGAACTGCCGGTCGAGCAGGCCTCACTGGCCCTCGACGGGTCGCCCGCCCCGTAGCACGAGGCCCGGGCGGCGAGACCGCCCGACACCGGCGCCGCCCGGTCTTCCGACCGCCCCCGCGGCCGCCCATTCCGTTCACCCTCTCGCATGATCGCCGGCTTGACACGAACATCTGTTCGTCTTAGGCTGCCCCGGCACGATCCGTGCCGCGAGACCAGAGAGTTGACGAAAGTGGCCCAAGGTCTGCCCACCCCGATCACCGTCGCCTGGCGTCCGCTGACGCGCGCGCCCAAGGCGTTCCAGTGGCACGGCCGTCGCTGGCGCGTCGAGCGCGTGCTGCAGCGCTGGTCGATCGACACGGGCTGGTGGAACGACGAAGTGCGCGTCGACCGGCGCTACCTGAGGGTCGTCGCCGAAGGGCGTGTGTTCGACCTGTTCTTCGACCGGCCGCGGCGGCACTGGTTTCTCGATCGGGCGCTGTAGCCCGCGCGGCCGCCGTCGGGGGCCGGCCGGCTAGTACCCCAGGCGGTCCTCGAAGTACACGGCCGGCGCCACCGGCCGCAGGCAGTGGCGACTGCCGGCCGACTGCGAGTAGGCACCGACGTTCAGGAGAGCCACGATATCGCCTTCGGCGACCGCCGCGAACGGGTACCGCTCGGCGAACAGGTCGGGCGCCTCNNCCTCGTTGATGTGCCCGGCGATCGCCACGCGCTGCCGGCGGGGCGCGAGCGGGTCCACGACGGGCACGATGTCGAGCGACTCGCCCCACACGAAGCGCATCGGCGCCGTGTTCCAGCCGGCGTTCAGGCCCACGAACGTCGCACCAAGGCGATCTTCCACGGTGGCTACCTCGGCGAGCAGCACGCCGCTCGCCGCGAAGAAGAACTCTCCGGGCTCGGCGGCGATCGTCGCCCCCAGCGGCCCCAGCCGGCGCGCGACGATCGCCGCCCAGGCGTCGAGGTCGAGGTCGGTCTCACCTTGCATCATCGGCTCGCCCAGACCGCCGCCGGTGTTGATCTCCTCGATCGGACAGCCGAGCTTCCGCAGCCGTTCGACCATGGCCGCCACCACCGCCAGCGCGTGGTCGAGCTGGGGCAGCTCACCCGAGTGCATCTGATGACAGATGTGCACACAGACGGTGTCGATGATCAGTCCGTGCTCGTGAGCGATCGCCACGGCCTCATCGAGCTGTTCCGCGTAGATGCCGAACTTGGTCGGCTTCTCCGAGGCGTAGATGCCGAACTGCAGCTCGTCGTCGGGCGAGCGCCCGGCCGGCACGAAGACGCGCGCCGCTCCGGCCCGCGGATTGAGCCGCAGACCCACCCGCCGGCCCGGCGCCAGCCGCCCGACGCGGCGTAGCTGCGAGAGCAGGTCGACGTTGAGCTTGAGGGGGTGCGGCAGGATGTCGAGCAGGTCACGATCGACCAGATTGGTGCCGGTGAAGCTCAGCTCCTCGGCCCGCCAGCCGTGCTCGAGCGCCCAGGCGACCTCGCCGGGCGAGCTCACGTCGACACCGACGCCACGCCGCGTGCCGGGCTCGCCGAGCCGGCGCAGCATGCGCAGCATCTCCGGCTCGCGCTGCGCCTTGAGGGCGAAGCGCACGCGGTAAGGAAGACCGGTGGCCTCGAGCGCCGCCTGGACGCGCCGCACGCGATCGCCGACATCGGTCAGGTCGAAGGCAAAGAGGGGCGTCCCGTGTTCGCGAGCGAGGCCTTCGGCGTCGCGTCCCGCGACGCACAGCCGGCCCGCGCGCGGCTCGAGCCCCGGCCGCACCCACCAGGTGGGAGCCGCGGCAACGCCGGCCGGCGCGGCCGCGTCTTCAGCGGCAGCGCCGGATGGCCCGGCCGGCGCGACCGGCGCGCCGGGCTTGGCGGGCAAGCCGGCCGGTTCAGCCGGCTGTTCGCGGTCTGGGCTCATGACACCATCCTAGGCGGTCTCTTCGGCCTCTTCTTTGGGCGTCCGGCGGCGGCGCGCCACGACGACCACGACGACCACGACGACCAGCGCACCGACCACGGCCGCCGCGATCCACACCGCCGAACTGCCGCCGCTGCCGCCGCTGCCGGATTTGGGGTAGACGTAGAGGAAGCTGCCGGCGCCGTAGGGCGAGAAGACCACGTTGCCCACGCCCGCCGGCGACTGGATCCAGCCGCCCCACTTGTCGGTGTGCCAGCCTTCGATGTCGTCTGAGTAGGCGATGATGATGTAGGGCGACTGCTGGTACCAGATCTGCTGCATCTGGTCGAGTATGGTCTTGCGCGCGGCGACGTCGAGCGTACCGCCCTGCTTGAGGTAGAGGGCGTCGTAGGCCTTGTCGGACCAGGCGCAGTCGCTCCAGCTGTTGATCTGGGAGGTGGTGAAATACGACAGTATGATGCCCGGGTCGATGTCGCCGTACCAGCCCCATAGGAACATGTCGTAGTCGGGCGTGAAGGTGCCCTTGACGGTGTTGTACTGCCGGTCTTCGAGGGTGCCGTTGTCGAGCACTGACAGGTTGATCTTGAGCCCAAGCTTGTCGAACCAGCCGGCCAGCAGCTTGGAAGCCGCCTCGCTGGTCGGCGATTCGCTGCGTGCCCAGAGGCGCAGCTTTATGGCCTTGCCCTGCTTGTTGAGGCGCACGCCGTTCTTGAGCGGGTACCCCGCGGCGGTCAGCAGCTGACCGGCCTTGGCCAGGTCGAAGGTGTAGGCCTGCCCGGCCGGCGGCGTCCAGGCCCAGTCGGGATTCTTGTAGTAGCCCGTCGTGATCGGCGTGACCCCGGGCTTGGAGTCGCCGGAGTAGACGATCTGGTCGATCTTCTGCTTATCGACCGCGTAGTTCAGCGCCTGCCGAAAGCGCCAGTCCCTGAGCACCGGGTTACCCAGGCTGGGACCGGTGTAGCAGTTGAACCCCAGCTCGTCGAAGCCGTTGACCCGTATCGCCTTGGTGGTGAGGCCGGGCACGTTCTTCATCGTCTGTAGCTGGGTCGGCTGCAGGCCGCCACAGGCGTCGAGGGTGCCGGACTTGAGCTCGTCGGCCATCGTGTCGGCGTTGGTGTAGTCGAGAAAGTCGACCTCGTCGACTTTGGGCGCCCCGCCCCAGTAGCTCTTGTTGGCCACCATGCGCACGAGCTGGCCCTGCTGGAACTTGACGCACTGGAACGGTCCCGAACCGACCAGCGGCAGCTTGATGGCATACGAAGCCGCCTTGCTGCCGGGGATCTTCGACCAGATATGCTCGGGCAGGATGGGCACCCAGGCACTGAGCATGTTGGCCTTCGGGCGCGAACACGCGAAACGCACGTGGGTGGCGTCGACGGCGGTGGCGTGCGTGATGTACTGCGTGTAGCTCGTGAAGTTGGAGAGGCCATTGTCGATGATGTAGTTGTACGTGAAGGCGACGTCGGCGGCCGTCACCGGCAGGCCGTCCTGCCACTTGGCGTTACCGCGGATGGTGAAGGTCCAGGTCTTCCGGTCGGGGCTCACCGTCCAGCTCGTGGCGAGACCCAGCGAATGCTGGCCCTTGGTAGGCGTGAGATCGGCATAGCTCGGCCCCACGAGGGGGTCATAGTTCATGTACCAGACCGTGAAGGCCTGGGTGGTAGTGCCGGTGAAGGGATTCAGATTGTCGGGTTCGGCCAGCCAGCCTACCTTGAGCACGACTTTGCCCTGAGGCGCCGGACTGCTGCTCGTGGCGACCGCGGCGCCGAGCCCCCAGACCAGGCCGGCGGCCAGGACGGCGGCCACCGCGCACACGGCGACCCGAGACGAGCAACGGTTGGCGCGACGAACTCCCACGACGACCCCCAGTGTCGAGACGCCCCGCGGCGCCTGCTATGGCTCCCCTGTCCCTAGTATATGCAGTCCCAGGCTCCGCGAAAAGGACGCTCCGAACAAGGCGCGAGAGGTTCGACGAACGCCCCTTGCGGCTAGACTACTGGCGTGACCCTTGGCCCGACAGTGATTCTCCCGGCTGCCGACTTCGATGCCGTCGTGTTCGACATGGACGGCGTCGTGACCCAGACCGCGACCGTGCACGCTGCCGCCTGGAAAGCCCTTTTCGATGCCTTCCTCGAAGCGCGCGCGCGGCGCAGCGGCCAGCCGTTCCGGCCGTTCGACGTCGAGTCCGACTATCTTCCCTACGTCGACGGCAAGGCGCGCTACGACGGCGTGCGCGACTTCCTGGCGTCGCGCGGCGTCGAGCTGCCGTGGGGCGCCCCCGCGGACCCGCCCGACGCCGAGACCGTCTGCGGTCTGGGCAACCGCAAGAACGACTACTTCCTGCGGATCGTAGCCGAGAAGGGCGTGCAGCCGTTTGCCACCACCGTGACGTTCATCCACCAGTTGCACGACGCCGGCGTGCGCACGGCCATCATCTCGGCCAGCAAGAACGCGAGCGCCATCCTCGACGCGGCCGGCGTGCGCGACCTGTTCGCCGCGCAGGTCGACGGCACCGTGGCCGAGCAGCTCGGGCTGCCGGGCAAGCCCGCGCCGGCGGTGTTCGTCGAGGCGGCGCGGCGCCTCAATATCGCGCCACCGCGCGCGGTCGTCGTCGAAGACGCCGAAGCCGGAGTCGAGGCGGGCCACCGCGGCGGCTTTGGCCTGGTCATCGGCGTCGATCGCGCAGGTCACGCGGCTGCCCTGCGCGAACACGGCGCCGACGTCGTGGTCAAGGATCTCGGCGAGGTGACGGTGGCGCGGCGCTAGAGCGCGCCGGCCGACCGCGAGCCGACGGGGGGCTCGACTGCCGCGAACCGGCGGGGGGCTCGACTGCCGCGAGCTGACCGGGGACCCGACCGCCGCTGTCCCCGCCGCTACGCCACGAACAGCCAGAGCGCGAAGCGCCCCGTGAGGTACACAAGCAGCACGGTCGAGGCGACGAGCAGCGCGGCGCGCGGCAGCCGCCGGCGCTCGATGGCAAGCCCCAGGGCGATGACCAGCGGGAACGCCACGAGTACGAAGCGCGGCATCGGCATGAGCGGGATCTGACTGCGGGGCTGCGGCATGGGGACCAGGACCAGCGCCGCCGCGTAGACCGTGTAGGCGCGCGGCAGACGTCGCCAGCCGGCGACGAGGGCCCAGACGGCGAAGGCCAGAGCGAGATGTTCGCGCCCACCGCGTGGGCGCGGAAGAGCCGCGTCGCGGCAAGACAGGCGACCGCGGCAACAAGATGAGGGCCATGGGCCACGCCAAGCGCGCCCAGCGCCCAGCGGTCGACGAAGGGCGTGATCGCGACGCACGATCGCGACCCTCCGCGCTGTGCCGTTTCGACGCTCATGATGCACTGACCATCTACGGCGCGTCGCGCACTTCTGCTGAGGGGCTGGGTCTCGCGGGACCCTCAAGGTTTGCCTCGGTTGACATCGTGAAAAGATGTGTCACGATATATCGCGTAACAACACTACAGACACACAGGAGGCACACGATGTCGTATTTCGAGAATCTCTCAGGCGGCCCGGGCGAGGGCCCGAGCGAGGGCAGTCCTCGCCGTCGGCCCTCCGGCCATGAGTCAGATCGACGCTGCCGCGAGCACGGACCACACGTCCACGGCTGCGGCCCCCACCCGCACGGCCGCGGCTTCGGCCCGCACGGCTTCGGCCCCCACGGCCGCGCCCGCCGCGGCAACGTCAAGGCCGCGATCCTGGCGGTGCTGGCCGAGAACCCCATGCACGGCTACGAGGTCATGCAGCAGCTCGAGGAACGCAGCGGCGGCATGTGGCGGCCCAGCCCGGGTTCCATCTACCCCACGCTGCAGCTTCTCGAGGACCAGGGCCTCGTGAGAAGCGAAGAGGTCGACGGCCGGCGCGTCTTCTCGCTCACCGACGACGGCAAGACCGAGGCCGAAGCGGTGATCCAGCGCGGCGCGCCCTGGGCCACCTCGGAGACCGGCCCCGAAGGGGCACGCTTCAAGATGCGCGGCGCCACGATGCAGCTCATCGCGGCGGTCAAGCAGGTCGGCATGGCCGGCTCGCAGGAACAGATCGACAAGACCCTCGAGATCCTGGCCGAGGCGCGCAAGCGCGTGTACGGCCTGCTCGCCGGCAGCGACTGAGGGCTCCCGGACTCCGGCGGCGGCGGGCCCGGAAGATCGGGGGCGCGCCGCGCGCCGTTCCGGCGCGCCGCAGTCGGTCAGAGAAGCGCCACCCAGATCGTCACCTGACTGCCTTGGAGGGCGCGCGACCCTGCTGCCGGATCCTGCCTTACGACGTTGCCGGGGTAGTGCCCGAAGCCGACCGTAGTGTCGACCGCCACCGAGAACCCGGCCGCCTTCAGGCTATCGGTGGCGTCACCCTCGCCGGCGCCGACGACGTCGGGCACCGGCACCTTCCGCGGCCCGCTGCTCACCCAGTAGCGCACCCTGCTGCCGCGCAGCAGCGAGCTGCCGGCCGCCGGTCGCTGACGGATCACCAGTCCCGGCGCCACCGCGAGTGAGTGCTGCGACAGCGCCCTGGGGACAAAACTCTCGGCGCGAAGGGCGGCGGCGGCCTCGCTCGAGGTCTCGCCGACCACGGCTGCCACCGCCGGGTGCAGGAGACCGCGGCTCACGACGAGCCGGACCCGTTGACCCTTCTTCAGCGCCACGCCCGCGGCCGGCCTCTGGACCATCACGGCGCCCCGCACGACCTTGTCCGAGTAGCCGCCCGTCGAACGCACCGTGAAGCCCTTGTCGCGCAGCAGGCGGACGGCCTGGCGCTCACCCACGCCGATCACCGCCGGCACCGTCAAGGCGCGGCCCGCGTACGCCCTGTACGCCACGACCCCCACGATCGCCGCGACCAGCACGACGAGACCGGCCAGCAACGCGAAGCGCCGGCGTCGCCGGCGCTTCGACGAGTCACCGTCGCCGACGCGAGCGCGACCCGCGAGTGAGCGCTCCCCCTCGTCGCGGCCGCGACGCGAGCCGCCGCCCGCGTCGCCGGGACCGGGGATGACCACCCGGGTCGCGGCCGTCGAAGCGGCAACGATCGTCGCGGCGGTGGCGACGGCAACGCTCGTCGCCGCCGTGCCGGCGGCCGCGACCCCGGATGCCGGGACCCCGGCGCCCGGTTCACCACCGGCAGCGCCGAGATCGGGGGCGGTGGGCGCCGCGGCGGCGAGATCGGGGGCGGTGGGCGCCGCGGCGCCGAGATCGACGGCAATGAGCGCGGCGGCGAACTCGCCGGCACTCTGAAAGCGCTCGGCCGGGTCTTTGCGCAGCGCGCGCACGACTATGGCGTCGAGCTCCGGCGGCAGGCCGGCGACGAGATCGGAGGGCGCCGGAGCCTGTTCGTAGGCGTGCTGCGCGGCGATGGCGAAGTCGTTGTCGCCGTCGAACGGCAGCCGGCCCGTCAGCATCTCGAACAGCACGACGCCGGCCGCGTAGAGGTCGGAGCGCCCGTCCGTGGGACCGCCGCGCGCCTGCTCGGGCGAGAGATAACGCGAGGTGCCCATCACGACGCCCGTCGAGGTGAGCGCCGAGGCGCCGAAGTGAGCGATGCCGAAATCGGCCACCTTCACCTGGCCGCCCTCGCTCAGCAGCACGTTCTGGGCGGTCACGTCGCGATGGACGATGCCGCGCTCGTGGGCGGCATCCAGCGCCGCGAGCAACCCGAGCTCGACGTCGCGCGCCGCGAGCGGCGGCAGAACGCCGACGTGCCGGAGACGCTCCTTGACCGTCTCACCGGCCACGTACTCCATGACGATGTACGAAGTGGCGGCCGACCCGCCACGGTCGTGGATGGCGACGACGTTCGGGTGATTCAGGGCGGCGGCGGCGCGCGCTTCGCGATGAAAACGCGCCACGAACTGCTCGTCGTCGGCAAACCTCTCGCGCAGCACCTTGACCGCCACGAGCCGGCCCAGCGTCGTGTCTTCGGCAAGAAAGACTTCGGCCATACCGCCGCCGCCCAGCCGCCGTTCGACCCGGTAGCGGCCGGCGATCAGCCGCTCGCTGGCGGGGGCGGCGGCAGCGCTGGCGGGGGCGGCGGCGGCAGCAGCGCTGGCGGAAGCGTCGTCTCGTGGCTCGTCAGGGGTCAAGCGGAGCACCTCGTGGGTGGTCGTAGTGGACCTCGTGACGCAGGCGCCCCGAAGAGCCGGATCGCCGCGGATGGACCATATCAGTGTAGGCCACGAACGGCCGGTCGTCTTCCCCGAGGCCGTTCTCGCGGCCGGCGCGAGATGGCCGGACGCCGCGGCGGCCCGGGTGCCCTTCGCGGCGAGTTGTTCAATTGGCCAAGGTCTTGGCCAATTGAACAACGTCGCCGAAAGCAGGAGCGCTCGCGCGGGCGTGGGTTTGTGGCCGCCGGCCGAAACACCGGTTGACGATTGGCTGGTTCGTCTACCGCCACACGGGTAGTCTTGACACGAACATCTGTTCGCATCATGCTGAAGGTCGTTCGGGGGAGAGACGAGCGCGAACACTGGCCGCCGGCCTCGCCCGAACAAGGCGTCATCCACTACCTCGGGTACTTGCCCGCGCGGCCGCCGCTCCCTCTCCCCATCTCTACCGCGCCAACCAGGTGTCCAATGAGCTTCGTCCACCTCCACGTCNNCCTGGCGATCACCGACCACGACGGTCTCTACGGCGCCGTGCGCTTCTACCAGGCCTGCAAGGCGGCCGGCGTCAAACCCATCGTCGGCGTCGAGATCAGCGTCGAATCGGTGCTCGACGTGCCTTCCGACACGCTCCCCACCGCTACCCACGGCGCAGCCGCTGCCGACAGCGCAGCGACAGCCGGCGGCGCAGCCGCCGCTGCCCCCCTCGCTTCAAGGTGTGGAGCGCCGAACGCCGGGGCGGCCCCGCCCGCGCCGGCGAAGGCGGGGCCGGGGGCAGAGGGGGCGCATCCGAGCGTGAGCGCTACCCGCGGCGCCAGCCGCGGGTCCCGTACTCTGGTTCGCGAGGCGCGCCCCCGAGTCCCCGGCCCCGCCGCAGCCGGCGCGGCCACGGCCACCCCACGCATCCCGCGCGTCTCCACGACCGACCTCTCCCCCTCTCCGCCCCGCGGCCAGTTCGCCGCGACCGGCTACCACCTCGTCCTGCTGGCCCGCGACTACCGGGGCTGGTCGCAGCTCTGCCGCATCGTCAGCGCCGCCCACCTCGAGCACCGCGGCGAACCGCCGCTCGTGCGCGCGGCGACGCTGGCCGCCAACCACGACCACCTCATCGCCCTGTCGGCCTGCCGGCGCGGCGAGGTGGGGGCCCTTCTCACCGCCGGCGACAAGGTGGGTGCCCGCGCAGCCGCGCAACGCTACGCGCGGCTCTTCGAGCCCGGCGACTTCTTCATCGAGCTCATCGACGAGCAGCTGCCCGACTCCGCCCGCTACGTGCAGCAGCTCGACCTTCTGGCGCGCGAGCTGCGCCTGCCCACCGTCGCCAGCAACGACGTCCACTACCTCGGTCCGGCCGACGCGCCGCTGCACGACGTCCTGGCCGCCGAGGCCGCCAATCAGCCGTTGCCCAACCCGTTGGGCCGGCGCAACAGCGAGCTCTCCTTCAAGACCCCCGGCCAGATGTGGCGCCTGTTTTGCCGGTACCCGCAGGCCTATCGCAACGCCACCCGCATCGCGGCCCGCTGCAACCTCGACCTGGGGCTGGGCCGGCTCCTGTTTCCCGCCTACCCCCTGCCGCCCGGCGAGACGGCCTACTCGCTGCTTTCCAAGCACTGCTTCACCGGCGCCGCCGAGCGCTACAGCCCGGTCACCCCTACGGTGCTCGAGCGTCTCGAACGCGAGCTCAAGACCATCGAGCAGCTCGGCTTTGCCGAGTATTTTCTGGCCGTACGCGACATCGTCGAGTTCACCCGCGCCCGCGGCATCTACTACTCCGGGCGCGGCTCGGCCGGCAACAGCATCGTGAGTTACGTGCTGCGCATCACCGACGCCGACCCCATCGCCAACGAACTGCTCTTCGAGCGGTTCCTCAACCCTGCCCGCCGCGAGATGCCCGACATCGACATCGACTTCGAATCGGCCCGCCGCGACGAGGTCATCGGCTACATCTACGAGCGGTTCGGCCACGACCGGGTGGCGATGGTGGCCACCGTCAACACCGTGCGGGCGCCGTCGGCGGTACGTATCGTCGCACGGGCCTTCGACTTTCGCCCCGACGAGGTCAACGCCCTCTCCAGGAAGGTGCCGTGGGGCAGCGCCGCCCGGCTTTCCGAGATGCTCGCCGAACGACCCGAGCTTGCCAGCCACGAGTTCCAAAGCCCGCACTACAAGCGGCTCGTCAGCCTGGCCGAGCGCCTCTCGGGCTTTCCCTACCTCCTCGGCACGCACCTCGGCGGATTCATCCTCTCGCGCGACCCCCTCACCGACCGCGTGCCGCTGCAATGGGCGGCCAAGGGAGTGATCGTCGCCCAGTTCGACAAGGACGACATCGAGACGCTGGGCCTGGTCAAAATGGACATTCTCGGCTTGCGCATGCACAGCGCCATCGCCGAGGCGGTACGGCTCATCGAGGCGCGCACCGGCGAGCGCCTCTCGGCCTGGGATCTGCCCCGCGACGACCCGGCCGTCTACAAGCTGATCAGCGAGGCGCGCACTATCGGCGTGTTCCAGCTCGAAAGCTCGGGCCAGCGCAACCTCGCCACGCGGCTGCGGCAGCGCGACTTCGAAGACGTGATCGCCGCCATCTCGCTGTTTCGGCCGGGGCCGTTGCAGGCCGAGATGATCGGCCCGTTCATCCGCCGGCGCCACGGCCGCGAAAAGGCGCTCGTGCCCCACCCCG
>PMKK01000079.1 GCA_003157715.1 Actinomycetota bacterium
GATCGGCCTGGCGACCGACGTCAAAAGCGGCATGCTCGAACGCTTTCACGCCCTGCCCATGACGCGTTCGGCCGTGCTCGCCGGGCGCACCGGCGCCGACGTCGTGCGCAACGTGTTCGTGGTCGCCCTGATGGCGGTGGTCGGCTACCTCGTCGGCTTTCGGGTGCAGACCAACGCCGTCGCCTTCTTGGCCGGCGTCCTGCTCGTGCTGCTGTTCGCCTATGCGTTCTCGTGGATCTTCGCCACGGTCGGCCTGGCGATCGGCGACCCCGAAAGCGCCCAGGCGGCGACCTTCCCCGTGCTGGCGCCGCTCGTCTTTGCCTCGTCGGTGTTCGTGCCGGTGAGCAGCATGCCGAGCTGGCTGCAGGGCTTCGCTACCTACCAGCCGGTCTCGGTGACCGCCTCGGCGGCGCGCGCCCTTATGCTCGGCGGCCCGACCACCTCGCTCGTGCTGCAGGCGCTCGCCTGGTGTGTCGGCATCGTGCTCGTCTGCGCCCCGCTGGCGATCTGGGTGTATCGGCGCACGAGCTGAGGGGGCCCGTTAACGGCGCGTCCGGGGCACGCCCGCGGCGCGCCGGATTTGGCTCACAACCGCCGGCCTGCGATAATGCTGGTAGCAAGGGGGGGTGACTGAGTGGCCGGCGCACGCCGCCAGCGACGGACTCTCCTTCTGACGGCGAGACTGGTGCAGATTGCCAACGTTGACAACGGCAATCTCGCGCGGTGGTAACGTGGTGACAGTCGTAGCGTCGCAGTCGTAGTGTTGCAGCGGTGAGGGGGGGTCCAGTCGTGAACATCGGGCGTCATAAGCGGGCTGCGTGGCACATCTGGCCTGCCGTGCTGTTCCTGTCGTCTCTGATCCTCGTAGGCGCGATCGCCGGAGCCAGAGCCGACGCGGTCGGCAGCGGCCCTCCCAGGCCTCAGATCGCCGGCGGCGGCCAGACGTCGCTTCTGGTCAAGCCCGACGGCAGCCTGTGGTCGTGGGGCTACAACAACCACGGCCAGATGGGAGTCGGCGACACGGGGCTGCGTCCGGTGGCCTGGCGGGTCGGCACGACCACCGACTGGGCCGCAGTGGCCTGCGGCGACTACCACTCGATGGCCGTCAAGACCGACGGCAGCCTGTGGGCATGGGGAGCGAACGCGTCCGGCCAGCTCGGCCTCGGCGACACGACCGACCGCACCGCGCCGGTGCGGGTCGGCACGGGCGGCGGCTGGGCGACCATGGCGTGCGGCGACGCGTACTCGATGGCCATCAAGACCGACGGAAGCCTTTGGGCCTGGGGAGCCAACGCTTCAGGACAGCTAGGCGTCGGCGACACCGTCACGCGCACATCGCCGGTCCAGGTGGGCACAGCCAACGGTTGGGTCGCGGTCAGCTGCGGCGCCCAGTTCACGGCGGCCCTCAAAGTCGACGGCAGCCTGTGGGCCTGGGGCAACAACCTTCACGGACAGTTGGGATTAGGGACCACGACCACGCAGACCTCTCCGGTGCAGGTCGGCACCGACACCGACTGGACGATGGTGGGCTGCGGCGACGCCGACGTCGACGCCCTCAAGGCCGACGGCAGCCTGTGGGCCTGGGGCTACAACGACTTCGGGCAGCTCGGGCAGGGCGACACCGTGGCCCGCAGCGTGCCCACACGCGTCGGACCGGACACCGATTGGGCGTTCGTGGTCCGCGGCGACGATCACGTCGTCGCCATCAAGACCNNACGGCAGCCTGTGGGCCTGGGGTGACGACACCTACGGGCAGCTCGGCCAGGGCGACACCATGGCGCGCTCGCTGCCGACGCGTATCGGCAGCGACACCGACTGGACGACCGCCGCCTGCGACGACGACACGACGATGGCGCTCAAGCAGGACGGCAGCCTGTGGAGCATCGGCCACAACACCTGCGGCGAGCTGAGCCTGGCCGACTTCGTGAACCGCAGCACCCCGACCTTCGCCTTCTCCATCGGCGACACGACCGGCCCCACGATGGCTTCGCTCTCCTGCCCCACGCACCCCGACCCCGCGACCTGGTACTCCAACAACAATCCGACGTTCACCTGGAGCGCGGCCGACGACATCTCCGGCGCGGGCGGCTGCCGCTACCTGATCGACCAGACGGCGGGCAGCCAGGTGCCGATCGCCTACCCGCACTACGAGACCTCGATCTCCTACACCGGCAAAACCGACGGCATCTGGTACTTCCACATCCGCGCCCTCGATCGCGCCGGCAACTGGGGACCGACGGACACCCAGCAGGTGCGCATCGACACCAAGCCTCCGGTGACGACGCAGTCGGGCGCCGACAGCGCCTGGCACACGACGCCGGTCACGGTGACGTTCAAGGCCAGCGACGCGCTGTCGGGCGTGGCCTTCACTGAGTATCAACTCGACGGCGGCGCCTGGACCCAGGGCACCAAGCTCACGGTGTCGGCCGTCGGCGCGCACACCGTCCTATACCGTTCGCACGACAAGGCGGGCAACGTCGAGACGGCCAAGACCGTACAGGTGAACATAGGGTCCACCTTCACGGTCACCGCCAGCGCCGGGGCCGGCGGCAGCATTTCGCCGAGCGGCGCGCAGACGCTGAACGCCGGTTCCAGCGCGAGCTTCACGATCACACCGAACACCGGCTACCACATCGCCGACGTCCTGGTCGACGGAGTGTCGGTCGGAGCGGTGACGAGCTACCAGTTCAGCAATCTGGCCGCCGGCCATACGATCGCAGCTTCCTTCGCGGCCGACCAGGTGGTCACCCTGACGGTGACCTCGCCCAACGGCGGCGAGAGCCTGCCGGCCGGCATCCCAGTCACCGTCACCTGGACGAGTCCGCCCGTGGCCAGCGGCGTGTTCACGGTGTGGGCGGTCTCCCAGTCCGGCACCTACTACAGCATCGCCACCGTCAACGCCAGCGGCAGCGTGTCCTACAGCAAGGCCTGGAACGTAAAGGCGCCCGCCGGCAGCTACCGGATCCGCGTGAGCTACGGCGTCGCGGCCGGGAGCAGCTACACCATCACCGACTACTCCGACGGGTATTTCACGGTGACCGCGTCCTGACCGCGTTCTGACCGCGTTCTGACAGTACCCTGACCGCGGCGGTACGCTAAGATCCCGCAGCCGCGCGGTCAGCCGGACGGAAGACGAACGACAAAGCGACCGCCGTGACCGCTCGCTCGCGCTACCACGTCGCCGGTGGCTGCGCGAGCGAGACGGCGCGAGAGGGCGAGGCCCAAGCCGGCCCCTGGAAAGGCTCGATTACTGTCGCCGACGCTGCCGCGCACGCCTGGTTCGAAGATACGCTCGCACTCTCCCGACAGGACGCCCGGACCGTCATCGTCGACCGTGAACACGACTTCGCCGTCACGGCGCTCGACACCGAGGGTCACGCCTGCTTGGGCACATTGGCAGGCGTTCTCCACGATGGGCTGCAGAATGCGCAGCGCCACTTCGGCCTCGACGCCGATGAGCACTGTCGACGCCGGATCTCGCACGACGAGGTCAACGCCTCGTTCGCCGGCAAGCTCGCCACAGGTCGCCGCTACTTCAGCGAGCACCGCCCCCGAGTCGGCGCTGCCGCGCGCCAGCCCGGTCTGCTGGCGTTGCGCGGCAACCAGTGTGTCGATGGCCCGCGCCATGGTCTGGGCATTGGTCAGCACGTTCTGCAGGGCCGCCCTGTACGCGCTCGGCTCACGCTCGCGGCGTAGAGCGAGCTCGGCCTCACCGCAAATGGTCGCCAGTGGCGTGCGCAGTTCGTGGGACAGCTCAGCCGAGAACCGCTGCTCGCGACGCAGGCTGGCAGAGAGGCGGTCGAGCAGACCGTTGAGCGTCGCCGCCAGCTGGCCCAGCTCGTCGTGCGTCTCGTCCGCGGCGAAGCGACGGTCGGCGTCGTGCACGCTCCAGGCTTCGGCGTCGGCAGTCATCTCCGCGACGGGACGCAAAGCGGCCGCGAGCACCCAGCGAGTCACCAGGGTGACTACAAGGAGCAGAGCACAGGCGAGAGCAAGCGATCCGACAAGCGCGGTCTGCCGCGTGGTCTGGTAGGGCGTCATCGAAACGCCGACGACGATCATGGCGACCTGTTTGCCGGCGACCACGGCGGGCAGGGCGAACAGGCGGACCTTCTCACTCGGTACATCAACGATCAACCTCGGCGTCGCGGCCGCGCCACGGGCCGCCCGGTCGAGCGCGCGACTCACCGTGGGGCCGTCGACCGCCCGTCCGTTGACGAACAGCCAGGCCTCACTTTCGAGACCCCCCTTGTCCGGCAACTCGGACGGCACGACGCGCTGGTTGACGACCGTCAACTCGCTGACTTCGACGGCCGCGCGAGACTGGGCCAGCGCGTCGGCGTTGGAGGAGAGCCCTCGCCAGAGCAGGAGGTTGAAACCAAGCGTCATCAGTGCCAGGGCCGCGGCGACGGCGATCACCACGGTCAGCAGCAGGCGCGCCCTCACGCTGCGCGGACGACGACTGAACAGGGTCATGACCTCACCAGGCAAAGGGGCGGCGTCACCGGATGCAATACCCCACGCCGTGCACGGTGACGATCTCCGGAGCACCGGGCAGACCGGCAAGCTTGCGACGCAGTCGCGCGATGTACGCGTCGAGGGTGTTCTCCTGGACGATCGCCCCGTGAGGCCAGGCGACTTCGACCAGGGCGCGCCGGCGCACCACGTCGCCAGGCGCCGCGGCCAACCGCGCAAGCAGGCGAAACTCGGTGGGAGTGAGCCCCGCGGATACCCCTCCGCAGACGGCGGCGTGCGACCCTGGCTCGACTCTCAGCTCGCCGACCTGGACCGCCGGCTCACCGCCGGCGCGACGGAGCAGTGCCTCGAGCCGCGCGACGAGCTCGGCAAAGGCAAACGGCTTGGTCAGATAGTCGTCACCGCCGGCGCTGAAACCGGAGAGGCGATCGGAAAGCGCGTCGCGCGCGGTGAGAAACAGGACCGGCGCCCCCACGCCCTGGGCGCGCAGCGCCTGGCAGACGTCGCGACCGTCGGCGTCCGGAAGTCCGATGTCGATGATGAAGAGATCCGGAGTGCAGCTCGACACTCGCTCGAGAAGCTGCGCGCCCGTTCCCAGACCCTCGACGTGGAGACCCTCCTCGCGCAGCCCGCGGACCAGCATCGAGCGCATCTCGGGGTCGTCTTCGACGATGAGGATGGTCGTAAGGCTCACTGCTCTCGCAGTATGAAAGCGATTGGCACCCGCTTCAAGCCGCGCGCCACTGCAAGCCGCGCGCCACAGCGACGGTCGCCGGCGGGCTACTTGGGGACGAGGATCACCGCTCGCGTCTCCGAGAAGCCCGCCAGAAGGTACAGCGTGCCCATGACATGGAAGCCTGCCTGATCGGCCAGGCGCCGCATGTCCGACGAGCTCACCGGGTTCCACGCGCCCGGCGGGCGCCCACGCCGCGCCCGCCAGGCGCGGCGCATGCTGAGCCACCTGCTCTGCCCTGGCACGAAGACGATGGCCCCGCGCCGGGCGACCCTCCTGAACTCCTGCAGCACCTCCGCTTTGGCGTCGACCGGCAGATGACCGAAGAGTCGAACGCTCACGACGGCATCGAACGACCGGCCCGGGAAAGGAAGGTGCTCGGCCCTGCCGACCTGGTAGGCGTGCGCCGCGTGCGAGTTCCGGGCGACGGTCAGCATGTCCTTGGAAGCGTCGAGCCCCGTCACCTCGATGCCCCGGGCGCCCAGACGCTTTGCCATGCGCCCCGTGCCGACGGGGACGTCAAGGACGTCATGCAGCGATCCGCCGCGACTTTCAAATCTGGCAAGGGCACGACGAAGAAGCAACCACTCCATGGCATCGACCGCCTTGCCCCGCGCGTGACTGAACCGCTTCGCTTCGTAGCGCTGAGCCTGATCGTCTGAGTAGCGGTGCAGTGCGGGATAGTCCTCCATGCGCCTCCAGACCGCTTGGCCGCGTGGCCAGTTGCCGGCTTCGGACGCTTACTGTAGTAATCTCGATGAGCACTGCGTCAAACAGTCATTCAGGTCTCATTCAGGAGTGGAACAGTGGCAGATGGAGTCATCATCGCCGAGGAACTGCCCGCGGCATGGTTCTGCCGGGTCTACCGGTGCGGCGGCTGACGTGACCNNACGCCCTCGCCGCCGGCTCAGATGGTCGCTTGCGCTGCTTCTGGGCGGTCGGCGCGCCCGAGTACCTCGACTACCACGACAGCGAGTGGGGCCGCCCGGTCCTGACCGACGACGGCTTCTTCGAGCGCCTCTGCCTGGAGGGCTTCCAATCTGGACTTTCGTGGCTGACGATCCTGCGTAAGCGGGCGGCGTTTCGCGCCGCCTTTGCCGGCTTTCACGTGGCCGACGTTGCCGCTTTTGGGCCGGCCGACGTCGAGCGCCTCATGAACGACGCCGGAATCGTGCGCAACCGCCGCAAGATCGAAGCCGCCGTCCACAACGCGGGGCGCTGCCTCGAGACCATCGAGGAATGTGGCTCGCTGGCAGCGCTCCTCTGGCGGTTTCGGCCCGCGACGGCGGGCTCACCCATCCGCTCGCGCACCGACTGGCCCGCCGTCACCCCCGAATCGACGGCCCTGGCGACCGAGCTGCGACGCCGGGGCTTTCGCTTTGTCGGACCGACCACAGCCTATGCCACGATGCAGGCCGCCGGCCTGGTCAACGACCACGCCGCCGGCTGCCTCGTGGCCGACGAGGTCGAGCAAGAGCAGCGAACTGCCGCGGCAGCGCTGATTGGACGTTAGGCGGCCCGGCCGCTCCGCCTCACGACGACCGGCGCGCCTGCTGTCCCTTCGCACCGTGATCTTTGTGCGTGCGGTCTTCTTCCTATTGGTCTTCTTCCCAGGTGACCGTTTGCCCCGCGGAGCATGT
>PMKK01000341.1 GCA_003157715.1 Actinomycetota bacterium
CCAGACGGCCTGGTAGGCCACGACCGCGGCGAAGACGGCGGTCAGCGCGAGAGCGGCAATGAGCGCCGAGGGGCGCCGCCGCAGGCGCCACAGCAGCAGGACCCCGACGCTGACGATGCCGATCTTGAAGACGGCCGCGGTCAGCGTGCCCTCGTGGAGGAAGTAGGCCATCACGCCGTTGGACTCGGTGGCGAAACCCAGCCACAGCGAGTACCGGGTGAGCAGCAGATCGGCGGCGTTCAGCACCCAGAGCTCGAGCAGCAGCCAGAAGAGAAGCTGCTCGCCCGATATACCGTGACGCGCGAGAAAGTCTGTCGGCGCCGCCGGCACGTTCGGCAGCCAGGCGTCCGGCGGCGAGGCGTCCCGCAACGAGGCGCCCGGCAACGACGTGCCCGGCGGTGGTGCTGTTCGCAACGCGGCATCGTCGCGTTCGAGACCGCTCATCGGGGCAGTCTCGATGTCTCGATCGACGACTGCGACCCTCTGCCGGCCCACCAGGCGACGCGGTCGCCACTGACCATCACCGACTCGACACTCTGGGGCACGCGGGCGATCAGAAACGCCCCGCCGCCGGCCAGACGACGGCCCATGACGACGGCGCCGCCGCCCTCGGCGGCCGACTGTGCCCAGACGACCGTGGAGCCGTCGAAGGCGGGTGCGCCGAGGCCGCGGCCGGCGGCGATCTGGCGGGAGCTGAGGGTGCGCAGGTCGTAGGTGCTGATCGTAGCCACCGCGCTGCGTTTTTCGGTCCGCAACCAGGCGAGCGTACCGTCGGCGAGGATGGGAGTCTCGAAGACCGCCCCCGAAGTCTGGCCCGGCAGCGCGAGACTGCTCGTCGCACCGTCGGCCGTGTCGAGCACCGTCAGCGTGAAGAGCCCCCCGGGCTGACTCTGGTGCGACCAGACGACGAGCGCGCCATCGGCCAGCAGGAACGGGCCGAGACCGCTGCCGGTGGCCAGCACGCGTCGGTGGCCGCTCGCGATGTCGCAGGCCACGACCGCGGTGGCGCTACCCTGTCCTCTCAGCCAGTAGACGGTCGAGCCGGCTATCGCCGGGGTGTCCAGATAGGCGCTCGTTTCCAGCAGGCGCTGGCGGCGGTGTGTCGAGAAACCGTACGCGAAGACCAGGGTCTTCTCTTGAATTCCCGGGGTGTACTGCACCCACATCGCGGCGCTCGGCGACACGGCCGGCGGTGTGAGCGACTGGGCGTCGCCCGCGTTGCCGATCAGCCTGCTCCTGCCGGAGCGCAGGTCCATGGTGATCGTGTACGGCCCGGACTGCCAGGCGAGGTGGTCGCCCGCCATGACGGGTTCGTCGATCCCGAGATACGGCTGGGTCACGCGCCAGCCGCGAGCCGTCTTCACGGCGTGCGGACGCCAGTCCGTGTGGGTCTGTTCAAGGGCGAAACCCGCCACACCGACAATGGCGCCGGCTACGACGACGAGCGCGGCGGCCAGCAGCGTGCGTGTGGTGCTCAGCTCGGATGAGCGCGTGTGGTCCTCCCTGACACATCGACCAAGGTCGTCTCTCTATCGACCCGCGGAGCCCGCGACCTGAGCGACGGCTGGGCGACCTTGAGCGACGGCTGGGCGACCTGAGCGACCACTCGGGTGCCGCAAGGGGGGCGGGGGGTGCGGAGCCCGCCGTGGCCGGGGCGGTTGTAGCGTCCGCCCCGGCCGGTCACGCGGGCTCGTCGAAGGCCGCGAGGGCGGCGGGCAGCGCCTGGGTGACGGCGTTACCGACCGCCGGCAGCCCCACGAGGATCGCCGAGATCACCTCGTCGCGGGTCGCGCCCAGCGACTTGGCATGACGCGCGTGAAAGGGCACGCCGCTCGTCAGCCGGACCGCGGCGAGGACGGCGAGATAGGCGAGCGCCTCTGTCTTGTCGTCGAGGGCGCTGGCTGCATCCAGCCGCTGTACGGCGTCCATCCAGGCGCCGGCGTGGGCTGGAGCTTCGTGCAGAAAGGCCTGAAAGGCGTCGCTGACTGCGGGCAGGTCGTCGTCCACGAGATCCTCCTTGGCGGTCGCTTGCGACGAGCATCCTATCGGACAGCATGGCGAGCGTGGCGCGCCCGGCTGGGTGGTTTTGCCAGTGCCCCAGGCTGCGGGCGGCCGGGCGACACGGTACAATCGCGCGCACACCCACCACAACACCAGCACGCGAACCGATAAGCAACGTCACTCGAAGGGTGGTCGATACCATGGGTGTCCAGGACCAATACCGCGACTACGTCATGACCGGCTTCGTCAAGCGCATCGAGCCGGTCGTGGTCGACCACGGCGAGGGCGCCAAGCTCTACGATGCCGACGGCAAGGAGTATGTCGACTGTTTCGCCGGCATATCGGTGACCAACGCCGGGCACCACAACGTGGCCATCCTCGAGGCCGCCAAGGCGCAGGCCGACAAGATCGTCCATGCCTGCAGCTACGTCTACTACGTGCCCACCGTCGGCGCTCTGGCCGAGAAGCTCGCCGAGATCACCCCCGGTGACCTCAAGAAGAGCTTCTTCTGTAACTCCGGCGCCGAAGCCAACGAAGGCGCCCTGCGGCTCGCCAAGCGCTACTCGGGCAAGACCGAGCTCGTGGCCCTCGAGTCGAGCTTCCACGGCCGTACCTACGCGACGCTCTCGATCACCGGCAACTCCGGCCGCAAGAAGGGCGGCGGCCCCTACATGCCGGGCGTCTCTTTTGCGACCACGCCGTACTGCTACCGCTGTCCCCTCGGCCTCGACAAGCAAACGTGCGGCCTGGCCTGCGCCGAGCGCCTGCGCGAGGTCATCCGCCTGCACCTGTCGGGTGACGGCTGCGCCTTCATCGCCGAGCCGGTGATGGGCGAGGGCGGCATCATCGTGCCGCCCGACGGCTACTTCGCGGCCGTCAAGAGCATCCTCGACGACGAAGGCATGCTCTTCATCGCCGACGAGGTGCAGTGCGGCTTCGGGCGTACCGGCAAGTTCTTCGCCATCGAGTACTCCGGCATCGTGCCCGACATCATCACCATGGCCAAGGGTATCGCCGACGGCTGGCCGCTGGGCGCCTTCACGGCGCGCGCCGAGATCGCCGACTCCTTCCAGGTGGGCGACCACCTCTCGACCTTCGGCGGCAATCCCGTGAGCTGCGCCGCCTCGCTGGCCAACATCGACTTCATGCAGTCGACCGACCTGCCGGGTCAGGCCGCGGTCAAGGGAGAGAAGCTGATGGCACGCTTCCGCGCTCACGCCGAGCACGAACCGCTGATCGGCGACGTGCGCGGCAGAGGCCTCATGATCGGTATCGAACTGGTCAAGGACCGCGAGTCCAAGACCTTCGCGACCGCCGAAGCCGGGTTCGTGCGCAACTACTGCCTCGAGCACGGCGTGCTGATCGGCGTGGGCGGCAACTTCGGCAACGTGCTGCGGCTGCAGCCGCCGCTCGTGATCGACGACTCCGAGCTCGATACGGTGTTCGCGACCATCGCCGAGGCCCTCGAAGCCTCGCGTCAGTCGGCGGCCGTCTGAGGGCGGCGGGCCCTGGTGCCCGGCGGGGTGCGGCCGTGAGGCCGCACCCCGCCGGCTGCCGTTGAACCCGACAGCCGCCGGGTCTGGCATCGTCGCGGCAGATAAGGCAAAGTAGGGCGGTGGGCATGAACGACGACATGGACTGGCGCGACGGTTCCGTGCAGCGCACGCTGCCCGAGGGCGTCGGCCTGGAATGGTCGCGCTCTCGCTCTCGCGGCCGTCACCGGCCGCGGCGGCGCATTCCCTGGAAGGTGCTGCTCGGTCTCGTGGTCATCGCCGTCGGCATCGTCCTGTGGCTCGAGAACCGCGGTCAGGTGCACCTCACCTTCCTGTCGGTCCACGTAACGGCGCCGCTCTGGGTGCTCGCCATCGCCAACCTCGTGCTCGGCGTGATCCTGGGCGTCGCCTTCATGGGTCGCTCGCGGCGTTAGCCGCGAGGACGACGACCGCCTGACCGACGTGCCGGCGACCATCCCCTCGCGAAGGCGACGACCGTAGACGGACTGCGCCCTGTCTCTGCCGCGGCCCCCGTCGCTCCGGCCCTGCGCCGTCGGCGGCTGCGCGCGGTCGTGGCACGGCTCGACCAGGCATACGGCCGGCCTCTGCTGGCGGCGCGGTTTCCGCCGGTCGGTGAGCTCGTCTACACGGTCCTGTCGCAAAACACCGCCGACGTCAACACCGACCGCACCTATGCCGCGCTACGCCGCCGGTTTCCGACCTGGAGCGAGGTGCGCGACGCGCCCGTCGCAGAGGTCCAGCAGGCCATCGCGGCGGGCGGCCTGTCGCACATCAAGGCACCGCGCATCGGCGCCATCCTGCGGGCCTTGAGCGAGGCGGGCGGCGAGCCCGACCTCGGGCTGCTCGACGGCCTCGACGACGACGACGCCCTCGCCTACCTGCAAAGTCTGCCCGGCGTGGGCCCCAAGACGGCCGCCTGCGTGCTGCTGTTCTCGCTGGGCCGGCCGGTGATGCCGGTCGATACCCATGTGCATCGCGTCTCGAGCCGCCTCGGTCTGATCGAGGCTCGCCTGACCGCCGTTGCCGCCCACGGCGTGCTGACGGCGCTGGCCGGACCGGCGGCCGCCGACATCTACGCCGCTCACGTCGACTTCGTGCGCCACGGGCGGCGCGTCTGTCACGCCCGGCGGCCGGCCTGCGGGACCTGCCCGCTCAACGACCTCTGTCCCAGCGCCGGCTCGTTTTCGTAAGGTCGCGCCGGGGCATGTGGTGCCTTGAGAGCGTGACCGGCCGGAGGGAAGAGCAGAGATGACGAAGCTCCGTAACGAGTTCCCCGGGAAGGAATGGAAGCACTGCTGCGGCAAGGGCTGCAAGAAGTGCGACATCCACAACGCCTACCTCGACGCCTACGGCAAGAAGGAAGGCGAGAAGAAGTTCGCCAAAGACCACGCCAAGATGCACTGAGGCGGCGGCGGGGGAGACCCTGCCACCGCCTCAGTGAGCCGCTGCCTCAGTGAGCCGCTGCCTCAGCGATCGCTCCGCGAGACCAGTGCCGAGGCGCGGTTCACGAGGGGGCGCGACGAGGCCTAGAAGATCTCTGGTACGAAGGTTTGGTTCTCGTAGGGCGGGCGCATGTAGCCCTTGTCCTCGCGGCGCGGCGGCAGCTTGAACGGCTTGGGCGTGAGGTCTTTGTAGGGGATCACGCTCAGCAGATGCGAGATCACGTTCAGCCGGGCGCGCTTCTTGTCGTCGGAGTTCACGACGAACCAGGGCGAGCGCTTGGTGTCGGTATAGTGGAACATCTCGTCCTTGGCGCGCGAGTACTCGACCCACTTGTTCCAGCTCTCCAAGTCCATCTCCGAGATCTTCCAGCGCTTGGTGGGATCCTGGATGCGGTCCTTGAAACGCTTCTCCTGCTCCTCGTCGCTCACGCTGAACCAGTACTTGATCAGGATGATGCCGCTGCGGATGAGCATCTCCTCGAACGGTGGGCACGAGCGAAAGAACTCGTTGGTGTCCTCTTCGCTGCAGAAGCCCATGACGCGCTCGACGCCGGGACGGTTGTACCAGGAGCGGTCGAAGATGACCCACTCGCCGCCGGCCGGAAGGTGGGCCACATAGCGCTGGAAGTACCACTCGCTTTTCTCGCGCTCGGTCGGCACGCCCAGAGCCACGACGCGCACGGTGCGCGGGTTGAGCGTCTCGGTCACGCGCTTGATGGTGCCGCCCTTGCCGGCGGCATCGCGGCCTTCGAAGATGGTGACGACCTTGAGGCCGTTGGTGCGGATCCATTCCTGCAGCTTGACGAGCTCGATCTGCAGTTTGCCGAGCTCTTTGAAGTACGAGGCGTCGTCGAGCTTCTTGCGCTGTTTGGGCTCGACGTCGCCCGAGTTGTCGGTCTTGTCGGCTGGCACGTCTCGTCCCCTTCCGTTGCTCGCGACCGCGGCGGCGTCGCCTCATCTGGTGCGAAAGTCAGTCTACGCCACCGGCCACGGTTCACGACATACCGTCGTTTGGGGATAGGGTGTGCACGACGATGGTGCCCATAGGCGACAGCGACAGCGACAGCGACGGCGGCGACGGCCGCGACGGTCAGGTCGTCGGCTTCATCGACATCGGCACCAACTCGGTGCGACTCATGCTGGTGCGGATCTCGGCCAACCGCTCCTATCACGTGGTCAACCTGCAGCGCGAGGTGGTGCGTCTCGGCGAAGAGGAGTTCGCCGACCATCTGCTGCGCCCGGCGGCCATCGAGCGCGCCGTGCTGGTCTGCCGCTCGTTTGCCGGGCTCGCCCGCAGCCACGGCGCCGGCGAGATCGTCGCCGTCGCCACATCGGCCACCCGTGAAGCGCGCAACCAGGGCGTCCTGGTGGCGCGGCTGCGGGCCGAGGCCGGACTCGACGTCCACGTCGTCTCCGGCCTCGAAGAGGCGCGCCTCATCTATCTGGGCGTGCTCGGCCGGGTGGAGCTCGGCGAGCGCACCGCGTTCTGCCTCGACATCGGCGGCGGCAGTACCGAGGTGATCGTCGGCGACGTCCGCCGGCACTTGTTCCTCGACAGCCTGCCGCTGGGCGCCGTGCGCCTGGCCGGCGACCCCAACCTGCCCGACGTCTCCGGCCGCGTGTCGAGCGACGACTATCAGCGTCTGCAACGCGCCGTGCGCCTGGCGTCGGTGCACGCGGTCAAGGCCGTGCGCGAGTTCGACGTCGACGTGGCCTACGGTACGTCGGGTACGGTGCGCAACGTCGCGGCCGTGGCGGCCCGGGTGCTGCACGACCGCGAGCCGAGCCGCGACGAGACGGCCAGCCTCGCCGACGTGCGCAAGGTGGTCAAGCTGCTGCGTGGCTTGCCGCTCGAGGAACGGCGGGGCGTGCCCGGCCTGAATCCCGACCGCGCCGATATCGTGGTCGCCGGCGCGGTCGTGCTCGAGACGCTGATGACCGACCTCGAGCTGCCCGCCGTGACGGCGCTGACCGAGTGCGGCCTGCGCGACGGCATGTTGATGGACTACCTTTCGCGCGGCCCGCATGCCGCCCTGGTGCACGAGCTGACCGTCCGCGAGCGCAGCGTCCTGCAGCTCGTGCGGGCCTGCCGGGCCGACGAGTCCCATGCCCGTCATGTCGCCCGCCTGGCGCTCGAGCTGTTCGACAGCTCGCGCGAGGCGGGCTTCCACAAGCTCGGCGCCGAAGAGCGCGAGCTGCTCGACTGCGCCGCTCTGCTGCACGACATCGGGACCTTCATCTCGTACCCGAACCATCACCTGCACTCGGCCTATCTCATCGCCAACACCGACATGCTCGGGTTCGACCAGCGCGAGATCGCCATCATGGCGGCGACCGTGCTGTTCCATCGCAAGGCCACGCCGAGCGCGCGCGAGGCGGTCTACGCGCGCCTCGAGGGCGCCGATCGAAAGCGGGTGCAGACACTCGCCAACCTGCTGCGGCTGGCCGAGCGCCTCGATCGCAGCCACGGCGCCGTGGTGCGGCATGCGACGCTGCGCGCCGACGGGCGGCGGGCCCTGACGCTGCGTCTGGCGACGAACGGCCCGGCGCAGCTCGAGCTGTGGGGCCTGGAGAACCGGCGTGGTTCGATGGAGAAGGCGATGGGCCGTCGCCTGACGTTCGAGGTCGCGCCGGCCGGCGCGACCGAACCTACAGTTCGCCGACGACCTTCGCCAGACGCCGGCTGAAGCCGTCGCCGCGGATCTTGACCCACATCCGCGGGAAGGTGTCGACCAGGCGGTTGAGCTCCTCCTGGCGGGCCGCGAGGTAGGTGGCCACGCCGGGCGCGACGATCATCTTCAGGGCGCGCCGGACGTTGGTGGCCGGTGGCTCCCAGGTTCCCCAGGTGAGGAAGTTGCGCAGGACGTTGCAGGTCACGACGGCGTCCTGAAGGTCGCCCAGGTGGTCCTGCATGTCCTTGGTGGCGCCGATCAGCGGTTTGGCGTCGGGTCCCAGCACCTCTTCGAAGAACTCGAACGTGTACCGCATGGCCTTGCCCGCGATGCGCAGGCGATGAAAGCGCACGAGCGGTGTGTCGTGCCCGGTGATGACGTCGTCGTAGGCCCACACGCCGGCGACGCGGTCGTAGAGGACCGCCGGCAGGACGTGGGCGACGCGGTGCGGGCGTGCCTCGCCGTCGTCGTCGATGAAGCCGAGGCTCGCCCGCCCCGGGTCGTCGAGCAAGGCGCTGAAGGCCTCGACGAAGCGCGGGTAGCGGCCGCCGTCGAGGTACTCGATCATCGCCCCGCGGGCGTGCTCACGGCGTTCCTGCCAGACTGCCAGCAGCGGTTCGAGGTCGCCGCGGCGCGACTCGGGCAGCGAGTCGAGGTAGACGATCGTCTTCTCGTGGAACACGTCGAGATCGCGCACGGCGCCGAGCATGCGGCCCGTGCGGCGCAGCCCATGGTCGATCGGCCGCATGACGCCGGCATCGAGATAGGGCCCGAACACCCGTAGCGCGGCCCGCATGCGGCGCGTGGCGACCCGCATGTCGTGCAGATCCTCGATGTCGCCGCCCTCGCGCGTGCCGGCCTCATGGTCGAGCATGCGGTCGAACTGGAAGCGCAGCATCTTGAAGGCCGCCTCGGCCATCGTGTCGGACTTGCGGATACCGGGGCGCGCCGGCCGTCGGATGGGCGCTGTGGGCGCCGCTGGCGTGGCGGTCGCGGCCGGTGCCCGGGACGGCGCGTCGATCTCTGCCGGCTTCGCCGGGGGCGCCGGGAGCGCGGGCGCGGAGCCCTTGGCCGCCGTTCCCGCCGCCGGCTTGGCAGGCTTCGCCTCGCCCGCCGCCGTCTTGCCGCGCTTCGCCTCGCTCGCCGCCGGCTTGGCAGGCTTCGCCTCGCGCTCTGCCTTCTTGCCCGTGACACTCGTGCCGGCGGCGGCCTTGGAACGCGGCCTCTTTGCGGCCGGGGCCACGGGCGGCTGGGCGCTCGCGGCGGCGGCAGTGGCCGGGACTGCGGCCGGAGCCGTGGTTGACACTGCGGTCGGGACTGGTCCGGCGGGTCGTGGCGCGCGCGCGACGAGGCGCTTGGGGAAGATCGCCAGGCCCTCGTGGCGGAACCTGTTGAGCCAGTAGCGCACGGTGCGTGGCGCCACGCCGGCGCGGGTGGCCGCCTCGCGCTGCAGCGCGCCGCCGTGGATCGCGAGCAGCACGCGCGCACGGCGTCCGGCCGCGTCGGTGCGTCGCGCGATGCGGTTCAGGAGATGCTCCTCGTCACTCGTAAGCAGGCTGCCGCCGCGGGGCTCGTCGGCGAGCGCCGCCATGGCGCGTTCGAATTTCGAGAGCGGCTGCGCGGCAAGGCCGAACTCGTCGTGCAGCGCGGCGGCGATGGCCGTCAGGTCGGCTTCGGTGCCGTCGGCCTTGAGCTCGGCTTCGACTTCGTAGGCGGGTGGCAGGGGAACGTCGCCGGCCACGATGACGAGCGTGTCCAGCGAGAGCTCGGCCACGGTGCGACCGTCCCGTGTCAGGGGGCGCAGCACGCGGCGCTGGCGGACTTCGACGAGCGGTCGCAGGGACCGCGAGCCGGCCGCCGACAGCACCTGCTCGCGCGCCTCGCCTGCCGGCCAGCTCGCCGGCCGACCGGCCGGCGAGCTGGCCGGCAGGTCGATCTCCCACTCCGCGCGGCGGTGGATGGCGTCGCCGGTGCCGGTGCCCTGCGCGCCGCCGGGCGCGCCGCTGCGCCGCTTGACCGTGATGACCACGCGGTCGCCGCGGTCGCGGCGCCGGCACACTATGCCGGCCGCCTGCAGGACGCGGTCGTCTGAGTCGAGATAGATGTCGGACATCTCGGCGACTTCGCGGCTACCCCCCTGGTAACCGGCAAGCTCGTCGAGGAGGTCGAGCCGCTCGAGGGCGGCGGCGTCGGGCGCGCTGAACTTGGCCTCTATTTCCATGACCGGGACGTCACCTTTCTGGGCCGAAGACGCGCGGCGGCAGCAGCCAGACGAGTGTGCCGCGCATGGTCTGCTCGTCGAGGTCCACTCTGGCCACGCCCGCCTTCTTGACGACCACCGTGCCGCCGGTGAGCTGGCCGATGACGGCGCTGAACTCGGGCTCGTGTCCGACCAGCATGAGGGTCTGGGCACCGCTGTGCTCGGCGACGATCGTGGCCAGACGCTTGCGGTCGAAGCCGTGTGCCAGGCGCTCGTCGTCGGCCAGGCGGTCGGGGCAGCCGAGCGTGGCGGCGGCGATCTCGGCGGTCTGATGGGCACGCGCCAGGGGGCTGCTCAGCACGGCGTCGATAGAGAGCCCCGCCCTGGCGAGCAGGGCGGCGACCTGCTCGACGACGGCACGGCCGTCGCCGGTGAGGGGACGCTCCGCGTCGGGGCCTTGCCACTCGCTCTTCGAGCCGGCCGGGCCGTGGCGGAAGAAGATGAGCTGCACCGGTATCTCTCTCAGCTGCCGGCAGGCAGGCGACGCTTGCCGCGGCGCCGGTCGGACTGGGCCGGGCTGCCCGCCCGGCCGGAGGCGTGCTCGATGAACCAGGCCTGGCTGTCGAGCGGTTCCTCGCCTTCGGCCGGCGCGGCGTGGACGTAGCTGCCGTCGGCCTGCATGAAGCGCGCCTTGACGTTGTCGCGGAGGTAGACCGCGAGTATGTCGTCGCGCAGGCGTCGCACGAGAGCCTTGTCTTCGACGGGAAAAAGGACTTCGACGCGCCGGTTCAGGTTGCGCGGCATGAGGTCGGCGCTGCCCACCAGCACCTCTTCGGCGCCGCCGTTGCGAAACCAGTAGATGCGGCTGTGTTCGAGGAACCGCCCGACGATGCTCGTGACCTTGATGTTGTCGCTCACGCCGGGGATGCCGGGACGCAGCGAGCACATGCCGCGCACCAGCAGGTCGACCTTGACTCCTGCCTGGGAGGCCCTGTAGAGGGTGGCGATCATCTTGCGGTCGATCAGCGAGTTCATCTTGAAGATGAGGTGGCCGCCCCGGCCGGCGACCTGGTGGTCGATCTCGCGTTCGAGCAGCTCTTCGAAGCGTTCACGCAGGTTGATCGGTCCGACCAGGAGTTTCTTGTAGTCGCGCGAGCGCGAGAAGCCGGTGAGGAAGTTGAAGAGCTCGGTGGCATCCTGGCCGATGACCTCGTCGCAGGTGAACAGGTCGAGGTCGGTGTACAGGCGGGCGGTCACGACGTTGTAGTTGCCGGTGCCGAGGTGGACGTAGCGCCTGATGCCGTCGCCCTCGCGGCGCACGACCATGGCGATCTTGGAGTGCGTCTTGATGCCGACGAGGCCGTAGACCACATGCACGCCCTCGTCTTCGAGTGCCCGCGCCCACTCGATGTTGCTCTCNNTCGAGCCAGTCGACGACCGGTCCGAACGACTCGTAGGGGCGATGGATGAGGATGTCGTGCTTGCGGATCGCGGCAAAGATGCTGAGCTCGGGATCTTCGAGCCCCTCGGGTACGGCGGGTACGAACGGCGGGTCTTTGAGGTCGGGACGGTCGAGACCGAGCAGGTTGATGCCGCTCATGCCGAGCGGCGGATCGACGGCCACCATGCCCTCGGGCTCGAGGTCGAGGTTGTCAAGCAGGATGTGGCGCACGTCGGCGGGGGTCGTGCCGTCGATCGTGAGGCGCACCACCGAGCCGAAGCGGCGTCGCAGCACGCCCTCTTCGATGGTCTCGAGAAGGTCGTCGGCTTCGAGCTCCTGGATCGACATCTCGGCGTCGCGCGTCACCCTGAAGGCGTGGGTGCCGGCGCTCGTCATGCCGGGGAACAGCTCGCCGAGATTGGCGGCGATGAGCTGCTCGAGCCAGACGAAGTCGTAACGGCGCGTCTTGGCCGCGGCCGTGAGCCCTTTGGGCGCGGGCACGGCGACGAGGCGCGGCAGCGACGAGGGCACCTTGACCCTCGCGAAGAGCTGCTGGTCGTTCTCGTCGCGCAGCAGCACCGCCAGGTTGAGGCTCAGGTTGGAGATGTGCGGAAACGGCCGTCCCGGGTCGAAGGCGAGCGGCGTGAGCACGGGAAACACGCTGCGTTCGAAGTAGGCGATGGCGGCGGCCCGCTGGGCGTCGCCGAGTGCGTCGAAGTTGTGGATGTGCACGCCGGCCTCGGCGAGCTGTGGCATGATCTCGGAGACCCAGGCGTCGCGCGCTTCGTACATGAGCTGGTGGGCCAGCGCGCGGCAGGCGACGAGCTGCTCGGCCGGCGTCATGCCGTCGGCCGACAGGTCGGCGACGCCGGCCTCGACCTGCTGCCGCAGGCCGGCCACCCTGACCATGAAGAATTCGCCCAGGTTCGAGCCCAGGATCGACAGGAACTTGACGCGCTCGATCAGCGGGTTACGCTCGTCGCGGACCTCTTCGAGCACGCGGCGCTGGAAGGCCAGCATGCTGAGCTCGCGATTGATGTAGTAGGAACGGTCTGTGAGGTCGATCGTCGCGTCGCCGGGCGTCGCGGCATCGCCCGGCGCCTCGGCGGTCACCGCGGGGACTGCCGAGGCCGTCGAGGTTGCGCTCGCGCTCGTGGCGACACCGGCCGCGGCCGGTGTCGCGGCCGTGCCGGTGGCAGCGGCGGCGGCGGCCGACCGTCGGCCGCCGGGGCGCGACTCGTCGCCTTGGCCCTTGGCCCTGCGCCTGCCCTTGCCCGGTGTGGCGGAACGTGTGGGGGTAGGCATGCGACGCATCTCCTGTGGCCGTCCTTGAAGGACTTCTATAGTACCCGATTCATGGTGAGCATATGATGAGTGCCTGTTGGCCACGTGGCACGGTCCGGTGCGGCCGGTCCAGGCACGGACGGACGAGCGGTGAGGACTGTGTCCGGCAGTAGCCCGAGCACGACTCGCGCGGTGGACGTCGGCATGTCGGGGCGACCGGCGTCGCGGTGGTGCGAGCACTGGCGCGGCGGTCCTACTCGTCTAGTTCTGTCCTCTCCCCAGGTAGTCACGACATCCGGCGTGCGCGCAGCGGCCGGCCCTCCGGCGGTCCGAAGATGCGGTCGAGCAGCCGCCAGTGCCAGATGGCCCGCACGGTGAAGCCCCACGACACGGCGATCACGATCAGCAGGATCTGCTGCAGCACGCCGATCGGCTGCATGGCGAACAGATGGCGCCCGCCGGCGGTCGAGACGATGACCAGGTAGGCGACGAACAGCGCCGCCGCCATGACGGTGGGGCGGCGGTCGCCGCGCAGACGGGCGCCGCCCACCCAGCGCATGCTGGGCGGCACGGTGAAGGGCAGCAGCAGGATGCCGCACAGTACGGCCAGGGCGGTCGTCACGGTCTGCGCTTTGGGGAGGGCGGCCTGCATCGCCTGCTGGGTGGTGGCGCCGTGGTGGGCGAGCAGGTAGCTGTGTTCGCCCGTCTTGAAGTACAGCGCATAGACGGCCAGCTCGAAGGCGGCCAGCAGGATGGTGGCCGGCACGGCGAAGCGGGCCAGCGGCCGGTAGATGCGGCCTTTGATCGTCTGGCCGGACTGGGCCCAGGCGATGAGGCCGATCGTCGGCACGGTGGCCGTGAGGTACGACAGCAGGGCGGACTGCCGCGGCGAGAAGGCAAAGCCGCCGATCAGCGCCACGAACGGTATGACGAGCGCTCGACTGAAGATGCGCACCGCGAAGATGTTGAGGATGTCCTGCATGCCGTTGCGGATGCGCTGACCCTCGCGAAACGCCGACGGCAGCACGCCGAACGAGTCGTTCATGAGTACGAGGTCGGCGACGCCCCGGGCGGCTGGGCTGCCGCTTTCCATGGCGATGCCCAGGTCGGCGCGCTTGAGGGCGATGACGTCGTTCACGCCGTCGCCGATCATGGCCACGTAGCGTCCGCGCCGGTGCAGGGCGCTGGTGAGCGCCTCTTTCTGCTGGGGCGAGACGCGGCCGAAGACGGTGCCGTCGGCGGCGGCCGTCGCGAACTCGCGTTCGTCGAAGCGGGCGAGCTCGCCGCCTGAATAGGCGGTGAGCTCGCCGCCCATGCCCGCCTGGGTGGCCAGCGCCGAGACGGTGCGGGGGTCGTCGCCCGAGATCACCTTGACCTCTATGCCGGCCGCGGCGAACTCGGCCAGAGTCTCGGCCACTTTGGGGCGCAGCTCGTCGGCGAGGCTCACCAGGCCGAGCGGCACAAGGCCGGCCGGCAACGCCGGTGGGCCGTCGGCGCCGGCGGCAAAGCGCACCGTCGCCCGCACGCCCGCCAGCAGCAGCACACGCAGACCGGCCGCCGACCATTCGGCCTGACGCTCTCCCAGCGCCAGGCCGGTTTGCAAGCGAGGGGCGAGCACCTCGGGCGCGCCCAGCACCAGCGTCGACCAGGGCAGTTCGTCGCCGGCGAAAGCCAGCCCGCTCCACTTGCGGCCCGACGAAAAGGCCGCTTCGTCGGCGACCGGGAGGGCGTGGCTCGGCAGCGCCGCGGCGAGCGCTTCGATCGTGCGGTTGGGCACGGCGGTGCTGGCCGCGTAGGCCGACAGCAGGCGCTCGAGCTCGTCGCGCGGGGCCTCGAGCGGCTCGACGTCATGCAGGCGGATAGCGTTGGTGGTGAGCGTGCCGGTCTTGTCNNGACGGCGTTGGCCTCCTGGATCAGCGCCCCCTTGCCTGCCATGCGCACGGCGCCCAGGGCATAAGCCAGCACGATGGCGAGGATCAGGCTGTTGGGGACCAGGCCGACGATCACGGTCGTCGCCTGGATGGTCTCGACCCACGGCAAGTGCTGGTTGAAGTGCTGGGTGACGACCAGCGCGACAAAAGCGAGCGCGATGACGAGCAGGATCCAGACGAGCACGTTGGCCTGGTGCTGGAGCGGGGTGAGGAAGCGGCGGGGCGACTGCGCCGTGGCGGTCACCTTGTTGGCGAAGCTCTCGGCACCCACCGTCTCGGCTTCGTAGTAGCCGCCGCCGGCCACGCAGAAGCTGCCCGACAGCACGGCGTCGCCGGCGCGCTTGACGACGAGGTCGGACTCGCCGGTGAGCAGCGACTCGTCGACCTCGAGGTAGCCCCGGCCCACCACGTGGCCGTCGACCACGATCTGGTCGCCGGACTGGGCGCGGATGGTGTCGCCGACGACGAGCTCGGCGGGGTCGACCTCGCGCTCATTGCCGTCGCGCACGACGACGGCGCGGGGCCTGGTCAGGATGGCGATGCGGTCGAGCGTGCGCTTGGCGCGCATCTCCTGGTAGAGGCTGATCACGGTGTTGGCGGCCACGACGCCCACCGACAGCAGCGCGTCGAGGTAGTGACGGAACGCGATGAGCACCGCGGCCAGCACGAACAGGATGTTGTTGATGAAGTTGAAGACGTTGTCGCGCACGATCTGGCGATACGTGCGCCCGGCGGTCGCCGGCACCTCGTTGCCGTCGCCGGCCGCGCGCCGCCGCGCCGCTTCGGCTTCGGTCAGGCCGGTCCGGGTGGGGGGGCTTTCGACACCGTGTCGCGCATCGGCGGGAATGGCGGACTCCTTGACGGGGCGCAGGCTATCGTACCATCGGTCAGTCGCGCGCCGGCCGCTCGTTCGCGGTCCGCCACGGTGTGCGGCGGTCTAACGCTCGTTGCGGTTTGACTTGAGTCACCGGCCACGGTTTACTCCAAGGTGTGCCGGGCTTTGGGCCCGGCCGACCGCAGCCCACCAGAACGCAGACGACGACGAAAGCGCGGTGCGTCTAGTGAAAGCCCAACTGCGGCCGTGGCGGCGGCGTGCATGAACCAAGGTGCGCCGTCTGAACGCGGTCTGGCCCACAGCGCTGGCTCAGGCTTGCTCCCCTCGCTTCCCTTCGACGTTCCGTACCCCAGCGGCCTGACCCCGCTGTCGGCGATGCTGGCTGGCGGTCTGCCGTTGGGCGAGCGCCCGGCGAGTGAGCGTTCGCGGCGGCTGGCGCTGTCGCTTGCGGCTCACCTTGCCGCTGCGGGCGGTCTCGATGACGCGACCGCGGCTGGTCCTGACGGCGCGGCCGCCGCAACGTCCGCTGCGCCCCCCGCCGCGCCGCGCGCCGCGCGTCTCGTGGTCGATCCGGCGCTGCTGGCCGAGTCCGATCGCGACCAGAACGTCTATCTCGGCAGGATCTTCACGCGCTACCTCACAAAAGCCGTGCCCGAGCTCGTCTTTCTGCCGGACGAGACGATGGAAGTCGTCGAGGCGCTGCGCTGGGCGCGCGCCACGGCTACGCCGGTCACGGTGCGTGGCGCCGCCTCGGCTGCGCTCGGCGGCGCCGTGGCCAACGATGGCGGGCTCGTGCTCGATCTGGCCCATCTCGACAAGGCCGACATCGATCCGGCCGGCGAGGTCTGTGTCGTGGGGGCCGGCGCCCGGCTGCGGCGCGTGCACCGTGTGCTGGCGCGCCGCGGGCTGGCGTTGCCGGTTTACCCCTCGAATCTGGGCGCCACGCTGGCCGGCTGGNNGGAGGCGCCGGCCTGAATGCGTTCGGACCCGGACAGGTGCTCGACATCGTACGCGCCGCCGACGTGGTGCTGCCCAGCGGGGAGCTCGTGCGTTTTCATGCCGACGGCCGTCTTGACGTCGCCGCTCGGTCCCCAGCTTCCGGGCCGTCCGACGTCGCCGCAGAACCGTCAGGCCATGAGCGCCGCGCAGTCGCCGCGCGGGCCTCAGACCACGGCCATCGCGAGGTCGCGCCCGACCAGGCCGAAGCCTGGTTTGCCGAACGCGGGCTGGCGCCCTTCGGTCTGGCCGATCTCGCCGGCAGCGAGGGCGTTCTGGGCGTCGTCACCCAGCTCGTCGTGTCGGTGGGTCGGCGGCCTGAGATCGGCGCTTTTCTGCTCGGCTTCGCCGACGAGGCCGCCGCGCTGAGCGCCGCCGCGTTCGTCGCCGCCAACGCCGGCACCAGCCTGCCCAGACCGGCGAACCTCGAGATGGTCTCGGCGGCTCACCGTCGCCACGCCGCCCTGGCTGCCGCCGACGACGCGCGTCAGCAGTGGCGGCGTTTTCCGGCGGCGCTGTCGACCGACTCCGACATGCCCTGGAGCAGCATCCGCGGGCCGCGCGAGTTCGGCTGGACGCATGTGCCGGCCGGGGAACGGCCGCGCCTCGATCCTGCCGCTCTGCTCTATGTCGACTTTCTCGAGGAGGGAGCGGCGCGCCGCTTCGCGGCACGCCTCGTCGATCTGCCGGGCGAGCCTGTCGTCATGGCCGACGAGAGCGTGGCCTTCGCCGCCACGCGCTTCCGGCCGCAGCGCAACAAGCGGTTCGGGCCGGGGTTGCTGGCGGCCGAGATCGACTTGCCGGCCGGCGAGATCGCTGCCTTTCTTGCCGGCGCCGCGCGCCTCTCGCGCGGCGCCGGCGTCGCTCTCGACTACGAGGTGTACTTTCTCGCCGGCGAGCGGGCGCTCGTCATCGCGGGCTATCTGACCGACCACCGCTCGTTGTCGTTTCTGCTCGACCTGGCCCTGACGCCGGCGCTGCTCGATCTCGCGGTGCGCCGCCACGGCGGCCGGCCCTACGTGCTGGGTCGCTGGCAGAGTTCGTTCGCCGGCGACAAGTTCGGCGCCGCCGGCTTGGTCCGCCTGGGCGCGATCAAGGGGGCCCTCGATCCGGGCCGGCTGCTCGGCCGCGGCGTGCTGTTCGGGCTGGAGCTGCGCGGTCCTCTGGGCTGGGTCGTCGAGCGCCTCTACCGGCCCGGCGTGGGTCTGATCGGCCTTGCCTGGCGCACGCCGGGCCTTGCCGTGGCGGCGCGACTCATGCGCGCCGCGCTGCGGCTCGTTCCGGGACCGGGACACGGTCGGGGCGAACCGGTGGGACACGGTCGGGGCGAACGGGTGGGGAACGGTCGGGGCGAGCCGGGGCGCCGGGACCTGCCGGTGCTGGCTCGCCCGCTGCACTGCGTGAACTGC
>PMKK01000182.1 GCA_003157715.1 Actinomycetota bacterium
AGGCGTAGAGCACGAGGCCCTCGATCGCCTTGTTCAGGTAGCTGTCGTCCTTGTCCATGACGTCGCCGAAGAAGATGTTGGGCGACTTGCCGCCGAGCTCGGTGGTCGAGGGGATGATGTTCTGAGCGGCGTACTGCATGATCAGACGGCCGGTCGTCGTCTCGCCGGTAAAGCCGATCTTGGCGATGCGCGGGCTGGTGGCCAGGGCCTTGCCGATCTCGCCGCCCGGTCCGGTGATGATGTTGATGACGCCCGCCGGCACGACGTCGTTGACGACCTCGGCCAGCTTGAGGATCGACCACGGCGTGGGCGAGGCCGGCTTGAGCACGGTACAGTTGCCGGCGGCCAGAGCCGGGGCGATCTTCCAGGCGGCCATGAGCAGCGGGAAGTTGAACGGGATGATCTGCCCGACCACGCCGAGCGGCTCGTGGAAGTGATAGGCGACCGTGTCCTTGTCGATCTCGGTCAGCCTGCCTTCGAGCGAACGGGTGGCGCCGGCGAAGTAGCGGAAGTGGTCGATGGCCAGGGGAATGTCGGCCCCCAGCGTCTCGCGCACGGGCTTGCCGTTTTCCCAGCTCTCGGCCACCGCCAGCATCTCGAGGTTGGCCTCGAGCGCGTCGGCGATGTGGTTGAGCACGGCGGCGCGATCGGCCAGCGAGGCCTCGCCCCAGGCGTCCTTGGCCGCGTGGGCGGCGTCGAGAGCAAGCTCTACGTCCTCGGCCGTCGACTTGGCCACCTCGCAGAACACCTTGCCGGTGGCCGGGCTCACGTTGGGCATGTACTGACCCTTGACCGGCGCGACCCACTTGCCGCCGATGAAGTTGTCGTAGCGGGGCTTGACCGTAACGACGCTGCCCGGGGTGCCGGGTGGTGCATAGACCTTACCCATCGATGCCTCCTCTGGTTTGGCTCGGCGGCTGAACGCCGCCATGAGGTAAGCACACGATGAGGCCGGCCAATGGGAGAGTCGAGGAGCCCGGTGGCCACTCCTTGGGCACAAAAGTGGCGCCATGCACACCGCCGCGGCGGCCACCCCGCCGCGAGTGTCTAGTCGGCGGCCTGAGAAGGAAGCTTGTCGAGCAGCTCGGCGGCGTGCAGGCCGAGACGGATGTCGACGATGTCGTTGAGCTCGCCCAGGTCGACGGCCAGCAGCCGCTCGACGTGCGCCAGGCGCTTCTTCAGCGTGTTGCGGTGCACATGCAGTACGTCGGCCGTCTCCTGAATGGCCAGATGGTGTTCGAACAGCTCGTTGAGGCTCTCGTAGAGCCGGGTCCGGTGCCGGGCGTCGTAGTCGAGCACCGGCGCGAACGTGCGCTTCACCATGTCGGTCAGGGTCTCCTCGTCGAGTCCGTCGAGAAGCCGGAACTGTCCGCTCAGCTCGTCGAACAGGACCGCGCCGCCGGCCGCCGGATCGTGACGGGCGGCGATGCAGGCGGCGTGAGCCTGCTGCAGAAACCGGGGAGCGCTCGCCACCCCGGTGAGCGGAGCCGAGCATCCGACCACCACCTGCTCAGGCGAGACGGCTCGGGCGGCCGTCTCGTGCAGGTCGGCAAGCAGAGCGGCCGCCGTCGCGGCCTGACCGTCGGGCAGCGTCGACAGAACGACCGCCAGCGACCCCATGGGCATGCTCAGAAACGGCGCGCGGCGCCGGCTGAACAGGGCGTCGACGGCGCGCAGCAGCCTGTCGAGGAGCCGCGTGGCGACCACCGCGCGAGAAGCCCGGCTGGGAGACGCCGGCGACGATCGCAGCTCGACGACCGCGATCCGCCAGACGCCGCGGTCGTCGAAAGCCTGTTCGGCCAGACGCGCCCTGAGCTCGTCGTAGGCGCCCTCGCCGGTCAGGACGTCGCCGAGCAGACGGCGGCGCTCGCGCCGGTTCCGGGCGAGCTCGTCGCGGCGGTGCAGCACGTCGAGCGTCACGAGCTGCTGAAGAAACGACAGCGAGCCGTCGGCGAACTCGGGCGCCTGCCCGCTGGGAGCTACGGCCGCCAGAACGCGCTCTACGCGGTCCAGCACCAGGATGTCGCGGTAGTAGAGGCGCTCCCCGCCGTCTTCGATCGTGCCGTGGCGGCCGGGCGAGCCGCGCAGGGCCGCATACGTCGACCACAGGCGGCGCGCGAGGCCGTCCGGCGCAGGGCCAGCCGGCGCAGGGCCAGCCGGCGCAGGGCCGGCCGAGCCGCGGCCGCCGGAGCTGTGGAGCGCGTGCCCGTGGGCGTCGAAGAGCACGATGGGGATGTCGAGCAGCGTGGCGACCCTGTCGATCAGCTCACCGACGTCCTTCTGCGCGACGACGAGCTCCAGAAGCTGGATCTGCAGCGCGGCCATGCGGCGCAGCGCGTGCATGTCTTTGGCCGCCGACTCGCTCAAGCTGTTCGAGACGCCCTGGTTGTCGCGCAGGGCCGCTTCGGCCTCCTGGGTGCGCAGCTGGACCTGCTTTTGCAGCAGGACGGTGGTCTGGAACAGGCCGTAGCCGGTGCCCGGCGCGCTGGTCGCGGACTCGGAACGGTCCATGAGTGCTCGCACCACCTTGTTCAGCCGCACGATCTCGGCCTCGAGCGCCGGCACGTCGGAGCCGCCCGGTCGCTCGTGGGCGCCGTCGCCCGCCGGCTTCGCGTCAGGCGCCATCGGTCGCCGCGGACCCCGAGCCGAGCGCGATGCCGGTCAGCGTCTGGTTGACGTGCACGCCGCAGAACTGCTCTCCGTAGGTGTTGAACCCCACGGCGTTGTTGCGGCGCAGGATGTCGCCGACGCGGTCCTGAAGACCGCTCTCGACGATCTCCAGCTTGCGCAGGATGCAGTCGCAGGTAAGCACGAGCTGCAGCTCGCCGATCTGCTCCCGGAGCTGAGTGAAGGCGTCCTTCAGATTGGCCACCAGGTCGACGCCTTTGGCCACGCGCAGCACGACGCCGGCCTCGATGGCACAGAAGAACGTCAGGCTGCCGTCGGGATTGGCCTTCTGGATGGAGCGCACGTAGTAGTCGCCGCCGATCAGCACCACGACCGGCGACGAAGCGAAGTGGAGGGGGCCGAGCTGACCCGGCGGGACGCCGAGCGTGCGGGCGTACTCGCCGGCGGCGGGCAGCCCGTTGATCTCCCGCACGATGCGCTGGGCAGGATCGGCCTCGGTGACCACCAGACGCTGGTCGGTGGGCAGGAAGTGCTGCGTCTTGAACGTCCTGATGGGCAGCGGCGTGCCGACGATCACCAGGGCGGCGCTGTCGGCGAAGAAGCGGCCCTCGGAGTAGACGTAGGTGCTGCCGAAGCTGAGGCCGTTGCCCGCCGAGCCGCCGATCACCGGGATCTCACCCAGCGCTTCCTGGAGCGCGTGCGCGACAAGCTCCTCGCGCACCGACAATCCGTCGACCAGCAAGAAGGCGAAGCTGTTCTGCCGCTCGGCCCCCGCGACCCTGTCCTGGAGCCCGCGCAGCAGGTTCTCGGCAAGCGCCCGGCCCTCGGCGGCCTCGAACAGCTGCAGGTGCTCGAGGCGCCCGGTGACGGCCGTGCAGACACTCGAAGCCAGGCTCACGCCGGCGATGCTGTGGTCGCGACAGCCGGTCGGACCGATCTCTCCGGCGGTCGTGCAGCCCACGACCTGCACGCCGGCAAACCGGCGGGCCATCTCCGCGGCCAGCGCGTCGCGATCGTACTCGTCGGAGCAGAAGAAGAGCACGAGCGCCATGTCCGGTTGCGAGACGTGCGCGTGGAACTCGCGTACCGCAGCGCGCGGATCGGGCTGGCACGACTGCGCTATGCGGATGCCCTTCTGCGTAGCCAAGTGGTCTTCTTGCCCCTCCCCGCGCGCGAAGTGGTCCCTTTGCTCCCCCGCGCGCGACCCGGTCATCGGTCGATCCTCGGGATCGGCCAGGCCCCGTTCATCGGTCGGTTCTCTATGATAGCCCCACGGCCTCGGGCGGTGTTGCGCCCAAGGCAGCCCGCGGCACGCCGGCGGCGCTGCGACAGGACCCACCTCGGCGGCGTCGCGACAGGACCACCCCACTGTCGCGACCGGTCAGGTCGCGGCGGCCTGAGGCATCGTGACAACCCGCTGCTCACCGGCCGGAACGGCCCTGGGGCGTTGTATGCTTGGCACGTCGGCGCGGCCGAAGTCCGGCGGCGCGGTAACCCCCGGGCCACGAGGAGGACACATGCGGATTCTGGTGATCGGCGGCGGCGGTCGCGAACACGCCCTCGTCCATTCCTTCTGTGCCTCTTCGCAGGCCACCCAGGTGTTCTGCGCGCCCGGCAACGCCGGCATCGCCCAAGAGGCCGACACGGTCGACATCGGCGCCGACGATCTGCCCGGCCTGCTGGCCTTTGCCCGGCGCGAGAAGATCGAGCTGACCGTGGTCGGACCCGAGGCGCCGCTCGTGGCCGGCGTCGCCGACCTGTTTGCCGAGCACGGCCTGCCGGTGTTCGGTCCGCGCCGCGAAGGCGCCCTGCTCGAGGGCAGCAAGGTCTTCGCCAAGGAGATCATGGGCGAGGCCCACGCGCCTACCGGCCGCTATCGCCGCCATACCGAGCTCGCCGCCGCCCTGCGCGACGTCGACGCCCAGCAGAGCTGGCCCGTGGTGGTCAAGGCCGACGGCCTGGCCGCCGGCAAGGGTGTGATCATCTGCCAGGACGCCCGCGAGGCCCGCGCCGCCGTGCGCCTGTGTCTTGCCGACCGCGCCTTCGGTGAGGCCGGCGGCACGGTGCTGATCGAGGAGTTCCTGAGCGGCACCGAGGTGTCGCTGCTGGCCTTGTGCGACGGCACGCGCGTGGTGCCCATGGCCCCCGCCCAGGATTACAAGCGCATCTTCGCCGGCGACCAGGG
>PMKK01000260.1 GCA_003157715.1 Actinomycetota bacterium
TCGGTGCGCCGCTCCTTGTAGTGCCCGTCCACGTGGTCGAACGTCAGGAAGGGCATCGGCGGGATGCCGCTCTTGGTGACCGGCACGCCCGAGACATCGACGATCGCGCCGAGGCGCTCGAGGAACCGGGTGCCGCGCTCCCAGATGACGTCCTGCACCTTTTCGCGCTCGAGGATCTCGAGGCACTTCATGCTGGCCGCCATCTCGAGGCTGTTGGGGAAGTAGGTCGAGCTCAGGAAGGCGTCCTTGACGTAGACGCTCATGACCTCGCGCTTGCCCACCAGCGCCGCGATGGAGTAGCCGTTGGCCATGGCCTTGCCGACCGTCGTCAGGTCGGGCACGACGCCGTAGCGCTCACTGGCCCCGCCCATCGACACGCGAAAGCCCGTCCGGATCTCGTCGAAGGTGACCACCGCGCCGTTCTTGTGGCAGAGATCGACGACCGCCTGCAGGTAGCCCTCGGGGGGAGCGATAACGGGCTTCGCCATGGGGTGGCCCACCGGGGTGATGATGACGCCGGCGACCGTGCCGGGGTTCTCGGCGAAGACACGCTCGAGCTCTTCGATCTTGCCGTACTCGAACTCCTTGGTAAGCTCTGAGACCACCGCCGGGACGCCGCCGTGGTGTTCGACACACCAGTCGCCCCAGCCGTGATAGNNTTGATCTCGTCCTCGACGTAGCCGAGGATGATCGGCCCGTAGGCGCAGAGCATGTCGATGTACTCGTTGCCGTCGACGTCGAAGATGTGACCGCCCTGGCCGTGGGTGATGAACACCGGGTACTCGCCGACCACGAAGTTGTAGGGCCGGCGGATGCCGCCGACGCCGCCGGGCGTGAGGCGCTGGGCATCTTCGAGCATCGCCATCGAACGGGTGAGGGTGAGCGCCGGGGCGCTCTGTGCTGGTTTGGTCGCCATGCGTGACTCCTTCTGGATGTCGGAGAGTGCATCGATTGTATGCCTTGCGCGGCGGTAGCCGCGGTGTCGGGGGCGGCCGGGGCGGCCAAGCCGCGGCGGCCGCCCCCGACAGGGCGGTCAGCCGGGGTCGGAAAGCCGCCGCCACAGCGCCGCCCGGCGTCGGCGCCACAGCGCGCCGGCGCACTCGAACGGGGCACGCGCGAGTCCGGCCCCGTCTCGCGGCCTGGCTGCGCCGCCGGACCTCATGCCGGGATCAGCTCCTCGGGCTGGTCGCGCTCGCCGAGAGTCACCACGAGCACGCCGGCGACGATGATCAAGGCGCCGCCCATGAGCGTCCAGGCTCCAGGCCGCTCACCGAGCAGCAGCAGCGCATAGAACGGCGCGCTGACCGGCTCGAGGTAGCCGAGGATCGATGAGTGCTGCACCCGGATGCGGCTCACGCCCTCGGTCCACAGGGTGTAGGCCAGCGCCGTGCAGACCACGCCCAGCACGATGCCCACGACGATGTCGCGAGTCGTCAGCTGGACGCCGGCGCCGACGGTCTGCCAGAGCGCCAGCGGCAGCAGCACCACGCTGTCGATGGTCATCTCGCAGATCACGATGGTGACGGCGCCCACGCCGCGGTTGGTGAGGTCCTTGACGATCATCATGAAGGCCGCGTAGCCGACACCCGAGACGGTGCCCGCGGCAAGGCCCAGGGCCGAGACCTTCACGGTCTGACCCGAGATCGTCGGCCAGAGGATGGTGACCAGCCCGGCCAGGGCGATGCCGAGCGCCACGTAGACGACCGGCTCCGTGCGTCCCTTGAAGATGCGCGGCGCCGCGACGGCGACCCAGACCGGCGCCATGAACTCGAGCACCATGCCGATCGAGACGCTCGTATCGCGCAGGGCGACGAAGAACAGCAGCAGGGTCGCCGAGTCGACCAGGCCCATGATCAGCAGGCGCACGGGAATGCCCGGCCGGCGCACCCCCGACAGCGGGCGGCGGCGCGCGAAGACCACGCCCAGCACCAGTCCGGCGGTCGCGAAGCGCAGCACGAGCAGGGCGCTCTCGGGCGCCGTCGTGTAGTCGACCAGAGCGCCGATCGCCCCCATGATCAGGTAGGAGATCGAGACGATGACATAGCCCCGCAGCAAGGCCGCTCCGCTGGCCGCGCCCACCTGATCGCGCGGCGTCGCCTGCCGCGGCGTCCCATGCCGCGGCGTCTCGCGGCTCACGTCGGCACCACCCCGGCGGCCCCGCGCTGAGCGGAGCCGAAGGCCACGACGAGCACGCCCGCCGCGACGATCAGCGCGCCGCCGGCCACCGTCGTGACCGTAGTCGCCTCGCCGAGCAGCAGCAGGGCGTAGAACGGCGCGCTGACCGGCTCGAGGTAACCGAGGATCGAGGCGTGCTCGACGCGGATACGGCGCAGCCCCTCGACGTACACCACGTAGGGGATGGCGGTGCACGCCACGCCCAGCACGAGCGTCACCGCCACGTCGTGGCCGCTCAGGTGATAGCCCGAGCCGGCCAGCTGCCAGACGGCCAGCGGGGCGAGGATGACGGCGTCGAGCGTCATCTCCGAGAGGGCGATGGTCACGCTCCGCAGGGTCGTGGTGAGGAACTTGGCCGTCAGCGCGTAGCCCGCGTAGAGAAAGCCGGTGGCCACACCGCAAGCGATGCCCGGCCCCGACACGCGCTCGCCGCCCAGCAGCCCGGGCAGCAGGATGGCCGCCATGCCGGCGACCGCCAGAGCGAGCGCCGGATAGACGACGCGGTCGGGCCGCTGGTGGAGCAGGCGCGGCGCGACCAGGGCGACATAGACCGGACCGGTGAACATGAGGAACATGCCGATCGCCACGCCGGCCAGCCGCAGGGCGACGAAGAACAGCAGCAGCGTCGAGGAGCTGAAGAGACCCATGAGCAGCAGCCAGCCGATGGTGCGCCGGTCCCGCAGCTCGGCGAGCATCGGGCGGCGCGCGAAGACCAAGGCGACCAGCGCGGCGCCGATCACCATGCGCGCCACGAGCAAGGTGCTCTCGGGCATGGTCGTCATGCGCACCAGAGCGCCGACCGAGCCCCAGACGAGAAAACTCACGGCGACCAGCACGTAGCCCAGGGTGTCGCGCCTGGCGGCGCGCTCGGCGGCGCGCTCGGTGTCGCGCCGGGTGTCACGTCGGGTGTCGCGCTCGGCGGCGGTCATCGTTCGACCTCGCTCGCACCCGGGTCGGCAAGCGCGAACCCCGGCAGCTCGGGTTCGGCCTCGGCGGCGCCGTAGCGCACCACGATCACCCCGGCGCCGATGATCAGGGCTCCGCCGGCGATGGTCCACAGCGACGGCACCTGGCCCAGGATGAGCAGGGCGTAGACCGGCGCGCTGACCGGCTCGAGGTAGCCCATGATCGCCGAGTGCTGCACCTTTATGTACTGCATGCCGTCCATCACCAGGCTGAAGGTGAGGGCGGTGCAGACAATCCCCAGAAAGGCGGCGATGGCGAAGTTGCGCAGCGTGAACTCGGCCGCCGTCGACTGCAGCAGGCCGAGCGGCAGCAGCAGCGCGGCCGCGAGGACCGCCATGGCGAAGACGATCGTCGTGGCGTGCACGTCGCGGCGCCTGAGCTGTTTGCCGCCGATCAGGTAGACCGTATACATGACGCCGGCAAAGACGGCGAAGAACAGGCCGTAGGGCGTGAGCTTGACGCTCCCCCCGGTGAGCCCGGGCACCAGGATCAGGGCCATGCCGGCGAGGCCCACGCCGAGGGCGGCATAGACGGCGCCCTCGGTGCGCCCGCCCTCGAGATGGGGCGCGATGAAGGCGACATAGAGCGGCGCCAGATACGACAGGAAGATGGCCACCGCCACCCCGGTCTGGCGGATGGCGATGAAGTAACTCACCAGGTTGGCCGCCAGGGCAAAACCGCAGACGAGCAGCCGGATAGTCGTCGCGCGATCGGCAAAGAGCGCCCGCCAGTCGCGGCGGGCCGCGACCACGAGGCCCAGGACGATCCCGGCGAATACCATGCGCACGGCGACCAGCAGCGTCGCCGGCATCGACGAGTAGGTGACGAACACCCCTATCGAGCCGTTGATCAGGCCGGCCCCGAGCGTCTCGCCGTAGCCGCGCAGGCGGTGATCCGTGCCGCTCACCTGGACTCCCGGCGCTTCATGCCGGCAGCTCGGCTTCGGCCCGGCCCAGAGCGATGGCGTAGATGCCGGCGGCGATGATCAGCGCGCCGCCCAGCCAGGTCGAGACGGGCGGCCGCTCGCCGACCAGCAGCAGCGCCCAGAGCGGCGCCGTGACCGGCTCGAGATAGCCCAGTATGCCGGCGTGCTCGACGCGCACGAAGCGCAGGCCGTCGGTGAACAGGCTGAAGCACAACGCCGTGTAGACGAGGCCCATGACGGCCACGATGCCGAGGTCGGTCCAGGTCGGCTGGTAGTGCCCGGCGACCGTCTGCCAGACGGCCAGGGGTGCAATCAGCACCGTCGTGCAGAGGCAGAAGAACAGCGTGAAGGTGGTGCCGCGGATCTCGTCACCGACGCCTGAGATGAGCATCAGCCCGACCGCGTAGAACATGCCGGCGACGATGCCGCAGGCGACCCCCGGGACGAGGCTGTGCGAGCCGCCCAGGGTAAGGCTGGGCACGACGATGGCCGCCATGCCGACGGCGGCCACCGCGACCGCCACCATGTCGGCGCGCTCGCGGCGCGTGTGCAGCACCCAGGGCGCGGCCAGGGCGACGTAGATCGGCGCCATGTACTCGAGGGCGATGCCCAGGGCGACGTTGGCCAGGCGGATCGAGGCGAAGTAGAAGAGCAGCTCGCAGGCGATCACGCAGCCGATCAGTACGAGGCGCCAGAAGCGGCCCGAGCGGCGCACCTCGGCGAGGCCGCCCGTGAGCAGGAAGTACGGCCCCAGCACGAGACCGGCGAGCGCCATGCGACAGAGCAGCAGCAGGCTGAACGGCATGGTCGAGATCTGCAGCAGAGCGCCCGAGGTGCCGAGTACCAGCGAAGCGCCGCCGATCTCGGCGTAGCCTCGCAACCGGCGCGTCGCCGGCCTCAGGGAGACGGTGTCGGTCGCCACGTGCGGAGCCCCCCGGCGCGCCGTCGTCAGGCGAAGCCGAGCTCGGCGGTGAAGACCTCGTGAAAGCCCCGGTCGGTGGCCAGGTCGAGGAACTCCAGGCGAGCCGCCAGGGCACTCATGGCGCGCCGTTCGTCGACGTCGATCAGGGCCATCTGGGCGCCCACGCCGGCGGCGTTGCCCACGAAGGCAACACGCTCGCGCGGCACGGCCGGCAGCAGGCCGATCGCCAGTGCGTTGTTGACATCGAGCTCGTTGCCGAAGGCGCCCGCCACGAAGACCTTGTCGACGTCGCCCGGCTCGAGACCGGCGCCGGCCAGCAGCAGCTTGCAGCCGGCGGAGATGGCCGCCTTGGCGAGCTGCAACGAGCGCACGTCGTGCTGGGTGAAGACGATGTCTCCCTGGGGGCCGGACGCCACGAGGTACTCGAGGCCCGGCCCGTCGGCGCTGCGGCGCACCCGGGCGTGGGGCTGGACGCGGCCGCCGCGGTCGACCACCCCGGCGGCCACCAGGCCGGCCAGCAGGTCGACGACACCTGAGCCGCAGATGCCCAGCGGCTCGCGACCGCCGATGGTGCGCAGGTCGCGGGGCTCGCCCTGGGCATCGACGGAGATGCGTTCGATGGCGCCCTCGGCGGCCTTCATGCCGCAGGTGATCTGATAGCCCTCGAAGGCCGGACCCGAGGCGCAGCTCGTGACCACCACGCGACCGTCGTGGGCCAGGGCGATCTCGGTGTTGGTGCCGATGTCGATGGCCAGCGTCGGAGCGCTCGTCTCGGCCAGGCGCGTGGCGGCGATCACGGCCAGGCAGTCGGAGCCGACGAAGCCGGCGATNNGTCACCGGCGCCGCCAGCGCCGGCGCGAAGGGCGCGCCGCCCAACCCCACGACGGAGAGACCGAGCGCCAGATGGTGCATCGCCGTGTTGCCCACCACCGTCATGTCGTAGAGGTGGCGCGGCGCGATCGCCTGACGCGCGCAGAGCGTGGCAAGCAGCTCATTGATGCCGCCGCGCGCCGTCTCGTTCAGCTCGTCGCGGCGGCCGTTGTGGATGGCCTGCGTGAGCCGGGTGATGACGTCTTCGCCAAAGCGCATCTGCGGGTTCTCGAGGGCCTCCTGGTCGATCTGGCGGCCGCTCTCCAGGTCGAACAGGTAGGCGATGATCTTGGAGGTGCCGACATCGACGGCCACGCCCCAGACGCGGCCCTCGGCGTCGGGCGCCTCGGCGTCGACCGGACGCCCCTCGTAACGGGTCACGGTGGCTCGAAACCCGCCGTCGCGCAGCGTGTCGGGCAGCTCTCGCAGCACCCCCAGGGGCAGTTCGCCGGCCCCCAGAGCAGTCAGGAGGCGCTCCTGATCGGCGCGCGCGTCGTCCAGCGTCGGGGGCTCGAGAGCGACGACCTCGCGCACCACGGCCGGCCGCGGCGGGCCGGGATGCAGGCGCGAGGTGGTAAGGATCTGCCGGCGTCCCTGGGTGGCGCGCACCTCTATGCTGACGCGCTCCGAGAGAGGCGTCGTCTGGCAGGCAAGGCGCCAGCCCTGGGCCAGCTTGGCGGCCGGCAGCTTGCGGACTTCGGCCTCGGTGGGCTCACTGAAGCTGCCCGCGCCGGTCCGCACCAGGCACTTGCCGCAGGTCCCGCGACCGGCGCAATCGACCGGCAGATCGACCGCGCCGCTGGTCACGACGTTCAGCAGGGTCTCTCCGCCGGGGATCTCGACGGTCACGCCGATGGGCTCGACGAATACTTTGGTCATGGCGCCTTTCCGCGACGGGGCGGGCGGCGGCTTGCAGCCGCCGCCCGCACATCAACGCTTTGGTCTTGCCGAAGCCGTGTCCCTGAACGGGTCCGGCAGGGACGAGCTAGGCCGTCAAACGACTTCGTCGTTGCCGTTCAGGCGTGCGCGACTTTGTCGCGCGCCTAGTGCCGTTGATCGACTTCGTCATCATCGCTCAGGCCTGCGTGACTCCGTCGCGCGCCTAGTCATTCATGCGCGCCTTGCGGTCGGCGACCTTCTTCATGCGGTTGTCCCAGACTTCGCTCAGGGTCGGGCCGTGGTCGTCGTACATGCCGGCCACGCCGAGGCGCTGGCGATCGGCCTCGCAGTCGGGGCAGTGGCACTCGGGCGGCGCGTAGTCGTCGGGCTCGGTGTACTTGCTGATCACGCCCTCGTAGTTGCGCAGGATGACCTGGCCGGGCGCCTGGCTGATCATGTACTGCGGCATGACCGGCGTCTTGCCGCCGCCGCCGATGGCGTCGATGATGTAGGTCGGCACGGCGAAGCCGGTGGTGTGGCCGCGCAGGCTCTCGGCGATCTCGATGCCCTTGGCCACGCTCGTGCGGAAGTGAGCCGTGCCCTCGGCGAGGTCGCACTGATAGAAGTAGTAGGGCTTGACCCGCGCCGCGACCAGCTTGTGACAGAGGCGTTTCATGACGTTGGCACAGTCGTTGACGCCGCGCATGAGGACCGTCTGATTGCCCAGCGGGATGCCGGCGTCGGCCAGCATCGCGCACGCCTCGATCGACTCCGGCGTGAACTCCTTGGGATGGTTGAAGTGGGTGTTGAAAAACAGCGGGTGGTACTTCCTGAGCATGGCGACGAGCTCGGGGGTGATGCGCTGCGGACAGACGACCGGCACGCGCGAGCCGATACGCACGATCTCGACGTGGTCGATGGCGCGCACCCGGGCGAGGATGTCTTCGAGCATGTCGTCGGACAGCACGAGCGGGTCGCCGCCGCTGATCAGCACGTCGCGCACCTCGGGCGAACGCTCGATGTACTTGATGGCGTTGTCGATCTCGCTCTTGGCGACGAAGTCCTCGGTGCCGCCGACCAGGCGCCGGCGCGTGCAGTGACGGCAGTACATCGAACACATCTCGGTGACCACGAACAGCACGCGGTCGGGATAGCGATGCGTGATGCGCGGGGTCGGCGAGTCGAAGTCCTCGGAGACGGCGTCCTTTATGTCTTCGGGGCGCACGAGCAGCTCGGCCGGCGTCGGAACCGCCTGCATGCGCACCGGATCGTGCGGATCGTCGGGGTCCATGAGCGAGGCGTAGTAGGGCGTCACCGAGACGCGGAACTTGCCCATGCACGCCTCGAGGTCGGCGCGCTGCTCGGCGGTGAGGTTGAGGACCTGCTCGAAGTCGGCCACCGTGGTGAGCCGATTGGCGAGCTGCCAGTGATAGTCGCCCCACTCCGCGTCTGAGACGCCCTTGAAGCGCGGGATGTCTTTCCAGTGTCGTATCGAAGTCTGCACCGTCATGTCGGTTCCTCCTTGCGGCGCGCTCTCGAGCGCTGCCGCATTTTCCCCCTCGGTTACCGGCCGGCCACGCGTCGGCGGAAGCCGCTGCCGGCGGCGGCGCCGGACCCTGGTCTGAGTCTGAGCGCCGCCGCCCGTGCATAAAAGCGAATCACAATCCTGCCTCTTGCATGATACGCCGAAGCGTCGCCGCCTTCTCGCCGTCGAGGGGTGGCACTTCGTGACCGGCGATAAGCTCTCCGGCGAGCACGGCCGCGCGCTGCGGCGCGCTGCGGCGTCCCTCGCGTTCCCAGGTGTCGAAGGCGGTGCGATCGAACAGGCGCGGTTTCCACACATCCTTCATGTGGCGCCGGGTGTGCTTCTGGGCGAGGGCGTTGCCGCCGATACCCACCGCCGCGATGGTGTCGAGGGCGAGCGTCTCGTCGTCGACCGTGATGCCGGCCGCCACCGCGGCGACGTTCGACCACGTCTCGGCGTCGAGCACGAGCTGGGCCGGCGAGTAGACGCCGGCGTCGTCGGTGTGCCCGGCGACCGCCAGCAGGGACGCGCCCGCGAGGGCGGCGGCCAGCGCGACGAGGGTGCCGTCGGCGGCGGCCAGCCACTCGTCGGCCGCCGGACGGGTGGGCGGAAAGCCGGCGGCGATCGGCAGGCCCGTGTGCGCGGCGAGCTGGGCGAGCTGGGTGAAGGTGGCGACGCCCGCCGGGCCCAGACCGAAGCCCGGGGCGTGATCTTCGATGGCCGACGCCAGCGCCGGCACGACATAGGGCGCGCCCGGCGCGGCGAGCTGAGCCGCCGCGCAAGCCGCAAGAGCGGCGGCGTGAACCGCGATGAGCGCCTCGGAACGGTCCGCCGGGCGCTCGCCGCCGAGTAACGGCGCGACGAAGAAGCCGCAGACAAGGCCGGCGCGGGCGCAGGCCAGCAGGGGATCGATGTCGACCTGCTGGGTGCTATGAACGACCACGCCGATGGGCGGCCGGGCCGTGGCGGCACGATCGCTGGCGGCACGGCCGGCGGCAGAACGGTCGGTGGTGGCGCTGTCGGCAGCAGAGCGATCGGCGTCGCCCTCATCGCCGCCGTGGCGA
>PMKK01000041.1 GCA_003157715.1 Actinomycetota bacterium
CTTGCCGCCCTTGCCGCGCACCAGGAGCTCGCCGCGCGCCGCGTGCACGTCGTCGCAGCTCACATCGATCAATTCCTGACTGCGCAGTCCACAGCCGTACAGCAGCTCGAACATGAGCCGGTCGCGCAGGGCCAGCGGGTCGCTGCCGCGCACCGCGTCGGTGACGGCGTCGACTTCGGCCGGCCGCAGGGCGTGTGGCAGCCGCCGGCGGCGGCGAGGGCCGGGAAGGTACTGCGCCGGGTCTGAGACCAGCACATCGCGCTCGGTCAGAAACCGGCCGAGCGAGCGCACGGCCGACAGCTTGCGAGCCAGGGTGGCCGGCGCATAGCCGCGCCGGCCGAGATCGGCGACGAACGCCCGCACCGTCGTGCGATCGAGCTCGGCGAGCCCACTCCCGCGCTCGACCAGCCACTCACTGAACTGGGCGAGATCGGATGCGTACGAGCGGCGCGTGGCGGGCGAGAGTCCGCGAACCTCGAGTGAGCGCAGAAACCGCTCGATCAGGTCGTCGGTGCCGTCTGGCGTGGAAGCTGTCGGCATGCTGTCCGTAAGAGTCGCCTCGTCTTCTCCTGGCAGGCCGCGGCCCGACCGGCGACAACCGAGACTCGACACGGCAAGCGGTGCGCCGGCGTCCTGCCTGGCAAGTTCGTCACGGCGGGGCTCGCATCCTGCCTGCCGCCCGCGCATTCGTGGGTGCGACCTTCTCGATACGGGTTTCCGGCATGAGCCGGCGGCGCACGCGGTAACGCCCGCCGGGCTCCACCTCGAGGAGGCCGTCGATCTCGAGCCCGGTCAGGGCCGCCGACACGGCCTGGGGCGGCAGATCGAGCGCGCGGGCGAGCTGGTCGGCGGTATGCCGACCGCGCCGCAGGGCTGCCAGCACCAGTCGTTCGCAACCGCTGCGCGCGCCGCCGGGTGCTCCTGCGTCGGCTGTGGACGCCGGCCGAAGAGTGGCGTCGTCGAGCCCCGCGGCGGCGCCCGGTGCGGATGCCGGCACGCCGGCGGTGCCCGGCGCGGCACACCAGGGACCCGGAGGCAGCAGGGCCAGCACGTCGCCGGGCGACTCGCACAGGAGAGCGCCGTCGCGCAGCAACCGGTGGGGACCCGCCGAAAGCGGCCGACCGGCCTCGCCCGGCACGGCCAGCACGTCGCGTCCGAGGTCGAGGGCGAATGCCGCCGTGTGCAGCGCGCCGCTCGTGGCGCGACCTTCGACCACGACGACGGCGTCGGCCAGGGCCGCGATCAGGCGGTTGCGGGCGGGAAACCGCCACGGGTACGGCGGCAGCGACCAGCCGTATTCGCTGAGCAGCACGCCACGCTGGGCGATGGCGCCGAACAGCTCATCGTTGGTGCGCGGCACAGCCAGGCGCACCCCGGCTCCCAAGACCCCCGCGAGCACGACCGGCATGTCGGGACACCCTTCGGCCGGCGCGGATGATTCGAGACCCTCGAGCGCTCCGGTGTGCGCTTGCGCGTCGATGCCGAGTGCCATGCCGCTGACGACGTTGACTCCGGCGCGCGCCAGTCCGGCGCCGAGCAGCCAGGCCATCTCGAGGCCATAGGGCGAGGGATGACGCGCCCCCACGACCGCCACGGTAGGTCGTTCCCGCAACCCTCGCAGCATGACCGGCCAAAGCCGACCGCGCACAAAGAGCGCCGGCGGTGGGTCGAAGAGCTCTCGCAACCGCGGCGGGTACTCCTGGTCGCACCAGGCGACGACGCCCTCGGACGTCTCGCCGGGCGGCCCGGCGTCGGGCTGGGCCGCGAGACTATCGCGCGGGCTCGATCGCAGCGCCCGTGACAGGACCGATCGTGGCTGACCGAGGGCCCCGGCAAAGCCGCCGTGCGTCTTGACCAGGCGACCGACCAGCCCGCGGTCGCAGGCGGCGCGTTCGGCCAGCCAGAGACAGCGCCGGCGTACGTCGGCGAGGTCGCCGGATGCCGGCGGCTCACCCGCGTCGGCAGGCGCCGGCGCGCCGCCGGAGGCCGAGGCCGCGGAGGGATCGTGGCGGCCGGCGCTCAGCGTCTGCTCCACGACGGCTCGCGATACGACAGGCTTTCGAGGACGTGGCCGCCCTGGATAGAGTCGGAGCCCTCGAGGTCGGCGATCGTCTGCGCCACCTTGGTCACCCGATCGCAGGCTCGCGCGCTGAGGCGCAGCTCGTCGTAGGCGCGATCGAGCAGCGCGACGGCGCGTGGTTCGAGCCGGCACAGTTCGCGCAGGCTGCGTGCCGAGAGGTGAGCATTGGCGCTCACCCCGGCGCCGGAGAGCCGTTCGCGCTGGCGTTCTCTGGCGCGCGTGACGCGCTCGCGCACGACGGCCGACGACTCGCCGCAAGCCTGGTCGCGGCGGTCGCGAGGAGCCAGCCGCGGCACGTCGATGCGCAGGTCGATGCGGTCGAGCAGNNCATGGCCGCGACCAGCATGATGCGGGCGGGGAACCTGAGCGACGTGAGGGCTCGCGAGATCGTCACCTCGCCGTCTTCGAGCGGCTGGCGCAGACCTTCGAGCGCCGCGTGGCGAAACTCGGGAAGCTCGTCGAGAAACAGGACCCCGAGGTGTGCCAGGCTGACCTCGCCGGCCCGTGGCGACGTGCCGCCGCCGACGAGGCCGGCCACCGAGATGGTATGGTGCGGCGCCCTGAACGGGCGCCGCGCCACGAGTGAGACGTCGGGCGGCAGCATGCCGGCGACGCTGTAGATGCGAGTGACGTCGATCGCTTCGGGGACCGACAGCGGCGGCATGATCGACGGCACGCGCCGCGCGATCATGGTCTTGCCCGAGCCCGGCGGGCCGACCATGAGGAGGTTGTGCGCGCCGGCCACCGCGATCTCGAGCACTCGCTTGACGCGACCCTGCCCCAGGACATCGCTCAAGTCGACGTCGGTGGCCGCCGCGGCGTGCAGGAGCGTCTCGGGGTCGGGACACTCGACGGCCGGGCTCGCGGCGCCGGCCATGAGCGCCGCCGCCTCGCGCAGCGTAGCGGCCGGCAGCACCCGCAGCCCGGTGACGAGCGCCGCCTCGCGGGCGTTGGCGGCAGGCACGAGCAAGCTCCGCACTCCCCGCCCATGGGCGCTTTGCGCGACGGCCAGCACGCCGGCCACCGATCGGATCGCGCCGTCGAGACCAAGCTCACCGACCGCCGCGGTGTCGGCGAGACGAAGGCGCGTCTGGCCGGTGGCCGCCAGCAGGGCAAGGGCGATGGGCAGGTCGAACGATGGACCCTCTTTGCGCACGTCGGCCGGGGCGAGATTGACCGTGATGCGCCGCGAGGGGAACTCGTAGTGAGAATTGACGATCGCGGTGCGTACGCGTTCGCGGCTCTCCTGGACGGCGGCGTCGGGGAGCCCGACGATAGTGAACGCCGGGGCGGCTGCCACCACATCGGCCTCGACGGCCACGGCGTGGCTGTCGAGGCCCGAGAGAGCTTCGCTTTCGATGCGAGCCAGCACGCGCGAGGATCAGGGGCCTTCGAAGGCGGCCGGCAGGTGACGGATGCGCGGCGGCTGCTTGAGGGCGTCGACCGCGATGATGTCGAAGCGCACGTCGGAGACACCCACCAGCGCCCCTGGGCGGCTGCTCAGCCAGAGCGTCGCGAGCCGGGCGATCTGACGGCGCTTGCGGAGCGTGACCGCGTCTTCGGGGGTCCCGCAGGTGCGGCTGCGTCGCGCCTTGACTTCGATGAAGGCGAGCACGCCGCCCTGACGGGCGATGATGTCGATCTCGCCGCGGCCAACGCGCTGATTGACCGCCACGATGCGATACGCGCGCTGCTGGAGGTAGGCCACCGCCAGCCGTTCGGCCGCGCGGCCGAACTCGTGTGGATCTGCCTGCACGCCCTGACTCTCCTTCGCCACCTGGGCCGTCGGCTCGATGCGCCGGCCTCACACGAGCGACCTTAGCCCGCGCAAGTCCGGCGATGAAGGCGCGAGGGGCAGCCGCGGCGGTGACGTTCGCGCTTCGTCTACCGCACGGACTTGGGCGGCAAGCCGCCGCGATCCACGAACGCGTCGCGATCCACGAACGCGTCGCCGACCGCGGACGCCTCACGACCTGCGGCGCGCCGCGACCGCCCCGCGGCGAGCTTAGAGCTCGAGCCCGAGCTGCTCGTAAGCGACGCTGGCAAACGACAGGCGGTGCAACTCGCTGACGCCGTGGTCGGCGATCGCGCGGCGATGACCGGGAGACGAGTAGCCCACGTGCTGGTCGAAGCCCCACGCGGGGAACCGCTGGTGGAGAGCGATCATCAGGCGGTCGCGCGTGACTTTGGCCACGATCGAGGCGGCGGCGACGGCCGCGGAGCGGCCGTCGCCGCCGATCAGAGCCTCGTGGGCCACCCTGCTGGAGCGCAGCGTGAACCCATCGACGAAGACCGGTCCATCGACCGGCCCGAGCAGCGCCAGCGCTCTGTCCAGAGCAAACAGGTTGCAGACGTGGAGCCCGCGTCCGTCGATCGAGGCCGGCGAGCACGAGACCACGGCGAAACGCGTGGCCTGCGCCACGACACCGGCGAAGACATCGGCGCGCTGGGCACGTGTGAGCTTCTTGGAGTCGTTCAGAGCGTCGAGGGCGGCGTAGTCGCCGGCGGTCCAGCCGGCGTAGTCGAAGACCACCGCCGCCGCCACGAGGGGGCCCGCCAGACAGCCGCGCCCGGCTTCGTCGGCGCCGGCCACGCAGCCGCCGCCGCCGCGCTCGAGGTCGTGGACGAAACGAGGGTTCATGGCGGCCATGGGCTCACGACGGCCGTTCCTGGCGCGAGCGCTGCTCAGAATGAGCCGATGCGCGAGAGCGGCCAGTAGATCAGGAACGCCTTCCCGATCAGGTCGCGGGCCGGCACGGGCCCCCACACGCGACTGTCGTCGCTGTCGAGACGGTTGTCGCCCATCATGAAGTAGTGGCCCGGCGGCACCTTGTAAGGTCGATTCAGCGACCATGGCTCGCTCAGCGTCGAGCCGGCGATGGCGGCAGCCGGGTTGGTCGGCGACGTCCGGCCGTCGACCTTGAGGACGTAGGGCTCGTTGCGGCGGACTCCGTTGACGTACACCCGGCCGTCGCGGAGCGACAGCGTGTCGCCGGGCAATCCGATCAGCCGTTTGATAAAGACGACGCGCGTATCGAGCGGATACTCGAACACGACGATGTCGCCACGCGCGGGCGACTTCAGGTGGTACAGGAAGCGCGCCACGAGCACGCGGTCGCCCGGGTCGAGGGTCGGCACCATCGAAGGCGACGGTATGCGATACGGCTTGACGATAAAGGCTTGCGACAGAAAGGCCACGCCCAGCGCGACGGCCAGGATGACGGCGTACTCGACGAGCAGTCTGGATGTCGACGTCCGGGCCCGCTTGCCGGCCGGCGCGGGTTGGGTCATGGCCCCGAAAGCCTAGTGCTGCTTCTCGCGCACCCGCGCCTGCTTGCCGACCTTCTTGCGCAAGTAGTAGAGCTTTGCCCTGCGCACGTCTCCCACCATCATCAACTCGATCTTTTCGATCTTGGGAGAGTGCAGCGGGAACGTGCGCTCGACGCCGACGCCGAAGGACTGCTTGCGTACGGTGAACGTCTCGCGCACGCCGTTGCCCTGGCGCTTGATGACGGTGCCCTGGTACATCTGGGTGCGCTGCCTGCTGCCCTCGATGACCTTGAAATGCACCTTGACGGTGTCGCCCGCCTTGAACACCGGCACGTCGTTGCGCGGCTGTTTCAGTTCGATGTTCTCGATGATCGTCACAGGAGCCTCTTTCGGAAGAAATGCGCGCGGTACTCTACCAGAAGCAGCCGCCACACGCAAAGCAACGGCCGCGGTCAGCCCCGGGGCGGCGGTGGCTGCCCGGCACCCAGCCGCTCACGCCGCCAGCGCTCGACGGCGGCGTGGTCGCCGGATAACAGCACGGCCGGCACGGGCCACCCGCGAAACTCGGCCGGGCGGGTGTAGTGAGGATACTCGCGGGCGCCGCCGAGCCCCGGCGAGAACGAATCGTGGGCCACGCTCTCGGGGTTCGAGACCGCCCCGTCGATCTTGCGCACAACGGCATCGAGCAGCGCCTGGGCGGCGATCTCGCCGCCAGACAGCACGTAGGGACCGATCGAGACCCGGTCGGTGACGAGCTTCGCCACGCGCTCGTCGATGCCTTCGTAGCGACCGCACAGCAGGCAGAGGTCGCCGGCGGCGAGCTCGGTGGCGAGCGCGTCGTCGAGCTGGCGGCCGCGCGGTGTCAGCTCGACGACCCGCCGCGCCTGCCGCACGTCGGCGGCGCTGCCCCCGAACACCCCCTCGAGAGCCGCGCAGATCACGTCGATGCGCAGCACCATGCCGGCGCCGCCTCCGTAGGGCGCGTCGTCGACCTGACCGTGGCGCAGCGGGGTGTGGACCCGGTAGTCCCAAAGATTGAGCGTCACGCCGAGCTCGCGCGCCCGCGCCACGTGCGGCTGCTGCGAGAACCAGGCGAAGGCGTCGGGAAACAGGGTGAAGACGTCGAGGCGCACTCTAGAGCAGCCCCTCGCGCACGGTGATGACGCCGCGCTCTCGATCGACTTCGACGAGCTCCGCCACGAACGGGACCAGCGACCGCGCGCCGCTGGGCGAATCGATCTGGATGATGTCGTGGGCGGGATTCATGAGTACCTCGGTGACCGTGCCAAGCTCGACGCCGCCCGACACCGCGCGCAGGCCGAGCAGCTCAGAGACCGGGTAGTGGTCGGTGCCTTCGTCGAGGCCCGGCCCGGAAGCCATGATGGCGTTCCCCTGCAGGGCGATCACGGCGTCGCGCGAGTCGACGCCTTCGAGCGTGAGCAGCGGCCGGGCGTCGGTGCCGCCGGCACGCCTGAGCACGACCGGCTGGGGATCGTCGGCCCCCGCCCAGTCCATAAAGAAGCGCTCCCCCCCGGTCAGATACGAAAGACCGTTGGGAAGCAGGTCGAGATAGAACTCACCCTTGAGCCCGTGTGCGCGACCGACGGTTCCGCAGGCCCACAGGCCGAGAGTCACGGCGATCGGTCAGTCGACGATCTCGACGATGGCGCGCTTGCCGTCGCGCACCGCGCTCGCCTTGATGATCGTGCGCAGAGCCCGGGCGATGCGGCCCTGCTTGCCGATCACCTTGCCGACGTCGTCCTTGGCGACCGAGAGTTCGAGCACGACGGTCGTCTCGGTCTCGGTGGCTTCGACGTGGACCTCGTCGGGAGTGTCGACCAGCGACCTCGCCAGGTAGTCGAGCAGCTCCTTGAGCACGAGGCCCTCTGTCGCTCCGACGTCGCTCATCGGTCAGGCGCCGATACCCTTGATGGCCAGGAGCTTCTTGACGGTGCGCGAGGGCTGAGCGCCCTGCTCGAGCCAGGCGGCGGCCCTGTCGGCGTCGATCACGATCAACGACGGCGTCTGGCGCGGATTGTACTGGCCGATGGTCTCGATCGAACGTCCATCGCGCGGTGACCGTGCGTCGGCCACCACGATGCGATAGATGGGGTTCTTGGCGCTACCGACCCTGCTCAGTCTCATACGGACGGCCAACTCATCACCTCTTCCCACTGAAAGCAACATGAGGCGCTCCCCGCGCCCCGAACGGACGTACATGATATCACAGGGCACGAGACGGCCGGCGGGCGCGTCCGCGCGCCCGCCGGCCGTCTCGTCACTGGCCCCCGAAACCGGGCAGGCCGCCCAGCATGCCGCCGCCCTTGGCCCCGGCCATACCCTTCAGCATCTTTTTCATCTCGCGGAACTGTTTCAGCAGCCGGTTGACGTCGGCCACCTCGACGCCGCTGCCGCGGGCGATGCGCTGTCGCCTGCGGCCGTCGATCAAGTCAGGGTGGCGCCGTTCCTCGGGGGTCATCGAGAAGACGATCGCTTCGATACGGTCCATCTGGCGTTCGTCGATCTTGGCGTTCTTTAACTCCTTCATGCCCGGCAGGCCGGGCAGCAGCCCGATGATGCTCGAGAGCGAGCCCATCTTGCGCACCTGCTTCATCTGCTCGAGAAAGTCCTCGAAGGTGAACTCGGCCTTGCGCAGGCGCTCCTCGAGACGAGCGGCGTCCTGTTCGGAGATGTCGCTCTGCGCCTTTTCGATCAGGGTCAGCACGTCGCCCATGCCGAGGATGCGCGAGGCCATGCGGTCGGGATGGAACGTGTCGAAGTCGTCGAGCTTCTCGCCGGTGCTCACGAACTTGATCGGCTTACCGGTGACGGCCCGCACCGACAGAGCGGCGCCGCCGCGGGCGTCGCCGTCGAGCTTGGTCAGCACCACGCCGTCGATGTCGACCCGCTGCTTGAACTGGTCGGCGGCGTTAACGGCGTCCTGGCCCGTCATGGCGTCGATCACCAGCAGGATGTTGTGCGGCTTGACCTCTTTGCGGATGCGAACGAGCTCTTCCATGAGCTCGTCGTCGACGTGCAGCCGGCCGGCGGTGTCGATGATCGCCACGTCGCCCTTCTCGCGGGCGAAGGCCACGCCGTCGCGCGCGATGTCGACCGGATCGACGTCGGCGCCGGGCGCGTAGACCGGCACCCCGATGCGGCCGGCCAGCATGGTGAGCTGCTCGATGGCCGCCGGACGGTAGACGTCGGCGGCGATCAGCACCGGTCGCTTGCCGTCCTTCTGAAGAAGCTTCGCCAGCTTGGCGCACGTGGTCGTCTTGCCGGAACCCTGCAGGCCGGCCATGAGGACGACCGTCGGCGGCCGGCCGCTGAAGGCCAGCCGCGAGTCGCCCGAGCCCATGAGGGCGACGAGCTCCTCGTTTACGACCTTCACGACCTGCTGGGCGGGCGTCAGACTACCCATGACCTCGGCCCCCAGGGCGCGTTCCTTCACGTGGTTGACGAATTCGCGGACGACCTTGAAGTTGACGTCGGCCTCGAGCAGGGCGAGACGGATCTCGCGCATCGCCTTGTCGACGTCGGCCTCGCTCAGCTTGCCGTGACCGCGCAACTCGCCGAAGACGCCCTGCAGGCGCTCGGAGAGCGAATCGAACATGCTGGATAGCCTCTTTCGTTTAAGGGGACAAGAGCGTTGGTACCCGCAGGCACACGATTCTACCGCCCGCGGGGGGCTCGCGGACAGTCGAACTCCACGGCCCACAGGCGGTGCGGCAGGCCGGCCCATTCCAGTACGCGCTCAGGGCTCATGCCGAGTCTGCGAGCCACCGCCGCGGACCGCGGGTTGTCGACGTAGATGAGCGAGACGACGCGACGCATCGCGCCCTCGCGAGCGAACGCCAGATAGGCCGCCCCCGCCTCGGTCGCATAGCCGTGGCCCCAGTAGCCGCGGTGCAGATGATAGCCCAGCTCGGTCTCGGGGCCGCTCTCGAGGTCGCGCCTGACGAGACCGGCGCCGCCGATCACCTTGCCGGTCTGCCTGAGCACCACGGCGCAGCGGCCGGTGCCGTCGCCGCCCATGAGGGCCATCTCGCCGGCGAGCCACCGCCGCGCTCGCTGCCGGGTGTACGGCTCCTTGACCCACCAGAACACCTCGGGATCGGCGAGGATCTCGGCCACGTCGTCGAGGTCGGCCGCCGTGTACTCGCGCACCACGAGGCGCGGCGTGACGAGCCGCACGCTCACCGCGGCTCCTTGGCGAGCACGCTCACGGCGCGTCGCTTCCGGCGTCGGCGAGAAACAGCGCGCGGGCGAACTCGTCGGGGTCGAAGGGCCGCAGGTCTTCGAGCCTCTCCCCCGCGCCGATCAGTTTGATCGGGATGCCCAGCTCCTCGCGAATGGCGATCACGATGCCGCCCTTGGCGCTGCCGTCGAGCTTGGTGAGCACCACGCCGGTCACATCGACCGCTTCGGCGAACACCTGCGCCTGGCGCAGACCGTTCTGCCCCGTCGTCGCGTCGATCACGAGGAGGGTCTCATGCGGCGCGCCGGGTAACTGCTTGTCGATCACGCGACGGACCTTGGCGAGCTCGTTCATGAGGTTCACCTGGGTATGCAGCCGCCCGGCCGTGTCGACTATCACGACGTCGGCCCCGCGCGACCGGGCGGCGTCGATGCCGTCGTAGACCACCGCGGCGGGGTCGCTTCCCGGCGCCTGCCGCACGATCTCACAGCCGACCCGCGAGGCCCACTCGGCGAGCTGTTCGACCGCGGCCGCGCGGAACGTGTCGGCGGCCACCATCAAGGGCGTCTTGCCGAGCTCGGCCAGCCTGAAGGCGAGCTTGCCGATGGTGGTCGTCTTGCCGGTGCCGTTGACGCCCACGAGGAGGATCACGGCAGGCTGCGCCGACACGTCGATCAGACTGTCCTCGGGGTGCTCGGGCTGCAGCATGCGGGCGACGATGCCGGCCAGATGGCCGAGCAGCTCCTCGCGCGAGGCGAGCTGCTGCTCGGCCGCCTCGCGCTCGAGTTGCTCGACGATCCTCACCGTCGCCTCGACACCGACGTCGGCAAAGATCAGAGCCTCCTCGATGTGCTCCCAGAGCTCCTCTGTGATGCCGTCGAACATGATCGCGCGGAAGTGCTCGCGCAGCGCCCCGCTCGCCTTGCCCAGGTTCTCGCGCAGCCTGCCGAACAGCCCGCGCCGCTCCTCGTCTTCGTGCACGACCGCCGCCACCGGCAGCCGCTCGGACAGCCCCTTGAACGCCTCGTGCCAGTCCACTCAGGTCACTCCCGCTTCGTGGTCGATCTCTTCCTCGGCCATCCGCGCGCTGACGACCTGCGATGTGCCGTCGGGTCCCATGGTCACGCCGTAGAGCAGATCGGCCGCCTCCATGGTGCGCTTCTGGTGGGTGATGATCAGAAACTGCGTCCTTGACCGATACTCGCGCACCAGCGAGACGAACAGGCCGATGTTGATGTCGTCGAGCGCCGCTTCGACCTCGTCGAGGATGTAGAGCGGACAGGTCCTCGAAAGCAGCAGGGCGAGCAGGAACGCAAGCGCCACGAGCGAGCGCTCGCCACCCGACAGCAGGGCCAGCTTGCGCCCGAGCTTGCGCGCCGGCTTGACCTGAATGGCGATACCCGACGGCTCGCCACCCTCGCCGGGAACGGTGACCAGGCGACCGCTGCCGCCCGGAAACAGGATGCCGACCATGTGGGCGAAGTTGCCCTGCACGACGGCGAACGTCTCGTCGAAGTCCACCTCGATGCGCTGCGTCAGCTCCGTGATGAGCGACTCGGTCTCGTCGAGCGAGCGTTCGAGGTCCTTGCGCTGCTCGCGCAGGAACTCGACGTGCTCAGAGAGACGGGCGCACTCGGCTTCGGCCAGCGGGTTCACGGGACCAACGCCGTCGCGGCGGCGTTCGAGCCGCTCGAGGCGGCCGCGCAGCGCCGTCGCCTCGCCGTCGTCTTTGGGCGCTTCGAACACGCTGACCTCGAGCGCCTCGGCGACCTGATCGAAGCGCGCCGCGACCTCGGCCCGGCGCTCCTCGAGGCGAGCCACGGCGACCAGCGCCGCCCCCCGGCTCTCACCCAGCTCGTCGACCTCGCGCCGCAGGGCCACCTCGTCCTCGGCCAGCCGGCGAGCCGCGACCCTGTCGCGTACCCGGCCCTCGGCCTCACCCGCCTCGTCGCTCAGGCGCTTGATCAACGGTTCGACGCCCCTCTGCAGCGTTTCGAGCGCCGCCACGACGTCGGCGCAGGCCTCGGTCGCCCCGGGTACGCCCTCCAGGCGGCTCTCGACCTCGCGCAAGCGCCGGCGAGCGCTTTCGAGACGCCGCTCGTTGCGCGCTCGTTCGTCGGCACTCCGCTGCTCGCGGGCCTGCCGCTCGTCGAGCTCGATGCGAGCCCGCGTGAGGACGCCCAGCGTCTCGAGATGCGCGGCCTCGGCGGTCGCGGTGGCCGCTTCGCTCACGCGCAGCGCCGCGCGTCCCGCCGCTGCTTCGCGCTCTTGCGTCGCGCTACGCTCGGCCAGCGCGACAAGCTCGGCGTCGAGGCTGTCGGCCTCGGCGCGGGCAGCCGTCAGCGCTTCGGTCAGGCGCCGCGCGCGTTCGTCGGCGCCGCGCTGCTCGACCGCGGCCGACGTGGAGCGGCGCCGCGCCTCGTCGAGCGCCACGGCGGCCGCTTCGAGGGTGGCCGCGGCGCCGGCCCGAGCGCTCGCCAGGGCCTCGGAGCGCGCCCGCGCGCCCGCCACCGCCACGCTCTCCCGAGCCTCGCGAGCCTTGAGGGCGTCGAGACGCTCGACGAGCGCCTCGACACGCGCGCGCCGTTCGATCACCAGCGCCGCCGGTACGCCCGCCGCCAGACCGAGCTGCCCGGTCGAGGGCCGGTAGTAGGAGCCGTCGCGCATGACCGCGAGCCCCTCGAAGGAATCGGGCACCGCCGTGAGGTCGGACACCACGACGACCTCCGAGAGGACCTGGTCGAGGTGGTCGCCGGTGTCGACCGTCACCTTGTCGGCAAGCGCCAGGGCGCCGGGAAAGGCGACCGCCGTCCGTCCGCGGCCGGCGTGCGCCGGCGCCAGCAGGCGGGCCAGCAGCACTCCGGCCGAACGCAGCGCTTCGAGGACCGACCATTTCTCGTCGCCGCCCGAGACGGCGAGCGTGCCCGGATGCTGGGCGAGCGCCGCGGCCAGAGCGAGCTCGTAGCCGCGCTCGCAGCTCACCGCCGCGGACAGCTCGACCACGCCGGGATAGCGTTCGGCGACCCGCAGGACCTCGGCGTCGACCTCGCGCAATTCAGAAAGCGAGGCGCCGGCGTGCTCGAGGTCAGCCTCGACGCCGGCCCGCTCGGCGGCGATCTGCTGCCACGCCGCCGTGACCTCGGCGAGCGCCGCGGCCGCCGCCGCAGCCTGGTCACCGGCCGCGTCGGCAGCCGATTCGGCAGCGCTCAGCGCTGCCGCCGCTTCGTCTAAGGCGGCGGCGCGGCGGCGCTCGTCGTCGGCCGCCGCCGCGCGTGCCGCGTCGTTGCTCTCGACCTCGGCCGTGAGACGGCCGGCGTCGGCTTCGACCGCGACCCGCCGCCGGCCGGCGCGCTCGCGCCGGGCGACCACCGTCTCCAGTTCGAGCTCCTGGCGGGCGCAGGCCGAACGCCGCTCTCCGAGCTCCCCGCGCGCCGCCGCAAGAAGCACGGCGGCCTTGCCCTGGGCCTCCTCGGCCGCGGCGCGCGCGGCTTCGAAAGCGCTGAGGTCGTCGCCCGCCGGCAGCGGCTCGCCGGACGCGGTGCCGCTCTCGATCTCGGCCGCGAGACTTTCGCGTTCGGCCTCGGCGGCGCGGCGCATCTCGTCGAGCAGCGCGCCCCGCTGGGCGATAAGCCGGCGGCAGCCCGCCAGCCGGTCGCCCAGATACCGCGCCCGCAGGGCACGGCCGGCACGCCGCTCCCGCTCGCGCACGTCGCGCGCGAAGGACTCCTCTTCGGCGAGACGGGCCTGCTCGGTCTGCGCCAGGCGCTCGTCGAGGGCCGCCCTGCGGGCCGCGACCGACGTGACCGCCGCGCGCTCTTCGGCGAGGCGCTCGTCGAGGGCCACGATCTCACCGGTGAGCAGGCGGCCGCGGGTCTCGGCCAGTTCGTTCTCGATGCCGCGCAACGTCTCGGCGGCGTTGGCCTGGCGGCGCAGCGGCGCGAGCTGCAGGTTCGCCTCGCGCTCGAGGTCGCGGGCCCGCTCGAGATTGCGCCGGACCTCTCGCAGCTTTATCTCGGAGCGTTCCCGGCGGCGCTTATAGCGCCCCAGGCCGGCGGCCTCTTCGACCAGGGCTCGTCGTTCGTCGGGTTTGGCCGCGAGCAGCGTCTCGACCTTGCCCTGGCCGATGATCGAATGCATCTCGCGCCCCAGGCCCATCTCGGCCGTGAGCTCGATGACGTCGGTAAGGCGGCACGTGGCCCGGTTGATCGTGTAGGTGGTCTCGCCGCCGCGCACGATGCGGCGCCCGATGCTGACCTCGGCCGTGGGGACGGACAAGGCTCCGTCGGAGTTGTCGAACACGAGCTCGACCTCAGCCGCGGCGGCCGCCCGCCGCCCGTCGCTGCCGGCGAAGATGAGGTCCTGCATCGAGGTGCCGCGGATACTCGTGGGGCTCTGCTCGCCGAGCACCCACATGACGGCGTCGGCGATGTTGCTCTTGCCGCTGCCGTTGGGCCCGATGACCACGGCGACGCCGGGTTCGAAGACCAGCTCGGTCTGCCGCGAGAACGACTTGAAGCCCTTCATGCGCAGCGCGCGCAGGAACACCCTCGGTTACGCTCCGGCGTCTGAAGGCGGCACGGCGGGCGGCTGCTCGCCGTCGGCACCGCCGCCGCCCACCTCGTCGGCACGGGCGCCGCCGTCCGCTTCGCCGCCCTGCGAGGCCGGCTCCCCCGCGCCCTCTTGCGGCGACGATTCCGCGGCCTCGAGTACGGCGCCGCGACGACCGCGCCCGCGAAGACGCACCCGGCGCCGCCTTGGCTTGTCGTCACGGTTCAGGTCGCGCAGCGCCTCGCCGGCCGCCTCTTGCTCGGCACGTTTCTTGCTGGCGCCTACGCCGCGCCCGAGCGCCAGCCCGTCGACCATGGCTTCGACTACGAATTCGCGGGCGTGCGGCGGGCCGATCGTCTCGACCAGCCGGTAGGCGACCGCGCGGCCGTTCTTGGCGAGCTGTTCCTGAAGCTCGGTCTTGAAGTCGACGTAGCTGCGCTCGGCAAAGGAGATGTGCTCGGTGAACGCCTCGATCACCGCGGGGCGCACGACATCGAGTCCGTAGGTGAGATAGACCGCCCCGATGAGCGATTCGGTCATGTCGGCCAGGATGTTCTCGTTGGCGACGAGCTGGTCGAGCTCGGCCGGTTCATGGCCGCTCCCGAAGCGCCGCACGAACTCGGGCAGCCCCAGGTCGGCCGCGACCACCGCGCAGGTGACCCGGCTGACGACGTAGGCGCGCAGACGCGCCAGGCTGCCTTCGGAGTGGTCGGGAAAGCGACGGTAGAGCTCGGTCGTCACGGCGAGACTGAGCACGCTGTCGCCGAGAAACTCAAGGCGCTCGTAGGAGCGGCCGCGTTCGGCCACCCATGACGAGTGCGTAAAGACCTGGCGCAGAAGCCCGTCGTCGAGCTGCTCCGCCAGAGCCAGCAGACGCCATACCATCTGTCAGTTCTCCCCTGTGGAAGAGGGGCCGATCCCGCGCGTCTCAGGACCCGACCCGGCGTGACCGGCGCGCCGCCGATCGAAGCTAGCTCAGCCGTCCCATGACGAAATCGACGGCGTCGCCGACGGTCTTGATGCCGGCGGCCTCTTCGTCTGAGATCTTGATGGCGAACTTGTCTTCCATGGTCATGACAAGCTCTACGAGGTCGAGCGAGTCGGTCTCGAGATCTTCCTGGAAGCGCGCTGCAAGGGTGACCTTGTCTTCGTCGACGCTGAGAGTCTCGACCAGGATCGACTTGACTTGCTCGAATGCTTCTTCCCTCGTCATGCACTGACCTCCGGCTCTCCGATTTGAAGCTACTCTACCAGAACGCGCAGGCGCTGCAAAAAAGCGCCGCGGCCGAACCTAGCGCGTGGCTCGCTCGCCGGCGGACGGCTCAACGGCGTCGCCGGACGGCTCATCGGCGCCGGCAGCCAGGCGCCGCGCGATGGTGGGCAGCAGTTCGCTCGTGACGCCGCGCGACGCCGTGCGGATGCCGTTGGCCACTCCCGTGGCGTGCGAGCTGCCGTGGCCGACGACCATGGGCCGGCGCAGACCGAGCAGGTAGGCGCCGCCGTACTGCTCGGGGTCGAGCGCCTCGCCGATGCGCCTGAGATCGCGCGCCATGAGCGCCGCACCGAGCTTGGCGCGCAGCGAGCTCTGCACGGAGTTGCGGATCTCGCCGACGATCGTGCGAGCGGTGCCTTCGAACACCTTGAGGGCGACGTTGCCGCTGAAGCCGTCGGTCACCACGACGTCGACCGTGTGGCGCGTGAGGTCGCGTCCCTCGACGTTGCCGAAGAAGTTGATCTGCGGGTCGGCGGCCATCAGCTTGTGAGCTTCGATCACGGTCTGAGTACCCTTGGACGGCTCCTCGCCGATCGACAGCAGGCCCACGCTCGGCCGCTGCACACCCAGCACCTCCTGGGCAAAGACCTGGCCCATGACGGCAAACTGACGCAGGGCTTCGGGACGCACCTCGGCGTTGGCGCCGGCATCGAGAAACACGACGGGGGTGGGCACGGCGGGCAGCAGCGTGCACAAAGCCGGTCGCAGCACGCCCTTGATGCGGTGCACGTGCAGCAGGCCGGCGGCCAGAGCGGCGCCGGTATTGCCCATCGACACGAAGGCGTCGGCCCGGCCGTCGGCCACGAGCCGCGCGGCGACCACGAGCGACGACCCGGGCCGGCCGCGCACCGCTTCGACCGGTTCGTCGCCGGAGCCGATCTTGTCGGTGGCCGGCACGATCTCGATATGCGGGTGGCCGCCGGCCGGCAGCAACTCGCGCAGTCTGTCTTCGGGCCCGACGAGCAGGATGGTCAGCAGGTCGCCGGCCGCTTCGAGGGCGCCGGCGACCACGACCTCGGGGGCGTCGTCGCCGCCGAGGCCATCGAGCGCCACGCGCACCGGCGTTCCGGCCTTGTGGGCCGTCAAGGCACGGTGCACGTCCTGAGGGGTGGAGACCTTGTTCACGGGGGACTACTTCGCGAGATCGCCGACCAGCCGGTCGAGATCGACGCGGCTCGAGATCTCGTCGGCGATAAGCTCGATCTTGCGCTTGTCGTGTACGCCCAGACGCCCGAACAGGCGCCGGATGCCGTCGGTCGCCGAGACCGTGTCGCTCGCCACCGAGACGATCGGCACGCCGAGCTCCTCGGCGCGGGCCAGCACCGCCGGACTGGGCACGTAGCTGCCGGTCAGGACGATGGCGGCCGTCGGCGTCTCGAGCGCCGCGAGAATGATCTCGGCGCGGTCGCCGCCCACCACGACGACCTTGTTGGCGGCGTTCTGGAAGTAACGCAAGGCATGCTCGGGGCTCATCGCCCCGATCAGATAGGTCTCGGCCATCGCGTCACCGTGTTCCTGGCCGCAGATGTAGGTCGCGCCGAGCGCCTCGACGATCTCGGCCACGGTCACGGCGGCCAGGCGCTTGCTGGCCGGCAACACGCCGTAGGTCGCGATCTCCTGCTCGGCCAGGAAGCGCGCGTAGACGCCGCTCACCAGGCCGACCCGCGACTCGGGGACCATGTTGAAGACCGCTCCCAGAAGGCGTTCCCTGAGTCCGTCCTTGACGTAGCAGATGTCGTCGAGCAGACGAGCGCCGGCAAACCGCGCCACGAGCACCGCTCCGAGATCGAGCCGGGTCACCACATCGGCGCCGCTGGCTTGCAGAAAACGGCCCTGCCAGACTTCACCGAGGCCTTCGCAGATCACCAGGTCGCGCCGCCCGCGCACGCGCTCGAAGGCGCCCGCCACGCGCCCGAGGGTGCCGGCGTCGGAGCCGGTGAGCACGTCGTGGAGGGCGTTCTCGTCGAGCACCACCGGGCAGATGTCGGAGAGCGGCTCGTCTAAGCCCAGCACCTCGGCCACGAAGCGCGCATCGTCGTCGACCAGCTCACCGGTCGAACCCTGGGGGAGGATGCCGATGGGCTTGAAGTACCCTACATCGAGCCCGCGGGCGCGCAGAGCGAGACACAGACCAACGGAGAGCGTGGTCTTACCCCCGCTCCCTTCGGTCGATGCGATGTAGAGCGATCTCATACCGACGACCCCCGGTGACGGGACGGCCGGAGTGGGCCGTGCGGGTCTACTTCTTCTTCTCGGCGTCGAGCGGGATGACCTCGCGGCCCTTGTAGGTGCCGCACTTGGGACAGGCACGGTGCGGCAGCTTGGGACTCTTGCACTGCGGGCAGAAGCTCGCCGTCTCGACGCTGAGCTTCTGCTGCGCCCGCCGGGAGTCGCGCTTGCTGTTTGAGGTCTTTCTCTTGGGAACTGGCATCGGTTCTCGTTTCTCGATTCGCGGACGTCCTACTTTACAGGCGCCACGGCTTTCTGTCCAAGTCGAGCGGGCACGCGGACCTCGTAGCCCGACGGGCTCTCAGTGGGCGTGTTCATCGCCGGCCTCGTTCAGATCGGCGCCGCACACCGCGCACAGCCCGCGGCAGTCGTCGCGGCAAAGGATCTGCGCCGGCAGCGCTTCGCCGATCGCGTCGCGCACCCAGCCTTCGAGATCGAGCAGGTGACCGTGCACGTAGGGCTCATCGTCGCCGGCCACCGACTCGCCGTCGGCGACGTACTCGACACACGCCACGGGGACAGGCAGCGCGGCCTCGTTCAGACACCGCTGACAGGGGCCCGTGAGCAGCGCCTCACCGGCGCCTCGGAGCGTCATGCGGCGCCCCACGCGTGAGACGCGAAGCATGAGGTCGAGCCCTCCGCCGGCGACCACATACGAGATGCCGCCCAGCGAGAAGGCAGCGACATCCACAAACAGCCGTCGCTCGGCTTCATTGTGCTCCCCGAACGAGAGCGACCGAACATTGAAACGACGCATCTCCGCCGCCGGCCCGGCCGGCCCGTAACGACCGGCCGCCTCGTCAGTCCTGCGGTTCGCCGCCGACGACCGGGGTCTGCAAGCGCTCACGGCCGCGGCGCACCGCCGCCAGGAACTTGTCGAGATTCACCTCGAGATTACCCAGCACCTCGTCGGCATAGTCTTCGGCCCCGAGACGTATCTCGCGCTCCCGCTCGCGGGCATCCTCGACGATCTCGTGAGCCTGGCGCTCGGCGACGCGCACGACCTCTTCCTGGGCGGCCGCCTGCTCGGCCTTCTCGCGGGCCTCGCTCAGAACTCGCTCGGACTCCTGCTTGGCCTCGGCCAGCATCTCCTGGCGTTCCTTGACGATCCAGCGTGCCTGCTTGACCTCTTCAGGGATGGTCGAGCGCATCTGGTCGAGCAGGTCGTAGATCTCTTCGCGATCGATCATCACGCTGTCGGTCAGGGGAACGGACCGAGCATTGTGAATGAGGTCGTCCAGCTTGTCGATCAGCACGAGCACATCCATACGGACCTACCTCTCCTTGAGGCGTTTAAGCCTTTCGCGGGAACAGTTCGCCGAAGCGCCGGGCCACGGCCGGTGGTACGAGATCGTCGACCGACCCGCCGAACGTGGCGACCTCCTTGACGCCGCTCGAACTCAGGAAGCTGTGCTCGGGTGATGCCATCATGAAGACAGTTTCGATGTCGGGGGCCAGCTTCCTATTGAGCTGTGCCATGGCGAACTCGTATTCGAAGTCGGAGATGGCCCGCAACCCTTTGAGGATGACGTTGGCTTCCCAGCGCCGGGCGAACTCGACGACGAGCTCGTTGAAGTGGTCGACGTAGACATTGGGGTAGTCGGCCAGCGCCTCGCGCAGGAACGCGGCGCGTTCGGCCGAGGTGAACATCGTCTGCTTGCGCGTGGGGTACTCGATCAGCCCCACGACGACGCGACGGAACGTGCGCGCGCCGCGCGTGATGATGTCGAGATGGCCGACCGTGACCGGATCGAAGGTCCCCGGACAGATGGCTGTGACGTTGCTCGGCACTCTTTCAGACCTCGCTGCAGAAAGTGACCCGTGTGTCGCCGTACAGCTTGACGCTCGTTTCGATGAGCGGCAGGTTCACGACCTGACGTCTGGCCGTCTCGACCACGACGACCGCTCCCGGCGCCAGCACGACCGGCAGCCGGTCCGCCAGTTCGGGCTCGACTGCCGGGTACGACGCGTACGGCGCGTCTACGAGGACGAGATTATACAGTCTCGCACCGGCAGCGTCAGCCGTGAGGGCCCGGCGATAGTCGCCGGCACGCACGCGAGTTGCCTCGGCGGGCACCCCGATGCGGGCGAGATTGTCGCGCAGCACCCGGACGGCGGCCGGCGCGCGCTCCACGAATGCGCACGAGGCCGCGCCACGCGACAGCGCTTCGATGCCCAGAGCCCCGCTGCCGGCGAACAGATCGAGGACGGCCATCCCTTCGAGCGGGCCGCCGACCGAAGCCGTGTCGAGCGGCTCGCCGAACGAAGCCGTCGCGAGCGGCTCGCCGAACGAAGCCGTCGCGAGCGCCTCGCCGACCGCAGTCGTCTCGAGCGGCTCGCCGGCAGCGTTCTGCTCGTGCCGCTCCAGTGTCCGGCGGCCCGCCAAAGCCGCGGCCAGGACGTTGAAGATGGCCTCACGCACGATGTCTGAGGTAGGACGCGTGGCGACGCCGCGCGGCGCCACCAGCCGCCGGCCACGCCACGCGCCACCGACGACCCGCATCAGACGTCCCGGCCGAGCACGACGGGGCCCAGCGCGGGCGGCTCGTCGGCGATCGCGAAGGCATCCCCCAGGCGGGCCGCGGCGGCGGCACGGGCGTCGCGGTGGCGCGCGTACACGCGCGCCAGGGGCGCGCCGGCGGCCACTTCGTCGCCGGGCCTGGCGGTCACGACGACCCCCGCCGCCGGATCGACCTCGTCGGTGACACGGCTGCGCCCCGCCCCGGAAAGCTGGGCGGCATGGCCGACGGCCAGCGCGTCGACCGCGCTCACCCAGCCGTTGCGACGGGCCGCGACCTCGACGCAGGCTAGTCGGTGAAACGCCGCCGGCGTGAAGCGCCCGCCTTGCACGGCCACCCAGCGCTCGAACCACTCGGCTGCCTGGCCGGAGTCGAGCGCCCGCCGCGCCCGCGCCCGCGCCTCGACTTCGTCGATCCCGAGGTCGGCCAGTGGCAGCAAGGCGGCGGCCAGCTCTACGACGACCTCTCGCACGTCACCGGGCCCGCCGCCGCGCAAGACCTCCCAGGCTTCTTCGACCTCGAGCCGGTTGCCGACGGCCCGGCCGAGCGGCGCCTCCATCGCGGTGTAGAGGCAGGTCACCTTGCGCCCGTAGCTCTCGCCGATCAGCCGGCAGAGGGCGCCCAGCGAAACCGCCTGCTCGATGGTCTTCATGAAGGCACCGGCGCCCACGGTCAGATCGAGCACGACGACCGAGGTGCCGCTGGCGATCTTCTTGGCCATGATGCTGGCGGCGATCAGGCCTTCGCTGTCTACCGTCGCCGTGACGTCGCGCAGCGCATAGAGGATGCGGTCAGCGGGCACGAGACGCTCGCTCTGGCTTACCACGGCCACGCCGATGCGCTCGATCTGGCGCAGAAAGTCGCCCTGCGACAGCTGCACCCTGAACCCGGGGATCGACTCGAGCTTGTCGAGCGTCCCGCCGGTGTGACCGAGGCCGCGCCCGGACATCTTGCCGAACAGCGCACCGCACGACGCCACGAGCGGCGCCAGCACGAGGGTGACCTTGTCGCCGACCCCTCCGCTGGAGTGCTTGTCGAGCACCGGCCGGCCCAGCACCGAGAGATCGAGCGTCTTGCCGCTGTCGACCATGGCCCGGGTGAGAGCCAGCGTCTCGGCCGCCGAGAAGCCACGCAGAACGATCGCCATCAGCAGCGCGCTGGCCTGGTAGGCGGGGATGGAACCGGACACGACTCCCGAGACGAAGCCCCGCAGCCGCGCTTCGTCGAGCTCGCCACCGTCGCGCTTGCGGGCGATGATGTCGTTCACCACGTCGAACGTCACGACCGCCGTCCGGTCGTTCGCCACATCTCGCCGGCGGCGCCGGCGGCTTGTCGGCGCACCTCGCTCACGGCGTGGCGGGACGTGCGCTCATGAAGGCCGCGACCAGCGCCGCGAGACCGCGCGCGAGCTTCTCTGAGAGCAGCGCGCCGGCGGCCAGCACCCCGGCGTGATCGAGCACCGCGCCCGCCGGATTGGCAACCAGCGACACGACGCAAACGCGCAGTCCCCCGCGGGCGGCGGCGCGCACCTCGGCGGCCGTCGACATGCCGACGACCTCGCCGTAGCCGCGCAGCCAGGCGGCCTCGCCCGGAGTCTCGTAGTGCGGACCGGCCACGGCGACATACCGGCCGGCGCGCGCGCCGACCTCCGAACCAAGCGCGGCGGCCAGCCGGGCGGCCTCGGCAGGGCTTACGACGGGCAGCACCGGCGCCTCGTCGACCGGCGGACGCTGGAGATCCACGACCTCGGTCACCACCACGGCCTGACCGGGCTCGAGCGTCGGGTCAAGGCCGCCGGCGGCGTTCGTCAGCAGCAGCGCGGGCACCCCACGGTCGGCCAGGTCGCGCACGGGGCGCTCCAGTTCGGCTGTGCTCCAGCCCTCGTAAAGGTGCGGCCGCCCGCAGGCCAGCAGCACTCTCAGGATCCTGCGGCCGTCGGGTGCCCAGGACACGAGCCGCAAACGGTTGGCATGGCCGGCGACCGACGTCGCCGGCCACGCCAACCGCGCGTAGTCGATCTCTTCGAGCAGCTCGGCGCCCTGCGGCATGACGGCGAGTCCGGAGCCGAAGACGATCGCGAGATCGGCCCGCGGCAGGCGTTCGCTCGACGAGCGCTCGCCGCGCGAAAAGGTGCTCACGGGATGACCGTACCGGGCAGCGGCGGCCGCCGGCCGGTGAGACGCTGGTACGCGGTGGCGCCGACGTCCTCGAACAGGCCGTCGTAGCGTCCGCCCGACAGGCCGCATGCCAGCAGCGGCGCGTACTCGCGAGAGTGGTCGGTGCTGGCCGTCGTCGGATCGACGCCGTGATCGGCACACCAGAGGGCGACGTCGCCCGGCGCGAGCTCGGCCAGCAGGCCGGGGATGGCCTCGTCGACTTCCCGCAAACCGGCCGCGAAGCCGGCGACATCGTTGCGATGTCCCCAGATCTGGTCGAAATCGACCAGATTGGCGAACAGCAGACCGTCGCGCATCTCGTGCAGGTGGCGCCGGCAGGCGGCCAGGCCGGCGGTGTTGTTGGTGGTGTGGTCGTCGACCTCGACGCCGCGCTGAGCGAAGATCTCGCCGATCTTGCCGACGCCGATCACCGGCACGCCTGCCTCGCCCAACAGATCGAGGTAGGTCGGGCCGGTGGGCGGCAGCGAGAAGTCGCGCCGCCGGGGGGTGCGCTCGAAGGCGCCCGGCACGCCGGCAAACGGCCGCGCGATGACGCGGCCCACGGCGTGCCGGCCGCTCAAGATGCGGCGCGCGATCGCGCACCACTCGTAGAGAAGTTCGACCGCCACGAGGTCTTCGTGACAGGCAACCTGAAAGACCGAATCGGCCGACGTGTAGACGATCGGCCGCCCGCTGCGCAAGTGCTCGTCGCCCAGCTCGTCGAGGATCGCCGTGCCTGAGGCCGGCCGGTTGCCCAGCACGCCACGGCCGATGGCCGCGCTGAACGGCTCGATCACCGCGGCCGGAAAGCCATGCGGGTAGGTCGGGAAGGGCTCCTGGAGCGGCAGCCCCATCATCTCCCAGTGGCCGGTCGTGGTGTCCTTGCCGGCGCCGAGCTCGAGCAGGCGGCCGTAGGTCGCCTCGGGGCGCGGCTCGCCGAGCGGCAGACCGACGACGCGGCCGAGGCCGAGCGCCGCGAGGTTGGGCAGCGCCACGTCGCTTGCCTCGAGCACGTGACGCAGGGTGTCGGAGCCGCGATCGCCGTAAGCCGCGGCGTCCGGCGCCTCGCCGGCGCCGACCCCGTCGAGCACGCACACCATGACCTTCGTCATTCGACCGCCCCCTCAGGCCGATCGGCGCCGCCCGGCACGGTGCCGGACCGTCCACCGCCCGTGCCGCCCTGCCCGCCCTTGCGGCGCCGGGCACGGGGGTGCGTGCTGTAGAAGACCTCGCGCAGGTGCTCGGCGGTCACGTGCGTATAGACCTGGGTGGTCGCGATGTCGCTGTGTCCCAGCATCTCCTGCACGCTGCGCAGGTCGGCACCGCCCTCGACGAGGTGCGTCGCGAAGCTGTGACGGAAGGTGTGGGCGCTCGCCTTGCCCTCGAGACCGACGCGCTTCAGGGCGCGGCGCAGGACGAAGTCGAGTCCCTGGCGCGTGAGCGGAGCGCCTCGGGCGTTCAGGAACAGCTCGTCGTAGCGGCGCCGGCCGGCGAGGCTGCGGCGACCGTGGGCCGTGTAGCGGCCCACGGCGGCGGCCGCGTATGAGCCGAGCGGCACGACGCGTTCCTTGTCGCCTTTGCCGAGACAGCGCACGAGACCGCCTTCGAGGTCGATGTCGGCAAGCCGCAGGGTGACGACCTCGCTGGCTCGCAGGCCGCAGCCGTAGAGCAGCTCGAACAGGGCCAGGTCGCGCTCGGCGAGCGCTCCTTCGGAGGGCACGCCGCCCAGCACCTGCTCGATCTGGTCGACGCCGAGCACACGTGGCAGCGGCTGGGGATGACGAGGGGTCTGCAGGCGGGTGGCCGGATCGGTCACGAGGCCGCGCTCGCGCACCAGATAGCGGTACAGCCCGCGCACGGCCGCCATGCGCCGCGCCACGCTGGTCGTGGCGCCGTCGCCGCCGGGACCGGCGAAGTAGCGGTACACGTCGTCGTCCGCGGCCTGCAGGACCGAGCGCGACGGCGCGGCGGCGGCAAGGAACGCGGCGTAGCGAGCGAGGTCGCGCCGGTAGGCGGCGACGGTGTTCGGACTCAGGGTGCGCTCGAACTCGATGTAGGCCAGATACTCCTCGAGGGTCGGGTCGGGCGGCGGCGAGCCGAGCGCCGCCGGGCCGGGCGCGGCCGGATCGGGGGCCGGATGAGCGCCGGCGCCGGTCGCAACGTCGCTCGCGCGGTCGCGCCCGCCGCCCGCCGCCGCGTTCACGCGGTGGTGGCCGCCGCTACCCGCAACAGGGCGTGCAGCAACCGGTAGGCTTCGTCGAGCCGCTCGACCGGCAGGTACTCGTCGGGCGTGTGGATCTGCTCGGCCCCACAACTCAGATTGACGCTCGGCAAGCCGCCGGCGTTGTAGACGTTGACGTCGGAGCCGCCGCCGCTGGCGCCGATGCGAGGTTCGATGCCGATCTCGCGCAGGGCCGCGCAGGCGAGGCGCACCGGCAAGGCGTCGTCGTCGAGCGAGAAGCCCGTGAAGGTGTCGGACACGGTGGTCTCGACGTCGATGCCCGCGAGGGCGGCGGCAAGCTGCGCGGCGTCGACCATGTGGGCCGTCTGGGCCGCGAGAAGCGCCGGCTCGTGGCTGCGCGCCTCGCCCTCGATACGGCAGCGCTCAGGCACGACGTTGGTCGCGCTGCCGCCGCGGATCAGACCGATGTTGGCGGTCGTCACACCGTCGATGCGTCCGAGGTCCATGGCGGCCACCGCGGCGGCCGCGGCGGCGATGGCGCTGCGGCCCTTTTCGGGGGCGATCCCGGCGTGCGCCGCGACCCCGTGAAAGGCGGCCGTCACGGTCTTCTGTGACGGAGCTCGCGTGATCACGTCGCCGACCGGTCCGCTGCTGTCGAAGACAAACCCGGCGCGCGCCGCGAAGTGGCCGAGATCGAGCGCCTTGGCGCCGCGCAACCCGACTTCCTCGCAGGTAGAAAAGACAGCCTCGAAGCCGCAGGCCGGCGGGCCTTTGGCGAGATCGCCAAGCACCGCCAGCAGTACCGCGCAGGCGGCCTTGTCGTCGGCGCCGAGGATGGTGTCGCCGGCACTGCGCACCACGCCGCCTTCGACGACCGCTTCGATGGGGCCGTCGACTGCGACCGTGTCCATATGGGCGGCCACGACGATCGGCGTGCCACGCCCCGCTCCGGGCACGCGTACGACGATGTTGCCGCTGCCGGCGCCCGTCGCGGACGCGCTCTCGTCTTCGTGGGGGTCGAGCCCGGCGTCGCGCAGACAGGCGATGATGAAGTCGGCTACGGCGCGTTCGTGGCCCGACGGCGACGGTAGCTCGACCAGCCGCACGAACAGGGCGAGCAGGTCGTCTACGACTGCACCCACGACTCTTCCAGCTCGCCCTCGCGTTCGCCTCGGTAGCGCGCCGCCGCGCCGACAAAGTCGCGAAACAGGGGCGCCGGGCGGGTCGGCCGCGACTTGAACTCGGGGTGAAACTGCGAAGCCACGAAGAAGGGGTGATCGGGCAGCTCGACGATCTCGACCAGGCGTCCGTCGGGCGTCGTGCCCGACACGACGAGTCCGGCGGCCTCGATCGCGGGCCGCAGGTCGTTGTTGACTTCGAAGCGGTGCCGATGGCGCTCGCGGACCTCGTCGAGGCCGTAGGCGGCCTGTGCCTTTGTGCCGGCCACCAGGCGAATGGTCTCGGCGCCCAGGCGCATGGTGCCACCCATATCCGCGACGCCCTTCTGCTCGGGCAGCAGGTCGATCACGGCGTAGGGCGTCTCCTCGTCGAACTCCCAGGAGTTCGCGCGGGCCATGCCGCAGACGTTGCGCGCGAACTCGATCACCGCGCACTGCATGCCGAGGCACACGCCCAGGTAGGGCACCTTGTGTTCGCGGCAGAACTGAACGGCTTCGATCTTGCCCTCGATGCCGCGCATGCCGAAGCCGCCCGGCACGATGACGCCGTCGGCGGCGCCCAGCCGTTCGGCCACCGTGGCCGGCGTCAGCTCTTCGGAATCGATCCACAGGATGCGCAACTGGTGGCGGTGGAAGATGGCCGAGTGCTTGAGCGCCTCCCACACCGACAGGTAGGCCTCGTGAAGCTGGACGTACTTGCCGACCAGGGCGATGGTCACCGGCTGCCGGCAGGCGTCGATGCGCTCGACGAGCGCGCGCCAGTCGGTGAGGTCGGGTTCGGTGTCGGTGAGCCCGAGCTTGCGCACCACGAGATCGTCGAGACCCTCTTCGTGCATGAGCAGGGGCACCTTGTAGATGTCGTCGACGTCGCGGGCGCAGATGACCGCCTCGGGCTCGACGTCGCAGAAGAGGGCGATCTTGTCGCGGATGCCGCGGCTGAGCTGTTCTTCGGCGCGCGCCACGATGATGTCGGGCTGGATGCCGATCTCGCGCAGCTCGGCGACACTGTGCTGCGTGGGTTTGGTCTTGGGCTCGCCGACCACCCCGATGACCGGCACCAGGGTGACGTGGACGTAGAGCACGTTGTCGCGCCCGATGTCTTTGCGGAACTGGCGGATGGCTTCGAGGAACGGCAGGCTCTCGATATCGCCGACCGTGCCACCGACCTCGGTGATCAGCACATCGACGTCGAGCTTCTGGGCCAGCCGGTGGACGCGGCTCTTGATCTCGTTCGTGATGTGCGGGATGACCTGGACGGTGCCGCCCAGAAAGTCGCCGCGACGCTCCTTCTGGATCACGGCGTTGTAGATGCCGCCGGTGGTGATGTTCGAGTCGCGTTCGACGAACTCGTCGATGAAGCGTTCGTAGTGCCCGAGGTCGAGGTCGGTCTCGGCNNCGTGCCGGGGTCGACGTTGATGTACGGGTCGAACTTCTGGTTGCCGACGCTCAGCCCGCGGGCCTTCAGGAGCCGCCCGATCGAGGCCGCCGTGATGCCCTTGCCGAGGCCGGACACCACACCCCCGGTCACGAAGATATGTTTTGCCATGCCCCCTCGCTTGTGACCGGTGGCCACTTCGTCGTTTGCGCTTCTCGCAGGTCCCCTGCCGGCCGCGCTCTCTGTGTGATGGTGCCCCCCGCTCGACGCGGCGACACGCCGCCACCCCGCCGGCGAGCGCCGTCCTCGTGGCAAGCCGCGCCGGCACGGCCAGCGTCTGCCACGAGGACGACCGCGACGCGCGCCGCGAAGGCGAGATCGGGGGTGAATCGGCGGGTGTGGGGCTCTGCCCGACGTAAGCGGACCGTCAAATGGGTCTGTCCGGCGAGCCCTTGAGTCACTTCGGGAAGTGAGTATATCAAAGGGCGCCGGGGCGGCAACAAACGAGCGCGGCGCGAGCCGATCAGGACGCTCGGGCCGTCCGCGCCCGATCGAGCAGCGCGCGAGCGTGGTCGCGAGCGGTGAGGTCGTCGGGCCGGCCGCCGAGCATGCGGACGAGCTCGGCCAGACGCTCGTCGCCGGCCACCTCGGTGACGACCGTCTCGGTGGTATCGGCTTTGGCGTCGGCCAGCTTGGTGATCACGAAGTGACGCTCGGCGAAGACGGCCACCTGCGGCAGGTGCGTGATGCAGACGATCTGGGTGGCGGTGGCCAGCGCCGCCAGGCGCTCGCCGAGGACGCTCGCCGTCACGCCGCCGATGCCGGTATCGACCTCGTCGAAGATCAGCGTGCGCACGTCGTTGCCCAGATGCACGAGCGTCTTTATGGCCAGCATGGCGCGCGAGAGCTCGCCCCCCGAGGCCGTCTCGCGCAGCGGGCGCGGCGGGACGCCGGGGTTGGCGGAAAAGACGAACTCGGCCTCGTCGGCGCCGCGCGCGCCAAGTGCCTCGGGGCTTTCGCCGCGGGACTGAAGCTCGACCTCGAAACGCACGTGTGGCATGGCAAGACCGCGCAGCTCGCCGGCCACTCGGTCGGCAAACACGGGAGCCGCCGCGGCGCGTGCCGCGGACAGGCGCGCGGCCACCGCCAGCGCCCGCGCCCGCGCCTCGTCGCGCCTTGCCACAAGGTCGGACTCGTCGGCCTCGAGGCGTTCGAGGGTAGCCAGGCGCTCGTTCGCCGCGGCCGCCGTGGCGATGATCGCGTCGGCCGAACCGCCGTACTTGCGCGCCAGCAGGCGCAACTGCCCGTAGCGCGTTTCGACCGCGTCGCGGTGCGCCGGGTCGACGTCGAGATCGTCGAGATAGGAGCGCAGGACGTCGAGCAGATCGTCGGTCTCGGCGGTCAGGCCGGCCAGGCGCGCGGCGCTGTCGGTAAGCGCGGCGTCGAGACCCGCGGCTTCGGCCACCAGGCGCTCGCCGGCACGCAGCGCGTCGAGCCCCCCGCCGGCCGATTCGTCGGCGAGCAGGGCGATGGCGCCGCCCACGCGCTCGACCAGCTTCTCGCTGTGACGCAGACGCTCGCGCTCGGCCTTGAGCTGCTCGTCTTCGCCGGGCTCGACCGCGGCCGCCTCGATCTCGGCGATCTGGAACCGCAGAAAGTCGATCTCGCGCTCGCGGTCGTGACCGGCCTCGCGCACGGCGTCGAGCTCGCGCGACAGCTCCTGAGCGACCGACCAGGCCGCTGCGTAGTCGGCGAGCAACGCCGCCACGGGGGGACCAGCCCAGGCGTCGAGCAAATCGAGCTGGCGGTCGAGCTGCAGCAGACGAGCGTGCTCGAGCTGCCCATAGAACGCGACGCGCTCGCGCAGCGCCGTTTCGACCACGGCAAGTGACGACACGAGGCCGTCGAGGTAGGCTCGCGAACGCCCGCCCCTGGTGATGCGTCGCGCGACCGACAGCGTCTCGCCGTCGTCGTCGAACACGGCCTGGACCAGGGCCTGTTCGGCGCCGGGCCGCACCAGGCTCTCCTCGCCCTTCTGACCGAGCAGCAGGCCGATGCCCTGGGTGAGCAGCGTCTTGCCGGCGCCCGTCTCGCCGGTGATGACGTTGAGACCGGCGGCGAGCTCGAGCCGGGCGCCCGCGATGAGCACCAGATCGTCGATCGCCAGCTCAGCGAGCATGGGCGCGCCGGCCGCGGCCAGAAGCTTCAGAACGCATGGCGAGCGCGATTGAAGAGCTTCTCCTCGACGTTGTGGTAGAAGGAACCGCCCTCTTGCACGAGCAGCCGCGCGCGGGTCGCGCCGGCCGAGATCTCGACGGTCTCGCCACAGCACAGGCGGCCCACGCTCGAACCGTCGGCGAGCACCTCGGCTTCGTCTGCCGGAGAGGCGTTGCGTATCCGGATGACATGGTCGGGCCGCAGCACGAGGGGCCGGAACCCGAGCGAATGTGGAGCGATGAAGTTGAGTACGAGGGCGTCGGCGTCCCAGACCACAAGCGGTCCGGCACACGAAAGGTTGTACGCCGTAGAGCCCGCCGGCGAAGCGACGATCATGCCGTCGCAGAGCATCTCGCCGACCCGCGTGCCCGACACCTCGTAGACGAGCCGCAGCACGCGCTGCGAGCGCACCCGGGCCAGGACTATGTCGTTGACGGCCGTGTGGCGCTCGCCGTTCCACCTGGCCTCGACCGTGAGCAGCTCGATCACCGTGTAGCTGCCGCTCGTGATGCGCTCGAGCCCGGCGCGCCACTCGACCTGATGCATGCCGGCCAGGAAGCCGACGTTGCCGAAGTTGACACCCGTGGTCGGCACGCCGCTGCCGAGCATGCGGCCGAGGGCCCGCAGTATGGTGCCGTCGCCGCCCAGCACGAGGCAGAGGTCGACGGTCCGCAGCTCGTCGTCGTCGACCACCCGAAAGCCGTCGCTGCCCGACAGCCGATGCTTGGCGGCTTCGTCGGCGGGCACCACGAGCTCGAGGCCCAGCCGCCGACCCTCGTCGGCCAGGTCGCGCAACGTGCGGTCGGTGGTCTTGGCCACGAAGTGCGTGAGGATGCCGATGCGGCGCAGCGGCTCAGGCATGGACTGCCTCGACGGCGCGGCGAGCCGCCTCGGCGGCGTCGGTGCGCCGTGCGGCCAGCGCGCTGTCCGCGTCGCAGAAATAGATGAAGAATTCCACGTTTCCCCTTGGCCCGGGATGGCCGGAATCGCACACGCCGAGCACCGCCGCGCCGCGCTCGGAAAGCCACGCCGCGATGCCGACCAGCACCTGCAGATGAACCGCCGGGTCGCGCACGACACCGCCCTTTCCGACCTGCTCGCGGCCGGCTTCGAACTGCGGTTTTACGAGCACGAGGCCGCGATAGCCGACGCGGGCGCATTCTAGCACAGGGCCCAGGGCGAGCCGGAGGGAGATAAACGCCACGTCGGCGGTGACGAAGCTCGGTCTGAAGGGCAGACGATCGGCCTTGAGGCGGCGGGCGTTGGTGCGCTCCAGCACCGTCACCCGCGGGTCTGTGCGCAGCCGGTAGTCGAGCAGACCGTACCCGACGTCGACGGCGACGACCTGGGCGGCGCCGTGCTGGAGCAGGCAGTCGACGAAGCCGCCGGTCGAGCTGCCGAGGTCGCAGACCTCTTCGCCGCCGACATCGACGCCCAGGGTATCCAGGGCGTGAGCGAGCTTGTCCCCGCCTCGCGACGCATACCGGGGGCGCTGCGCGACGACAAGCTCGCTGCCATCGTCGACCATGGTGCCCGGCTTGCCGGCGGAGCGTCCGCCGATCGTGACCTCGCCGGCCAGCACGGCGGCCCGGGCCTGAGACCGGGTAGCAAAGAGCCCGCGGGCGACGAGCAGCGTATCGAGCCGCTCCCGCATCGGTTCAGGAGATGTGCGCGAGCCCGGGCTGGCGTTCGAGGACGGCCGCCGCGATCGCCTCGGGGGTAAGGCCGAGGTCGGTCAGCAGCCGCTCCCGGTCGCCGTGGGCGACGAAGCGATCGGGCAGGCCGAAACGGCGCACCCGCACATCGGTGTCGGCCAGGTGCTCGGCGACGGCACTGCCGAAGCCGCCGCTCAGGACGTTCTCTTCGATGGTGACGATGCGCGCGTGCGTCGCGGCAAGCTCATCGAGCAGCGCGGTGTCGAGTGGCTTAACGAAGCGCGCGTCGACGACGGTCGCCCGCACGCCGGCGGCGGCCATGAGATCGGCCGCCCCGAGCGCGATGCCGACGCCGGTGCCGACGCCGATCAGGGCCACTTCGTGCCCCTCGCGCAGCACCTCGGCGGTGCCCAGGGCGATGACCTCGAGCTTCTTGGGTTCGTCGAACACCGCGGCCAGCCCGCGCGGGTAGCGCAGCGCCACCGGACCGTCGTGTCGCAGCGCCGTATGCACCATGTGCTGAAGCTGAGCCTGACTGGAGGGCGCCATGATGACCAGACCGGGGATGAGTCGCAGATACGACAGATCGAAGACGCCGTGGTGGGTCGGGCCGTCGTCGCCGACGAGCCCCGCCCGGTCGAGCGCGAAGACCACCGGGATGCGTTGCAGGGCGATGTCCTGCACGAGCATGTCGAAGGCCCGCTGCATGAAGGTCGAGTAGATCGCCACGACGGGCTTCATGCCGGCCAAGGCAAGCCCCGCCGCGAAGACCACGGCGTGCTGTTCGGCGATGCCGACGTCGTACAGGCGGCCGGGAAACTCGCGCTCGAAGCCGCCGAGGCCGGTGCCTTCGGTCATGGCGGCGGTGACCGCGACGATCCTCGAGTCGGCACGCGCCTCGCGCACCAGGGCGTGACCGAAGGCCTGCGTGTAGGTCGTGCCCCGCGGGCTCGCCTTGCGCTCACCATTGCTGCGCTCGAACGGTCCGGTGCCGTGGAACTCGGACGGCCTCTCCTCGGCCGGCTCGTAGCCCCTGCCCTTGACCGTCCGCACGTGCACGAGCACTGGGCGCTGTGTATCCATCGCCTGGCGCATGGCTTCGCGCAGGGCGCCGATATCGTGACCGTTCACTACGCCGATGTAGGCAAACCCGAGCTCCTCGAAGATGAGCCCGGGACCGAGGAACGCCTTCATGCTCTCTTTGACGTCGCGGCCCAGACTGTAGGCCCGAGCGCCGATCGCCGGGATGCGAGCGATGGTGCGTTCCATGTCTTCGCGCAAACGCGTGAGCCCCGGGTCGAGGCGGAAGCGATTGAGGTAGAGCTGAAAGCCGCCGACATTCGGCTTGATCGACATCTGGTTGTCATTCAGGACGACGACCAGCGGCGTACGGAGCTGCCCGGCCTGATTCAAGGCTTCGAAAGCCACCCCACCCGTGAGGGCGCCGTCGCCCAGCACGCAGACCACGTGGCCTTCGGAGCGCCCGGCGAGCCTGTCGGCTTCGACCAGGCCCAGTCCGTAGCTGATCGACGTCGAAGCGTGGCCCGTGCCTACAATGTCGTGCTCGGACTCGCGCCGGCAGGGAAACCCCGAGAGGCCACCGTACTGCCGGATGGTGTTGAAGCACTCGGCCCGCCCGGTGATGATCTTGTGGGCATAGGCCTGGTGGCCGACGTCCCAGATGATCTTGTCGCGGGGGCTGTCGAGGACGCTGTGCAGCGCCACGGTCAGTTCGACCGCGCCGAGACTGGCCGCCAGGTGGCCGCCGACCTCGCTGACACACGACAGGATCACCTCGCGGATCTCGTCGGCGAGGGCCTGGAGCTCAGGAATGGCCAGTGAGTGCAGGTCGGACGGACCGCAGATGCGCGAGAGCTGGTCCATTGAGTCCGGAGTATACCACCGCCCCGAGACCGGCAGGCCGCGGCGACGTTCGACGTGCGCCCGGCGCGCGGCCGCTACGAGCGGCGGTACCGGATGTAGTCGGTCACGGCCGCGAGACTTCCCGGATCGCCGCCGAGGTCTGTGAGCCGCGTCTGGGCGCGGGCGTGACTTTCGGCGGCCAGCTCACGGGCCCGCTCCAGGCCGAAACGCGAGACGTAGGTGGTCTTGTCGAGCCGCGCGTCCTTTCCGGCGGTCTTGCCGAGCTCGACAGTCTCGCCGTCGACATCGAGGACGTCGTCGACGATCTGAAAGAGCAGCCCGATCTCGCGGGCGAAGACGCGGTACGGTTCGAGTGTCTCCCCCGGCACCCCGCAGAGGATGGCCGCCCCGGCCACCGCCGCCTCGATCAGACGGCCCGTCTTCAGCGAGTGCAACAGGCGCAGCTCGTCGTCGCGGCTGGCCGTCGCGGCCACGTCCATGTACTGGCCGCCGACCATGCCCTGCACGCCGGTCGCCCAGGCGACTTCAGAGAGCGCCGCCACGAGCAGAGCGGCGTCTCCCTGCTGACGGTCGGTGATCAGCCGGAAGGCTTCGGCGAACAGCCCGTCGCCGGCGAGGATGGCGATGTCCTCACCGAACTTGACGTGACAGGTGGGCACGCCGCGCCGCAGGCTGTCGTCGTCGATCGCCGGAAGATCGTCGTGGATCAGGGAGTAGGTGTGGATCAGCTCGAGCGCCGCCGCGAAGGGCAGCACGCGCTCCGGCGGGCAGCCCAGCCGTTCGGCCACGGCCAGGCTGAGTACCGGACGGATGCGTTTGCCGCCGGCCAGAAGTGAGTAGCGCATCGCCGAAACGAGCGGCAGCGCCGCCGGCGTCGCGTTGAAATCGAGCTCATCGAGGTAGCGCTCGACGAGCTCGCGGAGATGCTCCGGGTATCGGGTCGCGGCGCCCGCGTCGGCTCTCGCGCCCGCTCCCCCACCCTTGGGACGGCCGTCCTCGTTCACGACGCCCGGCCGGGGCTCGACGGCGCTGAGTCTGGACCTGTCGACGCCGGGCCGGGGTGCGACGGGGCCGAGTCCGCACTCGACGACGCCGGAGTTGGGTTCGACGACGCCGGAGCTGGGTTCGCCGGCGCCGGGTCCGTGGCCGGCGACGCCCTGCCTGTGTCTTCGAGCAGGCGCGCCGCCTCGTCGGCGAGCTCGGCGGCGCGCTCGAAGAGACTCATGGCGATGTCGGTGGAGCCCACCTGCGCGACGCGCTGCTCGAGGTCGCGCAGCTCGGCGGCGATCTCGCGCACCCGGGTGAGCGCGCGACGGTCCTGGGCGGCACCCGGTCGGGTCGCGCTCACGATGTCTGTCCGCCCTCTCCGGCACCGGCGAACGTCCCGGGCTCGCCGGTGCGCAGGGCCCCGGCGAGGATGCCGTTCACCAGGCCTGCCGCCTCGTCGGTCGAGTAGCGCTTTGCCAGGCGCACCGCTTCGTCGATCGCGACCTCGGGCGGTGTCTCGCCGCTGCGCAGCTCCCAGAGCGCGAGCCGCAGGATGCTGCGTTCGAGCGGCGCGATGCGCGACAGCGGCCAGGCCGGCGAGTTCGCCGCAAGCTCGACGTCGAGCCGGGACTGACTGTCGACGACCCCGGCGACACTGCGCGCCGTGAACTCGTCGGGAGCGTACCCTTCGCTCTCGGCACGGTCGGTCAGCAGCGCTTCGAGCGGACGGTCGGTGACCTCACGCTGGTAGAGCACGAACACGGCGTCGCGGCGCGCCTGCTTACGACTCGGTCTGCGAGGGGTCACGACCGGCGGACCCGGCGTTAGGCGGGTTCGATGGCAAACAGCGGCTGGCCGTACTCGACCGCGGCGCCGTTTTCGGCCAGCACCTCGCGCACCACCCCGCTCACGTCGGAACCCAGCTCGTTCATGAGCTTCATGGCTTCGAGGATGCAGAGGGTCTGGCCGCTGCTCACGTCGTCGCCGACATCGACGAAAGGCGGGATCGCGGGCGATGAGGCACGGTAGAAGGTGCCTACCATCGGCGAGCGCACCAGGTGGTACCCATTGCTCTGGGTACCCGGCCCTGGCGCCTGCGCGGTGGCCGCCGCCGACGCCGGAGCCGCGCCGTTGTCGGCGGCCGGTGCGTCGGGAGCGGTCTTGCGCACGGTGATACGTACATCGCCCTCTTCGAGGATGAGCTCCTGAAGATCGCTTGCCTCGACCATGGCGATGATGTCCTTGACGCGATCGGCGCCGGCCTTGTTCACGGCCGTCTCCATCTGCGAGCTGAGGTAGGCGGGCACGTCGATGCCGAACACGTCGTGCTCCGGACCGAGGTGATGGCGTTCGAGGTAGGCGCGCGCCGTCTGCGGAAAGAGCGCATACGACAGGACGTCCTCGTCGGAACGTGCCAGATCGCCGATCTCGGCGCGAAAGTCGTCGAGCGTCTCGTCGATGAGCTCGGCCGGACGTACCGATATGGGCTGCTCGTCGCCCAGCACGCGCTCGACGATCTCGGCCGAGACGGGCCCTGGCGCCGCGCCGTAGCGGCCGCGCAGATAGGCCTTCATCTCGTCGGGCACGNNACGAGCGGCGGAAAGCCGACCTCGGCGCGCACCACGGGGATCTCCTCGAGCACCTCGGGCAGGCGGTCGAGAGCGTTCTGTTCCTTTAGCTGACCTTCGAGGTTCGAGATCATCCCGCCGGGCACCTGATGCGAGTAGACCTGCATATGGGTGAGTGAGGTGACGCCGCGGTCCCAGCCACCCTCGAGACGAACCCGCTCGAAGTACTTGGCGATGGCAAACAGCTTCTCGAGGTCGAGCTCGGAGTCGTACGGCGTGCCGATCAAGGCGGTCACCACCATCTCGGTGGCGGGCTGCGAGTTGCCGAAGGCCATCGGCACGGTGGCGGTATCGATGACGTCGACGCCGGCCTCGATCGCCTTGAGGTACGTCATCGGCGCGAGCCCTCCGATGTAATGACAGTGCAGCTGGATGGGAACGGCAAACTCGCTCTTCAGCCGGGTGATGAGCTGCTCGGCATAGTACGGGGAGAGCAGTGCCGCCATGTCCTTGATGCACAGGGAGTCGGCGCCCATGTCGACGAGTCGCCGGGCGACCTCGATGTAGTGGTCGAGCGAGTGCACCGGCGAGATCGTGTAGACGACCGCCGCCTGGAAGTGTTTGCCCGTCTCTTTGATCGCGGCCGCCGCGGTCTCGAAGTTGCGGGTGTCGTTCAGAGCGTCGAAGACGCGGAACACGTCGATGCCGTTCTCGGCCGCCTTGGTGACGAAGCGACGCACGATATCGTCGCCGTAGTGCCGGTAGCCGACCAGGTTCTGGCCGCGNNCAGCAGCATCTGCAGCGGCGTGCGATGGACGTGGTTTCGCAGGACGCGCAGGCGCTCCCAGGGGTCTTCGTCCAGGAACCGCAGGCAGGCGTCGAAGGTGGCCCCGCCCCAGCATTCGAGCGAGTGAAAGCCGACCTCGTCGAGAAGCTCGATGACGGGCAGCATCTCGGCGGTGCGCATGCGTGTGGCCCACAGCGACTGGTGGGCGTCGCGCAGGGTGGTGTCGGTGATGCCGATGCGCCTGGCTCGCAAAACGCGGTCTCCCCTGCTCCCCTTGCGCGCTAGACGCGCGTGATGTAGCCGCCGGTGCGCGTGTCGACCCGCACGAGCTCGCCCTCTTCGATGAACAGCGGCACCTGGATCACGACCCCCGTCTCGAGGGTGGCCGGTTTGGTGCCCCCTTGAGCGGTGTCGCCGCGCAGGCCTGGGTCGGTCTGGGTGATGGCCAGCTCCACGTGATTGGGCGCTTCGACGCTGGCCGGCACGCCGTCCAGCGAGAGCAGCTGTACCTGCTGGTTTTCGACCACCCAGTCGAGCGCCTGACGAGCCGTCTCGGGATTCACCGTGACCTGCTCGAAGGTCTCAGGGTCCATGAGCACGACCTCGTCGTCGGTCGAGTACAGATACGTCATGGTCTGCGACTGGGTGTGGATGCGGTCGAACTTCTCGCCCGAACGGAAGGTCTTGTCGAGGACCGCGCCGGTCGCGATGTTGCGGACCCTGGTGCGCACGAAGGCGCCCCCCTTGCCCGGCTTGACATGCTGGAACTCGACGATGGTGAAGTTCTCACCGTCGATCGCGATCGCCATGCCTTTGTTGAACTGACTGGTGGACACTACTTCGGCCATGAGGCTCTCTCTAGCTCGGATCGGGATATGCGGTTCGGGACGGCTCACTTGCGAGCCCTCTCCCCGAGTCGGCACATCATGATACACGAAAGACAGGCACGCAGGCGGCGATGCGGCGGCGGTCCTACCCGACGATGCGCAGCTCCTTCGCAAACAGGGTAAGCCGCTCGCAGCCGCCGGCGCCGACCACCACCGTGTCCTCGATGCGCACGCCGAAGCGACCGTCGAGGTAGATGCCGGGTTCGACCGTGACGACCATGCCCGGCCGCAGCCGGTCGCGACTGCGCCGGCCGACGCGCGGGCCTTCGTGGATCTCGAGCCCGACACCGTGGCCCGTGCCGTGGCCGAAGTGCTCGCCGTAGCCGGCCGCCTCGATCACGTCGCGCGCGGCGGCATCGACCGCACGGGCAGCGACGCCGCCGCGCACCGCCCCGAGGCCCGCGAGCTGCGCCCTGTGGACGATCTCGTAGACGGCGCGCTGATCGGCGCCGAGCCGCCCGACACCGAACGTGCGGGTGATGTCGCTGTGGTAGCCGTCGAGCCGGGCGCCCATGTCGATCACGACCAGGTCGCCGTCCGCGACGACCCGGTCGCCGGGGACGGCGTGCGGCAAGGCGCCGTGCGGCCCGGCCGCCACGATAGTCGGAAAGGCGGGGGCTTCGGCGCCGGCGGCGTGCAGCGCCTGCTCCACGGCCCAGGCGATCTCGGCTTCGCTGCGCCCCAGCAGGCCCTCGGCGACCACCGTTTCGAGCGCGCTGTCGGCGAGCGCCGCCGCGGCCTTCAGGAGCCGGAGCTCGCCCGCGTCCTTTACTTCGCGCGTCGCGCTCAAGGCGTTGCCCAGGTCGCGCAGCCGGCCGGCGAAGCGGCCACGCAGCCGCCGGTAGGCCGCATACGACACGGCCGCGCCCTGAAAGCCCAGCGCGCGTTCGCGTTCGTCGCGGCCGTCCCCCGCCGCCCAGGCCGCGAGGGCGTCGGCGGTCAGGGCGTCACCGCCCTCGCTTCTGACCAGCGTGAAGCCGGCGACCTCGGCCTCGATCTGCGCCCAGAACCGCGAGTCGCCGCAGATGAGCGCCTGATCGGCACTCACCAGCAGGATCGTGTCGTCACCGCGAAAGCCCGACAGGTGCCTGATGTCGGCACCGTCGCTGACGAGGACGGCATCGACCTTGCGCGCGACGAGCAGCCGGCGCACCGCGGCAAGACGTTCGTTCATGAGTCGAGCACCTCCACCAGCTTGTCCACAGCCTCGAGATACCCGTCGGACCCTTTCCCCGACACGCGCACCTGGGCGAGGTCGGCGATCACCGACTGGCGGCGCCACGCTTCGCGCTCGTCGACGGCCGACAGATGGACCTCGGCCACGGGGCAGGTGACGAGCTCGAGCGCATCGTGAAGTCCCCAGCTGTAGTGCGTCCAGGCGCCGGGGTTGATGACGATGGCGTCGACTGCCTCATCGCCGCGGGCGAGAGCGTGCAACTGTTCGATCAGCCGGCCCTCGTGATTGGTCTGAAAGCAGCGCACTTCGAAGCCGTGCAGGAGCGCATGGGCAGTCACCCGCGCGCAGAGCTCAGGCAGCGTGATCGTGCCGTACTGGCTTGCCGGCCGCCGGCCGAGCATGTCGAGATTCACCCCGTGCAGCAGCCAGAGCACTCTCATCGGTTCAGCAGCCACGCCACCACCTCGCTCTGCAATTCGGCCGGTACGGTGACCCCAGCCACGGGCCGACCGACACTTTCCAGCAAGACGAACCGGGCGATCCCGGCGGACGCCTTCTTGTCGCGCGCGATCAGGCGCGCCACATCGTCGGCGGCTATGCCGGTGAGCCGTTCGGGCAGCCCCACCGCCGAGATGAGCTCCTGAGCACGGGTAGCCTCGTCAGCGTCGAGCCCCGCCAGTCGCTGCGACAGCCACAGCGCCGCGCGAAGACCCAGGCCGACGGCCTCGCCGTGCGAGTAGGCGGCAAAGCCGCCGGCCGCTTCGATCGCGTGACCGACCGTATGTCCGAAGTTCAGCACCGCGCGCGCGCCCGTGATCTCGCGCGGGTCGCGCTCTACGACCGCGGCCTTGAAACTCACGTCGGCTGCGAGCACGCGGGCGTCCGGCCGCGCCGGGTGCCTCGCCCCGGCCTCAGTCAGCTCGAGGGTACGGCCGCCGGCCAGCAGGCCGTGCTTGACGACCTCGGCCCAGCCGCCCCGTATCTCTCGTTCGGGCAGCGTCGCCAGGGTATCGGTGTCCTCGACCACGAGCAGCGGCTGATAGAACGTCCCCAGGTAGTTCTTGCCCTCACGATAGTCGACGGCGACCTTGCCGCCCACCGCCGCGTCGACCATGGCGAGCAGCGTGGTGGGCACCTGGACGAGGCCGACGCCACGCAGGAAGGTCGCCGCGGCATAGCCTGCCATGTCGCCGACCACCCCGCCGCCCAGCGCCACGACCACGTCGCCGCGACCGACACCGAGATCGTAGAGCCGGTCGTAGAGCAGACTGAGCGTGGCCTGTGTCTTGGCCTGCTCGCCGGGCGGCACGACGACGCTTGAAGACCGCCGGCCGGCAGCCTCGAGACTGCTCCGCACGCGTTCGAGATACAGCGGAGCCACGTTCTCGTCGCAGACCACGACGGCCTGCGTGGCGGACCCGCCGACGAGCTCGCCGAGGCGCGCCAGAAGACCGGCACCGACGAGCACCTCGTAGGCGTCGCCACCCGCCCTCACGGCGACCGTCAGCGTGGCGAACGGTGCGCTCGCGCCGGTCCACGCGGCGACCGCCCCGAGCACCCTCTCGACGACCTGGGCGAGCCGTTCGTGACCGGTGCTGCGCACCGCGGCCGTCGCAACCTCGGCGTACAGCGGGCGGCGCTCGTCATAGAGCTCGGCGAACCGGGCCTCGTCGCGGGCCAGCGGCCGCGTCCCGGGCCGCAGGCGCCC
>PMKK01000022.1 GCA_003157715.1 Actinomycetota bacterium
CCTCGTAGAGACGGGCGTTTTCGAGCGCCGACGTGATCGTCGCGGCCAGCTTGCCGGCAAAGTCGACCGTCTGTTCCGTGAACTTCACGGCGACACGGTGGTGGTTGAAGAAGATCACGCCCAGGACGTCGTCGCGGGCGACCAGCGGCAGGCACAGCACAGAGCGTACCCCGAAGCGCCGCTGCACCGCGGGATCGCAGCGCGGGTCGGTCTCGCAGTCGTCGATGGCGACGGGCCGCCGCTGCGTGACGGCCGTGATCATGAAGGGCGCCTCATCGCCGCGCACGCTCTCGTGGATCACGCCCGGCACCTCGGGGTAGCCGTACTGGGCCACCCAGTCGTCGCCGTGCCTGATGGCGACCATGGCGCTGTCCGACCCCATGGCCTCGGCGGCGGAAGCCACGACGCGCTGCATGATCTCCTCGACCCTGAGGGTGGAGTGGATCACGTCATTGATCTCGTTCAGGCGCCGGCGTTCCTCGTCGCCCCGCCAGCGCTCGGAGATGTCGCTGAAGAGGATGCCGACCTGCCGGCTGTCCGGTCCGTCCAGCCGAAAGGCCGACACGTCGTAGTAGCGGCCGAGCGCGGCGGCCGGAGCCGTGAAGCGCGCCGGTTCGCCGGTCACCGCGACCCTGCCGTAGATCTCGAACCAATGTTCCTCGTGGTCCGGAGCGAGATCACGCATCAGCTTGCCCTGCGCGTCGTGCAGGCCGGTGTACTCCTCGAACATCCGGTTGACCTCGAGAAAGCGATAATCGACCGGCCGGCCAGCGGTGTCGAACACCATCTCGATGGTGCAGAAACCCTCGTTCAGCGTATCGAACAGACCACGGTAGCGGTCCTCGGCCCGGCGCGCCGCCTCTTCGCTCTCCCACAGCGCCTGCTCGGCTCGCCTGCGCTCCGTGATGTCGCGCACGATGCTGAGCAGCATCGTCTCACCGTTGCCGGCGATCACGCCGCGCGAGCTTACCTCGACGGGAAACAGCGAACCGTCGGCACGTTTGTGCAGCGTCTCGAAGAGGATGCCCGCGTCACGGGCGGCGTCCATCTGGCCGCGCACCGACGGCGAGGTCGCGGGCGCCCTCAGATCGTGGATCGAACGGGCGAGGAGCTCTTGCTTGGTGTAGCCGTACGCCGTCTCGGCCGCGGCGTTGGCCTCGAGGATGCGGCCGTCGACGCCGCGCACGAAGAGCATGATGTCGCGCGCCTGCCGCGAGAGCAGGCGATAGCGCAGCAGCTCCTCTTCGGCCGCCTTGCGCTCGTTGATCTCGCGATAGTAGGCAGAAAGACCGGCGCCGGTCGGGTAGACGCGTACCTCGAGCCAGTCGCCCGTGGCCACGAAGCGGTACTCGAGCACGGACGGTTTGCCGACGATCATGGCTTCGCGGAAGGCCGCGAAGAGCGCCCCCTCTCCGGCGTAGGGAAAGAGCTCCCAGGGAGTCCGGCCGCGCACGTGCTCGAGCGGCTTTCCGCACAGGCGCAGGGCCGCCCGATTGGCGTGCACGAGGCGGTACTCCCAATCGAGGGCAAAGAAGCCCTCGTCGATCTCCTCGAGCAGGGCCCGCGTGCGAGCCTCACGGTGGGCGGGCTGCGGCGGGGCGTCGAGGTCACCGAGCCCGCTCTCCAGGACGGGCGCCGTGCCGCGCGTGACGGCCCTCTTGACCATGCGCACCTCGAGCCCGCCGTTACGGCGCAGTTGCATCTCGTCAGAGAGGCGGGAGATGAGATACAGCCCACGGCCGTGATCGCTCGAGAGGTCGGGAAGCGCCTCGGGGTCGAAGGCATCGACGTCGAACCCGCGGCCGTTGTCTTTGACCAGAGCGATGAGATCGTCGTCGGCGAATTCGAGCGAGATCTCGATGTCGTCCGTGACCTGGCTGTGACGGATGGCGTTGGTGCAGGCTTCCTCGATGCACAGCACGACGTCATCGATGAGCGGCCGCTCCGCGCAGTGCTGGAGCAGATAGTCGCGCACGCGGTCGCGAGCGCGCAGGAGAAGAGCGGCCTCGGGAGCGATGAGAAAGCGCAGGCGCGGCAACGCCTGACAGGCGACTTCAGACAGGCTCGTCGTTCACCCTTCCCTCAAAGTGTTCGAGCAGTACCCGCGTGAGAGGGTAACGTTTCCGGCCCGGTGTGGCGACCGTTAGCGTGCTTTCGCGCAGCCTTGCGGACCCACAAACAAAAAAGACCGGCAGGGCCGGTCGCACGCTGGGCTCTCACTGTGGGGCTCAGTTCGCGACGATGTGCGAGCGGGGATCGCCGCTGCCGCTCCCGTTCCCATTGCCGTGACCGTTGCCGTTGCCGTTGCGCGGCTTTTCGAGCATCGCCTTCATCTCATCGGAGATCGGCGTATGCAGCAGCAGCACACTGTACAGCGCATCGATCAGATGGGTCGAAGCGTCGAGCACGTCGGCGACCTGGCGCAACCGGTATTCGAGGAAGAAGTCGGGCTCGACGCAGAGGGCCGTGGCGATCGTGCGGATCACCGGGTCGGCCGGCACCGGCCGTGTGCCCTTGGTCAGGTGGTTGAGGTAGCCCGCTGAGAGCTGCGTCTTGTAGGCCAGCTGACGGTAGCTCAGATGGCGTTCCTCCATGAGGCCTTTGAGGGCCACCTGAAAGCGCTCACGGGAGTAGCGCGGTCGTGTCGCTTTTAGCATCGTCTGCATTTCGTTAGAGGTTATCGCCCAAAAAGACCTCTAACTTGAGCGTACTACGGGCCTTTTGTCGTCTGAGCAGGCAACGGAGCCGCACGACCACGGCGAGGGCCGCGCGCTCGTGGCCCAGAGCACGGGGTAGGCGAGGGCCCTCTGGTCGGCGGAAGTCAGGAGTCGGCGAGCACCGCGAGCACCGCCGCGGCCACATCGGCGGCAGCCACTTCGCGGCGTTCGCCGCTCGCCCGCAGCTTGAGCTCGACCACGCCCTCGCCGGCCCGCCGGCCGACCACGACCTGGACGGGGCAGCCCAGAAGGTCGGCATCCTTGAACTTGACGCCGGGCGACAGCTCGCGGTCGTCGTGAAGCACGTCGAGTCCGCGCCGCGCGAGCGCGGCGTCGAGCTCGTCGGCCAAGGCCGCCTGGACTTCGTCGGCGGTCCGCACGACCACGAGGTGCACCTGGAACGGGGCGATCGCGGCCGGCCAGCAGATGCCGTGGTCGTCGTGATGTTGCTCGACGGCCGCCGCGGCGATGCGCGCGAGCCCGATCCCGTAGCTGCCCATGACGATGTCGCGCTCGACGCCCTGCTCGTCTAAGTAGGTCGCCCCCATGGGCTAGGAGTACTTCGTGCCGAGCTGGAAGATGTTGCCGACCTCGATCACCCGCTCGCTCACGAGGGGGTTGCCGCACTCCGCGCACCGG
>PMKK01000265.1 GCA_003157715.1 Actinomycetota bacterium
GCCGGGCCGGAGCTGTCCACGAAGCGGGTCGTGATGCCCTGCTTGGGGAGCGTCCAGGCGATCAGGTTGTAGGTGCCGCCGTAGAGGCTGTTGGCGGAGATCACGTGGTCACCCGCGCCGGCGATGTTCAAGATAGAGAAGGTCACCGCCGACGAGCCCGAGGAGAAGGCCAGTCCGCCGACGCCGCCCTCGAGCGCGGCGACGCGCTGCTCGAAGACGTCGTTTGTCGGGTTCATGATCCGCGTATAGATGTTGCCGAACTCTTTGAGGCCGAAGAGGTTGGCGGCGTGATCTGCGTCGTTGAACACATACGACGTCGTCTGGTAGATCGGTACGGCCAGAGCGTTGGTCGTGGGATCGGCCTTCTGGCCGCCGTGCAGCGCGATCGTGTCGAACCCGGGGTTTGTCTGCTTCAGGTCGGTCATGTTCTCTCCAGGGGAATCGTCAGGGTTTGTCAGATGACGTAGGTGGCGGTCGACCGCGCGCGCTCCGCGGCCGCGCCGATGGTGGCGCCGGCCAGGACTTCTCGGACCGCCTGCCGCACGTCGTGCCACACGGGCTCGACGAGAGCGTCGGCCTGGCCGACTCCGGGCATTCGCTCGGGATCGCCGAGCGGCCCATCGACGATCTCACGCACCTGCGCGAAGGAGATGGCGTCGGGCGGCAGGGCGAGCACGTAGCCGCCGTTCTTGCCGCGTGTGCTGTTCACGAGGCCGCTCTGGCGGAGGTCGTGCATGACCTGCTCCAGGTACTTTGCCGGAATGGCCCCGAAGTCGGCGATGTCGCGCGACTGTACCGGCGGACCGCCATAGGACAGCGCGAGGCGGACCAAAGCCTTGATCGCGTATCGACATCGGGTCGAGATGTGCACGGCGTAATCTCCATCTTCCCTGTAGGAGTTACGCACTTTATCTCACGTACGGGAGATGGTCAACCCTCCCGACCCTCGGCAGTGAGCATCGGCAATCGGCGAGGAGCACCGCGATGAGCCGGCGGCGCCGAGGCGGTCAGGACGAGGGGGCAAGGGCGGAGCGGCGGTCGTCGACAGGACGGGTGCAGCGTAGCGTCAGACGAACGGCCGCGGCTCGGCGTGAGTCGGCCGACTGCGGCGCGGCGTCAGTCGGACGGCCCCGCTCGGCGTTGGTCGAACGGCTCCGGCTCGGCGTCAGTCGGCCGGCTGTAGCGCGGCGTCACCGGCCGCGACCGCGTCGCCGCCCGCGCCGGCTTCGTCGACCGCCATCCCGTCGCCGTCCACGCCGGCCTCGCCGGCCGCGACCGCGTCGCCGGGCAGAGCCACTTCGGCGGCATAGCGGGCGCTGAGGGCCATCGCCACGGGATCGGCTTCGTCGACCAGATCGTCTTCCACCGATCCGGTGCCGATCATGGTCTGCAGGCGCTCCGCGACTGCCCTAAGGCGAGCGAGCTCCTCAGCCATCTCGCGAGCGGCGGCCGCGTTGTGGACACTGGCCTCGTTGATCGACTCCATCGACTGGCTGATCTGGTCCATGCCGATGAGCTGCTGCTGGCTGGAAGCGGCGATCTGCAACGACGACTGGGCCGTCATCTCGACACTGCCTGCCAGCGATTCGATGGCTTCGCTCGAGCCGGCCACGCGCTCCACGCTGCGCGCGATCGCACTCGTGCTGCGTTCGGCGGCATCTACCGCGGCCGTAGTCGCCTTGACGATGTCCGCCAGCACCCGACGGACCTGCGCCACGGCGGCCTTGGACTGTCCTGAAAGGCTCTTGATCTCGTCAGCGACGACGCTGAACCCCTTGCCCTCTTCAGCCGATTTGGCGGCCTCGATGGCAGCGTTCACGGCCAGCAGATTCGACTGTTCGGCGATGTCGTGCGAGGTCGTCGTCAGGTTCGCGATCGCCTCGGTCTGCTCGCTCAAGCGGACGATACTGCCGCTCATCACAGTGACCTGGGACTCGATGTCGCCCATATCCTCGACGATCTCGGCCAGCGCGCGGCGCCCGGAGTCGGCTGCCTTCTCGGCTTCCCTGGAACGGTCGGCGAGAGCCGTCGACTTCTGGCTGGCCAGCACCGACGTCTGTCGCACCTCGTCGACGGTCGTGGCCGCCTCGCTCACGGCAGCCGCCGTCTCGGCGGCGCCGCTGGCAAGCTGCGTCGAGACGGCGCTCACCTGTACCGTCGTGTGTTCCAGATCAGAGACGACGCCGCGCACCATCTCGGCGATCTCGCGTGGCAGGCGTAGGACCATGACGACGCTGGCCAGCGCGGCGCCGGCAAACACCACCATGAGCATGATCGTGATAGCGCTGTTGGCCGCGTCACGGCCCGAGCGCCGGTCGGCGAGCTGCTGAAGGGCGGTCTCACGGTAGTCGCTCGTTTTGGTGAGCACCTGCTCGGTCAGACCGTTGACCTTGCTGGCCGCGAGCACGCGCGCCTGGTCCATCTTGTAGTCCTGCTCCAGGGCGAAGGTCTTCTGGGCGATCGTCAGAAACTGAGCGAAGGCGACCTGCAGCGCCGCGAGCCGCGGCCCCGCGGCGCCGCCGTCGAGACGGCCGCTCATCTGCGAGAGAGCCGCCGTGGCGGCGTGGGCGTCGTCGGTGAGCACCGTGGGCGCGGCCATCGCGACGCCGCCGTAGAGCAGACCCTTGTCGATCCAGGCCGAGTAGATGGCCACCGAAGTGGGCACCGTCTGTCCGACATCGGTGAGCGCCTGCTCGGTCACTCGGTCGCTGCCGTTCGGCCGGTCTACGATCAGATAGCGGGCCACATACAGGCCCGCCGTCAGCAGGATGAGTATCGCCAGCATGGCGTACCCACGCCTGACACGTCCCACCACGGTCATGCGGTACCTCCCTGTCCCTCGGTAAGGCCGGGTATCGGCAGGCAGGCCCAGGTACATAAGTACTACGCACCGTCCGAAGGGCGCCGCAGCGCGACAGGCATGGGGGTCACGGACCGGGAGTGACATAATCGTCACAGAAGCGCGACACACCTACCCGGAAAGGGACGATGAACGACAGCCCCCAGCCCGACGTCAGCCAGATCCTCGAGCGTGAGTTGCCCGGCCTGCGGCACGCGGTGCCGATCGCGCCGCACTGCGCCTATCGCGTCGGCGGGCCGGCCGAGCACCTGTTCACCGCGCGCCGCACCGAAGACCTTCGGCACGCCGTGGTGCTCGGCCGCGAGCTCGGCTTGCCGGTCACCGTGCTGGGCCAGGCGACCAACGTGCTCGTCTCCGACCGCGGCATCCGGGGCTTGGTCGTGCTCGCTCGCAATGACACCACGCGGCTCGACGGCGAGCTGCTGACGGCCGGTGCCGGCGCGCTGCTGCCCGAGGCCGTCCTCGAAGCCGCCCAGCGCGGGCTGGCCGGGCTCGAGTTCGCCGGCAATATCCCGGGGTCGGTGGGCGGCGCCGTGGTCGGCAACGCCGGCGCCTACGGCCGTGCCGTGGGCGACGCCCTCGTGCGGGCCCGCGTGCTGGCCAACGGCGACGAGTACCTCGCGGGACCGGACGACCTTGCGCTCGGCTACCGTACGAGCGGCCTCAAAGGCAATCCTCACGCGGTCGTCCTCGAGGCGACCTTCGCGCTGCGTGCCGGACAGCCCAACGCCCTGCTCGACGAGATCGCTCGCGACGCCGAGCTGCGGCGCGGCAAGCACCCGCTCGACTACGCCTCGTGCGGCAGCTACTTCAAGAACCCCTCGCGCGAGCTGCCGGCGGCCAAGCTCATCGACGAGCTGGGGCTCAAGGGATTCCGTTTCGGCAAGGCCGAGGTCAGCCGCGAGCACGCCAACTTCATCGTCGCCCATCCCGGCGCCGGCGCCGACGACATCCGGCGCGTCGCCGGCGAGGTGCGGCGGCGCGTGCTCGAGCACTTCGGCATCCGCCTTGAAGAAGAGGTGGTCCTGCTCGGCTTCGAGTGACGCGCGCGGCCCGCGCCGGCTCCCGCGGAGGAGCTCGCGCGTACCGTCATGCGCCCCGGTCCACTGGGTGTATGCCTCGGTTCACTGGGTGTGCGCCCCGGTTCACTGGGTGTGCGCCCCGATCTACTGGGTGTATGCCTCGGTCTCTACTCGGTGGCCGGCAGCGGCGGGGCGGGGCGGACCGCGGCGCGTCCCGTGTCGCCCGAGCGCGTCGCTTCCACCATCGCCCGCATCGCCACCGCCAGCTCCTGCAGGTGCGAGACCTCTGCTTCCATCTGGCGAGCGCCCGCGGCGTTCTGAGCACTGGCCTGGTCGATCGAGGTCATGGCTTCCGAGATCTGGTCCATGCCGACGAGCTGCTGCTGGCTGGAGGCCACGATCTGCATGGCCGACTGAGCCGCGGCCGCGACGTTCTCGGCCAGACCCTCGATGGCCACCGACGACTCGCTGGCCTGCCGGGCGCCCTCTTCGATCGCCTTGCCCGACTGCTCGGCGGCCATCACCGCGGCGGCGGTCGCCTTCTGGATATCGCTCAGGATGGAGCGCACCTGGACCACGCCCTGCTTGGACTGCATGGCAAGGTTCTTGATCTCCTCGGCCACGACGCCGAAGCCCTTGCCCTGGTCGCTGGCCTTGGCGGCTTCGATGGCGGCGTTGACCGACAGCAGATTGGACTGCTCGGCCAGGTCGTTGGAGGTCGAGATGATCTCGCTCACGGCCTCGGTCTGCTCTGAAAGACGCACGACACTGTCGGCGACGACGGACATCTGTTCCTGGATGCGGCGGATGCCCTCAAGGGTCTCGGTAACCGCCCGCCGGCCGGCCTCGGCCACCTGGTCGGCGTTCTGCGCCGAATCCGAAACGGAGGTCGCCTTCTGGCTCGACAGCAGCGAGGTCTGGCGCACCTCGTCGACCGTCGTCGCGGCCTCGCTGATGGCCGTCGCGGTCTGCACGGCGCCGGCCGCCACCTGGCTTGTGACGGCCAGCAGCTCGGCGGTCGAGGTGCTCAGCCGGCCGATGACCTCGGTGAGGACCCGGCCGGTCGAGCGCCGCAGTCGCACGGAGATGGTGATGCCGGCGGCTACCGCCAGCGCCGTCACGAGAGCCATCGCGATCCCCACGACCCAGACGAGGTCATCGAGGTGGCGCTGGTCGGCGGCAACCTTCTGGTCGATGGCCGTGCCGAGAGCGGTGAGCGACTGCTGCACCTTGACTCCGGCGGGGTCGAGCTGACGCTGCGCCACGCGAGCAGCCTGCTGGTAGTGGCCCGTCTGAGCCAGCGAGATGACTTTGGCGTGGGCTGCGTCGAACGCGGTCGAGGCGGCATCGAAGGCCGCGAAAGCGGTCTTGCTGGCCTGGTCGGGCAGGATCTCGCGCAGCGCCGCCTCGGCCGCGTCGACAGGCGCCGCGGCGGCCGCGACGTTCGTGCTCTGGGAGCTGCCGAAGGCGCGCTCCAGCAGGACCGCCCGGGCCGTGTCGATCTCTGTGCTGAAGCCGCCTTTGACCCGCTCGGTGAGAGTGACGAGCCGCACCTGGCGGTCGCGCTGCGTCTGGAGCCTGTTGTTCACGTAGAGCCAGCTGGCGAAGCCGATGAGGGTCGCCAGCAGGGAGATGACGATCAGCGCGGCGAAGCCGAACGAGATCCTCTGTAGAACGTTGGACTGGCGATTCACTGTTCCTCCGTTTGTCGAAAACCGGTCGCGTGCCGTCGAGCGCCGCGCCGGGTCGTTCGAGCCGGGCGGCGATGGTGCGGGTCGCGCCCCGCGCCGGCTGTTTCGCCGGGGCGTGGCGGCGGCCTTGTCACAGGCCGGTCATGGTGCCCTCGTGACCGGCCTTCATGGCCTGCTTTGCGTCGTACATCAACCCGTCGGCCAGCTCGATCAGCTCATCGAGCGACCGCGGTTCGGCGCCCAGATACGGCGCCGAACCGCAGCTGATCGACAGGTCGTAGGGGGTCGTGCGGGTAGCGCTGCGCCGCTCGAAGGCGGCCTGCACGCGGCGGGGGGCCTGTTCGGCGAAGCCCGGCTCCGAGTCGACCAGCAGGGCGGCGAACTCGTCGCCCCCCATGCGCGCCAGAATGTCGGACTCGCGCACGCAGGTCGACAGCAGTGCCGCGGTCTCCACGAGGGCGTCGTCGCCGGCGCGGTGGCCCAGCGTGTCGTTGATCGACTTGAAATCGTTCAGATCGAGGTACAGCAGGACCATGGCGTGGCCGCGCTTCACCAGCTTGCGCTGCTGCTCGGCCAGCATCAGAAAACCGCGCCGGTTGGCCAGCCCCGTCAGCTCGTCGGTAACCGAGAGGTCCTCGAGCTGACGCCGCAGCCGCGCGTTCTCGGTCATGTCCCACAACGACACGAGACAAGCCTCGGCGTCGCCCCAGGTCGTCTCGACGATGCGCAGCGCGACCGTCGCGCTCTCGCCGCCGGCCAGCGGCAAGCTGATCTCGCCGTCGGCGGTGTCCAGGGAGAAGGGCAGCGGCGAGCCCTTGAGGTCTTCGGCATCACGGCGAAAGAGCAGCTCGGCCGCCTGGTTGGCAAACCAGATCACGCCGTCGCGGCCCACCACGAGCAAGGCCGCCGGGCTGAACTCCATGAGCTTCTGATAACGCGTCTCGAGGCTGGAAATCGTCTGCAGGGCGCCCTTCAGGCGCGCGTTGACCTCGTTCAGTTGGCGGTTCTTCTCGATCGCGTCCTCGAACGACGACAGGAGGAAGTCGAGGTTCTGCGTAGTGCTCGATTGCAGCGTGAAACGCCGGCCGCCGAACAGCACCTCGACACCGTCGCCCGGCGCCGCGTCGCGGCGCAGCTCGCGGTTGGCCAGAGCGCGGCTGATGCGGGCCACCAGCGACTGCTCGTTGCAGGGCTTGCCGACGAAGTCGGTGGCTCCCGAGGCGAGACCGCCGATCACGTCGGTCGACTCCGAGAGAGCCGTCAGAAGGATCACCGGCAGGTCGGCGGTCTCCGCGTCCTGGCGCAGCCGGCGGCAGAGCTCGTAGCCGTCGACCTCGGGCATCACGATGTCGCTGACGACCAGGCTGGGACGCCGCTCGGCGACCATCTCGAGCGCCTGCCGGCCGTTGCCGGCGGCGCGCACCACGAAGCCGTTCTTCTCGAGGAAGTAGCGCAGACGTTCCGCCTGGGTGAGGCTGTCCTCGGCGATCACGATCTCGACGCCGGCGTACTCGGCTGCCACGCTCATGGCGTCTGCCCCGCGGGCCGGCGCGCCGGCTCCCCGCCGCGGTGCCCCGAGTCCATCGCTTGCGTCACGCTGGAGAGCAGGACGGCGATCTCGTCGGGCGGCAGTATGTACATCGCCGCGCCCAGGCGGATCGCCTCACCGGGCATGCCGTGGACGATCGAGCTGGCTTCGTCCTGGGCCACCGTGATCGCGCCCCGGGCGCGCAGATCGGCCAGCTCCCGCGCCCCGTCCTGGCCCATGCCGGTGAGCAGCACGGCGACGGCGCGCCGCGGCGCCGCGGCGGCCACCGAACGGAACAGGTAGGAGACCGAGGGCCGCAGGCCGTTCTCGGCCGGATCGTCACGCAGCACGATACGCCGCTCACGGTCGATGCCCATCTGGAACGGGTGGGGCGCCACGTACACCGTGCCGCGGCGCAGGACCTGGCCGTTCTCGCCGAGACAGACCGGCAGGCCGCTGGCCTCGCCCAGCCAGCTCACGAAGCTCGTCTGAAAGTCGGGCGTGATGTGCTGCACGACGGCCACCGCCGCGGACAGGTCGGCGGGCAGTCCGGCAAGCAGTCGCTGCAGCGTCTGGGGACCGCCCG
>PMKK01000327.1:0-9172 GCA_003157715.1 Actinomycetota bacterium
TCCGGCTACCTCGACAACTTCCAGGCTATCGACGGACGCCTGCGCTACTTCTCCCGCGAGAAGCTCAAGCTGGAGAAGGGGATCCACCGCGTCAAGTGGGTGCTCGTCGAGGAGCCTGGGGTGATCCCGCGCACGCTCGAGGAAGTCCGCGAGATACTCGACAACTTCCGCACCCTGAGCCAGCCGCGCATCGACGGCGTGCTCGACAACGTGAGCGCCGCGGTGGTGGAGTCCAAGGCNNNNTGAGCCTGATCGTGCTGTTCCGGGTGGCGTTCGGGGTCTAGCTTCAGGACCGCGCGGCCCGTCGGCGGCGCCGGCGGCGCGGGGCCACGGAAATGGGGGCAAACGAGGGGGAGAACCGCGGGGGCGGGTGAGGGGGCAAACGAGGGGGNNCCCCCCCCCCCCCCCCCCCGCTCTCGTCCTCGACGAGTCGCCCTTTGAGCGCAGTCGCCGCGTCGCTGAGTTCCTGGAAGCTGATGAGAACCGACCGAATCGCCGAACCGGCGAAAGAAGGGACGCTCCGAGACGCTGGCGGCTTCGACCATGCCGTCGGCAGCGCATCAGAGCAAATCTCGCACCTCTTCGAGCCCCGCAAGGACCTCGCTGAACGACGGGTAGGGTCCGTAGAAGAGGGCTGAGCATTCCCGCTCGTACTCCGCAGCCAGCATCTCGGCCAGCTCTGTCGGAGGGAAGAGTGCGACGCTTTGAGAGAGATCGAGATCATCGGGGGGTCTGTAGTTCTTGAAGTACCGGCGGCTTCTCTCGTCGTAGTCGACTTTGATCTGCTGATATTCGGCCGACCTCAGCATCAGGCGAACGTCCTGGCGACGGCCCAACAAGTCGATGTCGGCGTAGTGCCGTGCGTGGCGACCCAGCTGCCGGCCCGTTTCGAGCACAGAGGTCACCTTCTGGTGAACCGTGAAGAGCTTCTCGACGTAGGTCCGACGGTAGTGGAGGAGTTGCATGTCGAATGGCGCCAGGTCGTCGGCAACGCCGCCCAGGCCCTGGGACTCGAGGAACTCCGCCGCGTAGGAGCGCAAGGATACGACCTCGATGGGGAAGCCGCCGCTCTGAATGCCGGGTTCGACCATGACCACAGGCTCGAGTGACGGCAGACCACCCAGACGCGACTCGTAACGAAAGTAGTCTTCTCGACCCAGCCCGCCCACGGTCTGTCCCCTCCCGTCAACGTAGGAAAGAGCGGGGTGCTCGCCGATGGCTTGGCGCAGGCCTTTGAGCTGACGATCGATCGCCCGGTCGTTGTCGAGTACCGGGTCGGCGCGCGGATCGACGAAAAGGTCGATGTCTTCAGAGAACCTGGAGATGAGTCTCCACCCCTTCGAGAGACTCGTGCCGCCCTTGAAGGTCACGCGATCGGCGAGCTTCTGCTGAGCGATGCGGAGCGCTTCGGTGACGTAGTAGTCCTTCTCGACAAAGTCGGGCGGCATACCAAGTCGCTCTGCCGTAGCCACGATCAGCGTGGCGAAGTCCGGATGCTCGAAGAGCCTCATTGCGCTTGCCAGCGCTTGGCTGCCGAAAGGCATCCAAGCGTGCCGAACTCGAATCGCGACAGCGGGTTCAAAGACCGCCGCAGTCCTTCGACCCATCGTTCGGGCATGCCGAGCTGCTCCCCGGCTGCACCGAGCATGGCGCGCACGCGCGGCGGCTCGGCATGGGCGGCTTTCGCCAACCGCGCGTAGCTACCCTCGTCTTTGAGGAGGTCGAGCAGTCGTTGACATGTCCGTGGTTGGTCGAGGTCGCTGGTCGCTCCCCGGTCTCTGAGAAACTCGAGCAGGGCGCCCTCTGTTTGGGTAAGCCGCGCACGGTTGGCGGGCCGTCGAGTGTGCACCGATGCATGGCGAAGAGCGCGGGAGGCGGCTTGCGCCGACGATGCGTATTCGGGTCGGGCGGGGTTCTGGCTGGTGAAGCCCAACAGATTGGCCGCCGTGAGTCCGGCGGCGTCAAGGCGAGCGCTTGAGCCCTTTTCGGCCACAGCGCTTGGGCTAGGGCGACTTGGCCCGAGCACCGTCGGCCGGGACCGGTAGTAGAGGCCCTTGTGCACCCGCTGCAGCTCTCCGCCGCGAGCCAGTCGCGACAGAGCCTGGCTCACGGCGGAGGCAGGCAGGCCGGAGAAGTCGCTGTGCTTCCAGAAGCGCTCGCCGCCACGAGTCACTCGGTGGCGCACTTCGCGCGCGGCATTTCGCGATGGCGTCGTCGTTTCGGGCATAGTTCGACTATCGGTTCCTACTTGACTTCTGTCAAGTAAACAACCAATAAAACTTGACAATCGCGGTTGACGATGCCCGAACCGATGGCTTCACAATCAAGTCGACGATTCAATCAAGCCGATGATTGATCCACCGCTCCGCTTTCGTCGTAATCCGGGCTCGCGCCTGTGGCGCGAGCCCGGTCCCACTTTGAGCTTCTCGAACTGAGCCCCCGGCGCCCGCCCAACTTCTCAGATCCGGGCGGACCCTTCGATGCGGCTCGCGCTCTACCCTTTCGCGCACTGCCCTTTCGGGCTCTCTGCGTGCGCTCTACCCTCGCCCGCTCTACCCCTTCGGGAACAGCCTCGAGGTCGCGCTGTTGTAGTCGGCCGGGTTGGTGTCGAGCCTCGCGCCGGGATGCTGGGCGGTGAGGCTCAGCAGCTTGAGGTTGTCGGCGGTCGGCTGGAGCAGCTCGTAGGCGGGGAAGCGCAGCACCACGCCGCCGCTCGTGCCGCGGGTGATCCACTCGATCGGGTCGTAGGTCTGCGGGTCGACCAGGTAGGTCACATGAGACGAGACCACGATCTTCAGGGCATCGCGCCCGTCGACGGTCACGTGACCGATGACCTTGGTCGACGGCGACTTGAGCGCGGCCAGCGCCTCCTGGCGGAAGGCCTCGTCTGATCCGCCTGACGAGGCGTCTGTGGCGCCGGCGTCTGTGGCGCCGGCGTCCGCCGCCGGCGTCCTGCCGGTGCTGCTTGCGGTGCTGCTCCCGGCGACACCGTCCGCAGAGCTACCGTTGCCGATGGCCGTCAGGCTGTTCCCGGAACCGCCTCCGGCGGTCTGCCACTTCAGCTCGACGCGGCCGCTCTTGCCGTTCACCACGACCGTGAAACGGCTGGCCGTCGCGGCGGTCTTAGCCTTGAGACCGGCCAGGGCGACCTCGATGGTCTTGATCTGCGCGACGGTCAGCCGGCCGTCGGCTGCGAGCGCCTTCACCTTGATGAGGATGTCCTTGACGCTGCTGCCGCTGATCGTCACGACGGCGTCGGGGCTGACGGTGTCGCCGCCGGCCGCGTCGCCGCCGGCCGGGTCGGCGGTCGGGGAGCCGCTGGGCGCGGGCGCCGCGCTGCCGTTGCCGGTCGTTGACTGACCGCTCACGTAGATCGTGTTGGTCTTGGCGTCGTAGAGCGCGTCCTTGCCGTCGACCACGCCGCTGTCAGTGCGCGGGGTGTCGGAGGCCTGTTCGATCTGGCGGCGCTGGTAGGGCGGCGAGGTCGACTGCCAGCTTTCGTCCTGCCAGCTCACGGTGGTGCCGTCGCCGTTGTCCTGGGTGGCGATCATGTGGACGTGGAGGATGGCGCCGGGCGGTGCATGCAGGGCCGCGGCGGCCTTGTCGAGCGCAGACGCGGTGGCCACGGTGGCCGGCCCGCCGCCGCCCGAACCGCCGAACAGGGCGATGCCGGCAAAGACGGCCAGGGCGGCGAGGCCGGCAAGCGCGGCGCCGGTGACGATGCGCCGGCGGCCGCGCGAGCGCGCCGCGTTGCGGGTGACGGCGTGTTGCAGCTCGGCGCCGAAGCGCTCGAGCTCGGGCGGCAGGCCGGTCTCTGCGGAACCGGGCGGCAGCACGTCGCGCTGCAGCTCGGGCGGCAGCCCGGGCGAGGAGCCCGCGGGGGGCTTGGTACTCATTGGTCCTCCTTGGCGTTGAGGAGTGCGATCGAGAGACGCCGCAGGGCGCGCGACACGCGCAGGCGGGCAGCGGCTGGGCGAATCGCCAGCGTGCGCGCGACCTCACGGTAGGGAAGTTCGTGGACGACGCGCAGCAGCAAGGCTTCGCGTTCGTGGTCGGGAAGGTCGGCCAGGGCCGCTTTGAGATGGGGGTTTGGCGAGAGGCGGGCGACGACGCCGGCAAAGCCGGCGTCCCCCCCCGCCCCGCCTGCCGCGTCCGCTCCGCCGAAACCGCCGGCGTTGGCGAAACCGCCGGTCCTGTCGCCGCGCGCTCCGCCGCGGAGGCCCGCTCGCGCGCCGTCGCCCGCCGGGCCGCACGGCAAGCCAAGGCGCTCGCGCGCCCTGGTCTCGACCTGGTCGCGGCGCACCGACTCGGCCAGCGTGTGGCGGGCGATGCCTAGCAGCCAGGGCAGCGCCGAACCGTCGCGGTCGTCGCGAAAGCGGCGGCGGTGCAGCCAGGCCTGGGCGAAGGTCTCGGCGGTGAGGTCGCTGGCGATGTGTGGCGCGCGGCGCTGGAGCCAGGCATAGACCGCCGCGGCCCGGCGGCGGTAGAGCTCGCCAAAGGCGGCCGGCTCGCGGCGCGCGGCGCGCAGCAGGTCGGCGTCGGTGCGCGGGTCGGGCCGGCCCGTGCCGCGGTAGGTGTCCGCATGCGGGTCGGGTTCGGTGCGCGGTTCGGCTGCCGCCTGCGAAGCGGTGCATCCGCGGTCGTCGACGGGTTCCGGCTCGCTGTGAGAGTCGCTGTTCACTTCCATGTTCCTCTATCGAGCTCGACACGCGGAGTGTATCTGGGGGCGGCGAGGGGCCTGCTGGTGGCTCCGGCCGGTCGGGCCCCGGCTCGAGGGATGATGGAGTGTGTCGCTTCCGGATGAGAGACGCTCGCGTTGGCGGCGAACCGGGCGGAGAAACGTCCACCGGTCGTGACCTTCTGCTTCACTGCCGACTGGCGTAGCCTCTTCTGGTGCGCCGGGGTCACGCGGAGGGCGGACCACTGACCAAGTACAGGATGTATGTGGACGAAGTCGGCAACGCGGACTTGCGCAGTTCGGACGACCCGAATCACCGCTTTCTTAGTCTCACGGGCGTCGTCATCGAACTCGGGTACGTCGAATCCATCATGTATCCGCAGATGGAGAGCCTCAAGTCCGCGTACTTTGGATCACACCCGGACGACCCGGTGATCTTGCATCGCAAAGAGCTGGTGAACCGCCGCGGACCGTTCGTGAGCCTTCGCGACCCAGCCGTGAACGCCGCGTTCGACCGCGAGCTGCTCGATTTGATGCGTGGTTGGCACTTCACGGTCATTTCCGTGTGCCTGGACAAGAAGCAGTACCGCGAGAGGTACACAGTCTGGCAGTATGACCCGTACCACTACTGCCTGGCGGTGCTGCTCGAGCGCTACGTGTACTTCCTCAACCGTCGTGGCGTACACGGGGATGTCATCGCGGAGTCACGAGGCGGCAAGGAAGATCGGCGTCTCAAAGAATCGTTCGCACGGCTGTGCGAAAGGGGCTCGGATTACGTTGACGCCGCTCCGATCGGCCGGGCGCTCACGAGCGGGCAGCTGAAGGTGAAACAGAAATCGAACGACCTCGCCGGCCTGCAGCGTGCGGACCTCGTTGCTCACCCGAGCCGCAACGAGGTCTTGAACGAGAACGGCCACCCAATGACGATTGCGCCTTTTGCGGCAAAGGTCATCGCCGTGCTGCAAGGCAAATACGACCAGCGGGGTGAGAGGATTTTCGGCAAGAAGCTGCTCTAGACGACGAAAGGGGGCCTTGCGGCCCCCTCGATGGCGTTCGCCATCCACCTCCAGATGACTGGATTGACTGAAGGCTATGCGACTGCGGATGCTCTGGTCAAGGACGGTCCATGTCGGCGAGACTAAACGTCAACCCCCACAACACGACGCCACCACGGGATCAATGCTGCCGTGTGCTCTGTCGCCCAGTTCGTTCAGAGGGCACGCGATGGACACTCCTTCGTCGGCGAGCTGGTTGCCGATGCAGGGCCGCTTGACCGCGGCCATGCGTCAGCGGCAGAATCGCGCGGCAATGGCGGGAGGCAGCAACAAGAAGCGGCGTGCGCGTTCGCGACGTGCCGGGGAACGGCGCCCGGGTGCGCGGCGGTCCAGTCCGGCTGGCCGCCCGGATCGCCTCACGCCGGTGGGCGCTGCCGGCTCTGCGCTGGACATCCCTCCCGTCAACGTGCTTGCCCAATCCATCCTCGCCGGCGGCCGCGAGATCGTCGCCGAACGCGATGCTCTGCAGGTCGAGGCGTGGGCCAGCATGATGATCGGCACCTTCTACAAGCCACCCGTGCCCTTCGAGGTGAGCGAGCGGCTCACGGCCGAGCTCTGGCCCGCGCTCGTGCGCGGTGCCGAGCGTCAGGCCGACCGTGCCGCGCTGGCAGTGCTGCTCGCTCTGGCCGCGGTCGCCGACGACGAGCTGCGGCGTCTCGCTCAGGCGGCGGCTGAGTCGCTGCGAGCGGCCGGCGTGCCCGACCCGCCGTGGGCGGCGATCATCGGACACCCCGAGTTTCTCGGGTGCTGGACGGCGGTCGACCCGTTCGACGACCAGTGCGGCTACTACCTGCACTTTCGCTACCGAGGCCACGGGCAGCACGTAGTGATGGCGCTGCGCGACGAGAACCTCGGCGGCATCATCAAAGACGCTTCGTTCGGTGAGCTGCGAACCGGCAGCGACCCGCGCAAGCACGCCGAGTCGCAGCCCGACGTCGTCGTGAGCGACGCCGACCCGGGCGTGGTCGCGCAGCAGATCGCGCAGGCTCTGGCGACCGGCGACATGTTCATCGACAACGCCTGGACACACGACTTCCGCGATGCCCGCGGGCTGCTCGCCGCACGTCTGCGCTGCCTGCCGGCGCCGGCCAAGTCGGCCGAGCCGGCCGAGCGCGAGCCTGAACCCGAACCGCTCGGCGAAGACGAGCGTGTCGCGCTGGCCGACGAGTTTCTCGACTCGCCTCAGGCGCCGGCCTGTCACCAGGCGGCGGCGATCACGATGCACTGCATCGACTCGCGTTGCGACTACGGCGACGGCGACCCGCTGCGCTGGAGCCCGGCCGTCGTCGAACTCTTCCTGCTCGACTTCGTGCCGCGCAAAGTCGTGCTTGAGCCCGACGAGATCGAGGCGGTGCCCGACGTGCTGCGGGCCTGGGTGCGTTTCGCGCTCGGCAAGCGTGGCCTGGCCGAGCATCTGATCGCAGAGACCGAAGAGGCGGTGCGGGAGTTCACGCCCGACTACCGCGAGGCCGTGGCCGACCCAGCCAACTTTGGCCCGGCCAAGGCGATGCTCGGCGCTTTGCACGCCGCCGGTGTCGACATCGAAGACAAGTCGGCTGTCGATGCCTGGATCGCCGAGTGGAACGCCCGCCCGCAGCACGAGCGCGACGAGACCCTGGGTTTCACGCTGCCGCCCGGCGGCCCCGGGCCGGGGGCGTAGCGAGGGTCGTTTCGTGACTGCTTCGCGTGCGCTGAGGGCGCGCGGGAATCGCGAAGCAATCGCGCAGACACCTGCAGAGTTCCGACTACTTTGCAAATATCGCGCTGCGGATTTGCAAAGTTCGCACCGCTTTGAAAGTGACCCTGACCCACCTGCTGGAACACGGCGCCGACTACTTCAGTCCCAGCGACACCCTAAGCGCCTGATCGACGGCCTGCATGGCTTGGGGGGACAGGGTACCCAGCTTCTCTTCGAGTCGAGTGGTGAGCACGGTGTCGAGAGACTCGCAGTGCACCCATGCCGGCGAGCCCAGCTCGTCTGCGCCCAGGTGCACCAGGAACGGGTAGTCGCTGCGGGGAGCGCTGGAGAGAACGGCCACGATGGTGGTCGGCGACCAGCGGTTGCCGACGTCGTTTTGGACCACGAGAACGGGGCGTCGCCCGACCGGCGGCGGGAACGATATCCAGTAGACGTCGCCGCGCAGGGGTGTGGTCTGACCGTTCACTCGGGAAGCGCTTCGGCCACCAGCGGCTGCATGGCCTCGACGACGTCGAGCTGGACGCCGCCGATCTCGCGGTAGCCCTGCTCGAGCTTGCGGGCCAGCAGATGATCGCGTAGCAGTTCGAGCGCCTCGATCACGATCTGGGTCTTGCTTTCGTGGCGCTCGGCGGCGACGTGGGCCAGGAACTCGTTGACCGGGTCGGGCAGGCGGACCTGCACCGGTGTGGTCGCGACGCGCGGCATGTGGCGACTCCATTCTTCATGACCGCGAGTATTCGCGGCCCACTCAAAGTGTGCAAGCATTGTGTACCTCATATTCGCATGCCGTCAACCATGTACGGGCGCAAGCGCGCGGTCGCGAACCGCCCAGGGCCATCCTCATTTCCGCGGTACCGGAACCCCGCCCGGCAGCATAGGTTCGGCTACCGCGCGCGCTTCTCTGCATCAGCCTGAGACGCACTCGATTTCGTCGCGGGCCGCAGTCCGACTTCGAGCTCCATCTCCAGCGCCAGCGCCAGTTTGCTCATTGTCTTGAGAGTGAAGTTGGCGTTGCCGCGAAGGACACGCGTGACGTACGCCTGCGACGTGCCCAGACGGCGCGCCAGCTCGGCCCTCGATATTCCTTGCCGGTCCATGGCGTCGAACAGGGCTTCGGTGAAGTCGAGGATGGTGCCTTCGTACCGGTAGTCGGGGTGCCGGCGAGCTTCGTCGAAAAGGGCCTTGAAAGTCGGCTCGCTCATCGTTTCCCCACGATCTCGAGGTTGCCGTTCCGCTTGTCGTTCAGATAGCGCCACCGCGTGTGTTCGGCGCGCTCGACAGCCACGGCCTGGCGCTTCGGTTTGGGCTTGGTCATTGCCTCGCTACACACGACGATGCGTCCCTCATCGAAGAAGAACAGGACGCGAACACCGCCCCGGATCTTGAGCTCGTGAATCCCCCGAGCAAGCTGCCGGTCCACCGGTCGAGCACGACGACCAGCAATCTCATCTTAACCTATATGTTAAATGCGGCAAGGCTTCTGACGTGTGGCGCTCATGACTGCCGACGTAGCAGGCGGCACTTCGGAGTGGGAGGTGGACAGAGGTGACGTTTCGCGGCCGGCTAGAACTACTGACGTGCCGGAGCCTAGGGCCGCGGCCCGGTCGCGCTTCCTGAGCGGACCAAGGCGGCCCGCGCCCCTCAGCGCGGCGCCTCGAGCCGCCTCTGGGCGCGCTTGCGCGATCGTGCGCGATTCTTCACGCCCCGCGCGAGCCGGTCTGATAGAATGCGACACTCGCG
>PMKK01000327.1:9246-9744 GCA_003157715.1 Actinomycetota bacterium
GGCCGCTACGGCGAGAACCCCTTCCGCAGCGGGCACTACTACCAGTACCAGGTCGTGGTGAAGCCCTCGCCGCCCGACATCCAGGACCTCTACCTGCAGTCGCTGCAGGCGCTCGGCATCGACCTGCGCAAGCACGACGTGCGGTTCGTCGAAGACAACTGGGAGGGCCCCACGCTGGGCGCCTGGGGCCAGGGCTGGGAGGTCTGGGCCGACGGCATGGAGATCACCCAGTTCACCTACTTCCAGCAGCTCGGCGGCTTCGACTGCGACCCGGTGACGATCGAGNNCGTCACCTACGGCGACGTCTATCAAGAGAACGAGCGCGAGTTCAGCCGCTACAACTTCGAGGTCTCCGACGCCGACATGCTGTTCCGCCACTTCCGCGAGTTCGAGACCGAAGCCCAGCGCTGCCTCGACGCGCGCCTGCCGATCCCGGCCTACGACTACGTGCTCAAGTGCAGCCACGCCTTCAACATGCTCGACGCGCGCGGCGTGATC
>PMKK01000180.1 GCA_003157715.1 Actinomycetota bacterium
TTGTTGCCGGCCCAGTCGGTCGCTCGCGCGACGATCCTGTAGGTCCCCTTGGCCAGAGCCTTGTGGAGCTTGAACGAGACCTTCGCCGCGGTATTGATACTCACGCCGCTGACGCTGACCGAGGCGAGCTTCTTGCCCTTCACGGTGACCAAGGCGAGGGTCACGTTGGCCGTGCCGGCACCCGGCATCGGGTCTGTGACCTTGAAGGCCAGCTTCAGGGCGTCGCCCCTGCCGGCATGCCTGGCCGCGACCTGCAGCGATCCGGGCCGGCAGACCGGCGTCGGCAAAGAGGCGGCCGCACCGAAGTCAAAGACCTGACCGGCGGTGTAGACGGCCGTGCCGGAGCTACTGTCGATCGTGCCGCGGACGGCGATCTTGTCGCCGACGGCCACGTCGGCCAGGGTGGCGGCGGTCTTGTGGTGGTCGGCCGCCGAGAACAGCTGCGTGTCGCCGGTGACGACGACGTCGACGGTCGTGCCGCTCAGGTCAGGGCAACCGCGGTCGACGGCCACGCTGAGCACGTTGGTGGTGGTGTCGACGGCGGTGACGGTGCCCGAGACGAAGAACCGCGACCCGCCACCGCCCGGGTCACACTGCGGCCGCGACTGAGCGAAGACGATCGGCGCCAGCACAAGACAAGCGACCACCACGGCCAGAACGGGAACCAGACGCTTCATTGCCCCTCCATCGTTGTTCTTGCCCGGCTCACCTGTTCGGGTTTCTCAACGGTGTGATCAGCCTGAGGCAAACCTCGGCCCGAGCGGGCCGTCAGCTTTCTTGTCGGCTGCAAAAGACGAAGCACAAGACCGCAAGCGCCACAAAAGCTTGTCGCGCTTGGCAACGGCCTGCCAACGTTGCGCCACTGACGAGCACAGGCCTCGGAGAGCACATCGATCCCAATCACGTCGCCGCAGCAAGCCGGTCACGTCGATCGGGCCCAGCAACGACCGGCCGCTGCACCCCGAGGCTGAGCAGATCAAGGTTGGGCGAAAGACGGCGGTTCGCTCTCGTCGAGAAGGCCGCATCTTGCTACTCTGCGACTACCATGAGTGATTCGCCTCGCCGTCCGGCCAGTGTCCGCGCGAACGATCGCGAGCGGCGCCGGCGACGCATCCGCCGGCGGCGCCTTGTGCTGCTCGCGAGCGTCGCGCTGGTCGCCCTCGCGGTCGTAGCCGGCGTGCGGGCGCTGACCGGCGGTACGGGCTCGCCCTCGCGCCACCCGGCGGCGATGGCCGGATCCGGCGCCGCCAGGCAGACGCCATCGGCGAGACCATCCGCTTCCGGCGGCGCCGCGTCTTCGGCCGTGCTTTCGTCGACGGTCATCACCGTCGGTTGGGTCGGCGACACGACGCCGGGTTCCATGTACGGCATGCCGCCCGACGGAGGCCGTGCCCTGTTTGGCTCCCTGCCGTCCCTTCTGCGCAAGCCCGATCTCATGATGGCCAACCTCGAGGGCACCTACTCCACGGCCGGCCCCTCGAAGTGCAGCGGCGCTTCGGCGGCGAACTGCTACGCCTTCCAGGCCCCGCCGTCCTACGCGCAAGCACTGGCCTGGTCGGGTATCGGCCTGGTCAACATCGCCAACAACCACAGCATGGACTACCTGGCGCGTGGCTTTGCGCAGACGCGGGCGGCGCTCAAGAAGGTCGGCGTGGCCTACGCGGGACCGCCCGGCCGCGTGACGATCGTGCGCGTGCGCGGCTTGCGCGTGGCCGTCATGGGCTTCTCGCCGTACCCGTGGAGCGCCCCCTTGAACGACATTCCGGCAGCGGCGAGACTCGTGCGCCGAGCCGCCGCGCAGGCGAACATCGTCATCGTGCTCATGCATGCCGGCGCGGAGGGGGCGAACGAGACCCACACTCCTCACGGTTCGGAGTCCGCTTACGGCGAGGACCGCGGCGACGTGCGGGCGTTTTCGCACGCCATGATCGACGCGGGCGCCGACCTGGTGCTCGGCTCGGGCCCGCACGTGATCCGCGGCATCGAGCGCTATAAGCGCCACCTCATCGCCTATTCGCTGGGCAACTTCGCGGGCTGGCACAACTTCGGCCTGGGCGGCAACCTGAGCCTCTCGGGGCTGCTGACCGTCAAGATCGACGGGACCGGACGCATTCGCGGCGGGCGCTGGCTCTCGCTCTACGTCGGCCAGCCGGGCGTGCCCGGCGTCGACCACTCGAACACGTCGGCCCACCTCGTGAGCAGCCTCTCGGCCAGCGATTTCGCGCACACGTACCGGCTCGACTCGAGAGGGTTCTTCGCGGGACAGTGAGGCGCCCGCGCCGTGGCGCCGTTTGCTAGACTGGTCCTCCCAAGAAGGTCGGGGGGCAGGGGTGACCAGCAATCGACGCGCGGTCAGGCTTTTGGCGGCGGGCGGACTGGTCTCGTCGTTCGGCGATGGGGCGGCGACCACCGCACTCGCCTTCATCGTTTACCAGCGCACCCACTCGGCGATGCTGCTGTCGGTGGTCTACCTTGTCGCGTTCGGCGTCGTCGGCTTCCTGACGCCGCTTGCCGGCTGGCTGGCCGACAGGGTCGATCGGCGGCGATTGATCATCGTCTGCGAGCTCGCCAGCGCGGTGGTCTTCGTCCCGGTCGCCTTGGCCTCGGCCCCCTGGCTGCTGATCACCCTCGTCTTCTTCGCGGCCCTGCTCGGCGCGCCGGTCTGGCCGGCGTTCGCGGCGGCCATCCCCAACCTCGTCGGCGAGACCGATCTCTCCTGGGCGAACAGCCTCTTGTCGCTCACCTCCGGCATCGGCCGCACGGCGGGCCCGATCACCGGCGGCGTGCTGATCGCGATCGTGGGCGGGCCGGGCGTGTTCGCCCTCGACGCCGCCACGTTCGCGGTCATCGGTCTCTGCGTCTGGCTGGCGACCGGGCAGTACGAGGATGCGCGCGACAAGGAGGTCATGACCGAGTCGCGCGGGTTCTGGATCGGCTTTCGCCACGTTGCCGCGAGCCCGATCTTACTACCCATCGTCGCCGCCTGGACGATCATGTGGCTGTCGGTCGATATCGCCTGGGTGGCCGATGCCCCGCTTGCGAAGCAGCTGGGCGTGGGCTCTGTCGGCTTCGGTCTTCTCAGCGGCCTGTGGGGCGTGGGCGCGGTTCTCGGCGGCCTGGCGGGGCGCTGGCTCGAACGGCGCCACGAGCCGCCGGCCCTGCTTTCCGGCACTATCGGCGTGACCGCGGGCTTCGCCCTCGTCGGCCTGGCACCGCTCTTTGCGTTCGTGCTGCTCGGCGAAGCCCTGGGGGGCTTCGTCGACAGCTTCGGCGCCGTCGCCGGCACCAATCTGCTGCAGCGTCGCACCGCGGATGCGATCCGCGGCCGCGTCTTTGGCGCCATTGGGGCAGCCGGTCTGATCACGAACGTGCCGGCCTTCCTGCTCGGCGGCGTGCTCGTCGGCGCTATCGGCGGTCGCGGCGTCTACCTGGTGGGCGGCGCCATCGCCCTCGTGGCCGCGGCCGTGATGCTGCCCGGCCTGCGGGCGCTTCGGGAGGACCTGAGCATGATCGCGGCGGTGGAGGCGACCGACGAGGGGGCGTGACACCAAGGCCCCCGCGGCCGGCAGCGAGCCGCGCTCCCGGGCTGGGTGCCGCGCGGTCGGGAAGCCGGCCCCCGGCACGGCAGGCAAGCGCCGGTCCCGCAGGCGCATGGCATCCGCTCGGCCGTTCACTGTAGTATCGAGTCGCCGCTCAGACCGGCGCACGTCGTTTCTTGCAGGCGATACCCACCACCGATGAAGTTCTAGAGACTGACAGCGCGACTCGCGATCCTCATGGCCAGCGTCTCAGGCCGATCGCAGCCGCGCCCCGCGCGGCCGCATCCGGTTTCGGCTCGCTCGCGCACTCGATGTTCCCCCGTGCAGCGCCGCGCGCGACGCCACCGCATCCCCCTTTCAGTCTCTCGCCTCGCAGGAGAACACCATGGCACTCATCTTCGACCACGTCGGGTTTGCCTACGACGGCTCGCCCCGTGAGATCGTCTGTGACTTGACCGCCCACTTCCCTTCCGGTTGGACCGGCATCGTCGGCGCCAACGGCACCGGCAAGACCACCGTGCTGCAGCTGGCTGGCGGCATCCTCATCCCGACCGAGGGCCGCGTGCGCGGCGACGGCCTCGCTATCTACTGCTCACAGCGAACAGACGACGCTCCCCCAGACCTCGGCGGGTTCATCGACGACTTCTCCCCCAAAGCGATCGCTCTGCGCCGCGGTCTCGGTATCCGCGACGACTGGGCCGCGCGCTGGCAGTCTCTCAGCCACGGCGAACGCAAGCGGGCCCAGCTGGCCACCGCCCTCTGGCAGCGCCCCGACGTGCTGGCGATCGACGAGCCGTCAAACCACCTCGATGAAGCTGCCCGGCGCGGCATCGAGGCGGCCCTGCGCGTGTTCGCCGGGGTGGGCATCCTCGTCAGCCACGATCGTGCCTTGCTCGACGCCCTGTGCCGCCAGTGCCTGTTTCTTGGGCAAGGGACCGCGACGATGCGTCCCGGAACCTACTCCGCCGGCAACCAGCGGCGGGTGGAAGACCAGGCGGCCGCCCGCGCCGGTCGAGAGCAGGCCGCGGCTGAGCTCAAGCGGCTGCGCCGCGTCCAGACCTCACGGCGCGCCGAGGCCGACCGGACCAAGGCCAGACGGTCGGCCAAGGGCCTGGCGCGTCACGACAGCGACGGTCGTGCCCGCCGGCAGGCGGCGATCGTCAGCGGCAAGGACGGACAGGCCGGCCGCTTGCTGTCACAACTCGAGGGCCGCCTGCAGCGGGCTCGAGAACGCCTGGCGACGATGCCCGCCGAGAAGTCCGAGCACGCGGGCATCTGGCTGTCGGGTGCACGCTCTGCTCGCAAGACGGTAGCCAGCCTGCCGGCGAGTTCGATCACCGTCGGCGCGGCGCGGCGGCTCATCTCTCCGCAGCTCACACTGGGGCCCGGCGACCGGGTCGCGCTGACCGGTCCCAACGGCGCGGGCAAGACGACGTTTCTGCTTCATCTCCTCGGCCGGCTCACGCTGCCGCTGGAGCGCATCGTCTACGTCCCGCAGGAGGTCACCGCCGAGCGATGCGCCTCGCTGCTTGCCGAGATCAAATCAAGCGACGCGACTACGCTCGGCCGGCTCCTGACGGTGGTCAGCCGGCTGGGTTCGCGTCCCGAGAGCGTGCTCGAGAGTAGAGTGCCGAGCCCCGGGGAGACTCGCAAGCTGCTGCTCGCCATGGGTGTGCTGCGCGAACCCCACATCGTCATCATGGACGAGCCGACCAACCATCTCGATCTGCCGGCCATCGAGTGCCTCGAGGAGGCACTGTCCGACACGCCGTGCGCGTTACTGCTGGTGAGCCACGATCGCCGTTTCCTCGGCCGGCTCTGCACGATCGAGTGGCGGCTGGAACCGAGGGGCGACGCGACGCGGTTGCGCGTGATGGTGATGGCAGGAGCCCCGACCGACCAGGAAAACGCGTGAGACACTCGACACGGACAGCACTGAGGCCCGGATCGTCTTGGCGAGCGCCCCTTGGAGACGTAGTCTGGGACTACCGTCGAACACCTGACGGATACTTGGCAAGGGGGTGTGGACGGTGCGTTCGTGTTTTCGCCGGCGGTGCTGCGTCGCCGGACCCGGCTGACCGTCTCTCCTTTGTCGTCACACGAACCTCATCCTGCTCTCGACTTCTCGGGCGTCACCGTCTGGGAGTGGGACGACAGCAGCCGCGCGCGCATCCCGATACTGCGAGAGATCGACTGGCAGGTCGACGCCGGCGAGGCCTGGGCCGTGCTGGGCCCCAACGGCGCCGGCAAGACGACGATGCTGGCCGTGGCCGCGGGCATGCGCCATCCCAGCCTCGGCGTCGTCTCTGTGCTCGGGGCGCGGCTCGGCCGCGTCGACGTCCGCGAGCTGCGCACGCACATCGGCCAGGTCAACCCCCGGCTCGAGGAGTCGTTCCCGCCGGTCCGCGCGGCCCTCGACGTGGTGCTCTCCGGCGCCACCGGTTCCATCGCCGTGCTGGGCGACCGGCTCGAAGAGTCCGACCCCAAGCGTGCCCGCCGGCTGCTGACCCTGTTCGGCTGCGGCGCGCTCGCGGAGCGTCCGTTCGGGCGCTGCTCGCAGGGCGAACGCCGCCGCCTGCTCCTGGCGCGCGCCCTCTTGCATCATCCGCCCCTCCTCCTGCTCGACGAGCCCTTCGACGGTCTCGACCTTCCCGGACGCGAGGCGCTGCTGGCGGCTCTCGAACGGCTGCCTCGTGAGGAGCCCGAGACGGCCGCCGTGCTGGTCACCCATCACCTCGAGGAGCTGCCCGCCTCGATCACGCACGCACTGCTGCTGCGCGGAGGCGCCGTGATCGCCCGCGGACCCGTCGCCGACGTACTCGCCGACGAGCCGCTCTCCGACTGCTTCGGGGTCTCGGTGAGAGTCAGACGCGACGACGGTCGCTGGATCGGACGCGCGCGCCCGAGCTGGTAGGCCCGGCGAGCCCGACGGGCCGTCGCCGATCGCCCGCTGATCTGTCGCCGACGTACTCGCCGACGATCGCCATCATCGCCTTCCCCAGCGGCTGCCGCGACCGCCGAGCGCCGCTCAGATCGTCCTATTCTTGATAATACTGATATAGTAACTTACAATAGCGCTCGCCGCCGGTCATGGTGCAGATCCTCACGGACCAGGTCCCGGCTCCCCGAGAGCGGGGAATGGCGTCAAGCCGGACGGTTCGGCGCCCACGACGCCGGCGCGAACAAGCTCGAACCGCTGAGGCAAGGAGAACGCTATGCCAGAGGGTGACGCGCGAGGAAACGGAATCTTCCACCGGGAATTCTCGCGACGCGAGGTGATCAAGGGCGCCGCGGTCGCAAGCGCCGCGATCACCCTCGGACCGCTGCTCACGGCGTGCGGCTCCGGGTCGACGAGCACCTCGGCCTCGGCCGGCTCCACAAGCCCGCATGCGGGCGGCCTGCTCCGCGCCGGCGTGACCGGAGGCACGAGCTCCGACACCATCGACGTGCTCAACCCGCTGACTCAGACGGACTACGCGCGCGTGCTCAATCTGTCGGAAGCGCTGTTCGGCTATGACGCCGAGGCGGCGCTCGTACCACAACTAGCGGAGGAGGCCACACCCAACGCCGACGGCACCGAGTGGACGGTGCGGCTGCGCTCCGGCGTCACCTGGCACAACGGCAAGGACCTTACGGCCGATGACGTCGTCTACACCTTCCAGCGGATCATCAAGGGCCAGACCATGGGCGCCGTCGCCTGGACGACGCTGGACCTGAAGGGCGTCAAGAAGCTCGACAAGCTGACCGTGCGCATCCCGTTCAAGACCCCCTACTCCGTGTTTCGGGAGGCGGCCGCCGTTCTCGGGTACTCGACCATCGTACCCGTGGGATACGACCCCAAGAAGCCGATCGGCACCGGCGCCTTCAAGCTGGTGAGCTTCACGCCCGGCCAGCAAAGCGTCTTCGCGCGCAACGAGAACTACTGGCAATCCGGTCGGCCCTATGTCGATCAGCTGGTGATCACGGACTTCGCCGACGAGACCAGCCAGGTCAACGCCTTGCTCGGAGGACAAGTGGACGTGGTCAGCTCGCTGTCGTCGAGCTCACTGGCCTCACTCCGCGGACAGGGCAAGAAGGTGCTCATCGAGCCGGGCGGCGGCTGGGTGCCGTTCACCATGCGCGTCGACGTGGCGCCCTTCAACGACGTGCGCGTGCGCCAGGCGTTGCGGTTGGCGGTCGACCGGCAACAGATGAGAAAGATCGTGTTCGACGGCTGGGGGGTCATCGGCAACGACGTGTTCGGCATCTGGGACCCGGCTTACGACAAGTCGCTGCCCCAGCGCGAGCAGGATACCGAGCAGGCCAAGTCGCTCCTCAAGGCCGCCGGCCATGACGGGCTCACCGTACAGCTCGTGACGGCCGACATCTCCCAGGGCGCGGTGAACCTTGCCCAGGTGTTCGCAAACCAGGCCAAAGACTCGGGCGTCACGGTGAACCTGCGCAAGACGACCGTGACGGACTTCTATGGCAGCAACTACCTCAAGTGGCCGTTCGCGCAGGACTTCTGGTACTTCGGCTACTACCTGCCGGCGGTCGGCCTCGCCACGCTGCCGACGTCGCCGATGAACGAGACGCACTGGGGCGATCCGAGCTACGTCAAGCTGTACAACCAGGCCCTGGCGACCGTCGACGAGACCAAGCGCACCCAGATCATCCACGATATGCAGAAGATCGACTACGAGCAGGGCGGCTACATCATCCCGTTCTTCACGCCGCTGATCGACGGCTACGCGGCCAACGTCCACGGACTGGCCGCCGGCAAGACCGGCGTGCCGCTGAACGCCTACGACTTCAAGCAGCTGTGGCTGTCGTAGCGCCGGTGAGCTGCGGTCGGCGTGAGCGGCCGACGCCGGGTACGCGCCGTCGCCGGCCGCCTCCCCGCCTCGTCGCGACGTCCGGATGACGGCCCACGAAGGACAAGCGGCCGCCGAGACGGTTGCGGCGCCGCGCTCGCGATCCACACCGCGCGGCCCCATCGCCGGTCTGGTCGGGCGCCGCCTCGCCGCCGGGATCTTCACCCTGTGTCTCGTCTCGATCGTGATCTTCGCCGCGACACAGGTGCTTCCGGGAAACGCGGCCTACGCCGTCCTCGGCCAGCATGCCACCCCCGGGCGAGTCGCGACCCTCGAGCGTCAGCTTCACCTCGACCGGCCCACCGTCGTGCAGTACTGGGACTGGATCGGCGGCGTGATCCGGGGTGACTTCGGCGAGTCGTTCGCCAACGGCGAACCCGTCGGCGCTCTCGTCGGACCCCGGATCGCCAACTCGGCAGTGCTCGTGCTCCTGGCCGGCAGCATCGGCACAGTGCTCGGAGTGAGCCTGGGGATGGTGGCGGCGGCACGCCGCGACGGGCTCCTCGACAGCGCTCTGTCCGTCTCGGCGCTGGCCATCACCGCGCTGCCGGAGTTCGTCGTGGCGATCGCGCTCGTCATGCTCTTCGCGTCGCTGGTGCTGCATGTCCTGCCGGCAGTGTCGCTCGTTCCCGCGGGAGCATCCGCCTGGGCACACCCCAGCTCGCTGGTGCTGCCGGTAGTCACGCTGGTCGTCGTCGTCTTCCCCTACATCTTTCGCATGACGCGGGGTGCGATGATCGAAGCGCTCGAGAGCGACTATGTGGAGATGGCAAACCTCAAGGGCACGCCGCACTGGCGTGTCATGCTGGTGCACGCACTGCCCAACTCGATCGCCCCCACGATCCAGGTGACTGGCCTCAACCTCCTCTACCTGGCCGGCGGCATCGTGGTCGTCGAATACGTGTTCGCCTATCCCGGCATCGGCGCCGGCCTGGTCGACGCGGTGTCGGCGCGCGACATCCCGACCATCCAGTCGATCACGCTCGTGCTGGCCGCGTTCTACATCGTCGTGAACATCGTCACCGACGTCTGCGTGCTGCTGGCAACGCCACGCCGCCGACTCGCGAGCTGAGCCGGACGAAGGCACGATGGCTGCGACGGGAAACACGGATGCCGCCACGGATCGAGTCGGGCCGCCCCGCATTCATCGCCACCAATGGCTCGTCGTGCTGCGCGCGGCCACGCGCACTCGCCGCGGCGCGATCGGCCTTTCCGTGGCTCTCGGCGTCGTGCTGCTGACGGTCATCGGACCATTCCTGGCTCCCCACTCCGCCACGGCGTTCGTCACCGGTCCGTTCGCCCCCCCGTCGAGTGAGGCGTGGCTCGGCGGCGACGTCCTGGGACGCGACGTGCTCTCACGGGTGCTCGACGGCGGGTGGCTGCTGCTTGTCATAGCCACCGCGGCGACACTTCTGGGCGTCGCGGTCGGCGCGATCGCAGGCATCTCCGCCGCGTACTTCAAGGGCTGGTACGACGGACTGATCATGCGAGCGGTCGACGTCATCCTTGCCTTTCCGGCGATCGTCTTCGCTCTGCTCCTGGTCAGCGTCGCCGGCCCGCACCTGTGGCTGCTCGTCGTCGCGGTCGCGGTCACGCACGCCCCCCAGGTGGCGCGAGTACTGCGCTCGGCGGCTCTCGACATCTGCGAGAAGGACTACGTGAAAGCCGTCGAGCTGATCAAGGTCCGGCCGCGCACGATCATCCGCCGCGAGATCCTCCCCAACCTGGTCACCCCCCTCATGGTGGAGTGTGGAATGCGTCTGACCTGGTCGATCGTCATCATCTCCGGCCTGAGCTTCATTGGTCTCGGCCTGCAACCACCGACGCCCAACTGGGGCCTCATGCTGAACGAGAACCGGGTGGGCCTCGTCGGCAACCCGTGGAGCGTTCTTGCTCCGGCGCTGTGCATCGTCCTGCTCACCATCGGCACGAACGTCTTCAGCGACGCCATCGCCCGTGTGTCGATCGGAGTCGATCGGTGGTCCGGCCGCGCGACGCCGGTCAACGACATCCGGAAGGCGGCCTCGTGAGCGATCAGGCGCCACGCCTGATCGTCGATGACCTGAGGGTGTGCCTGAAGGGTTCCGCCGTGAACGTCGTCGACGGCATCTCACTCAGCATCTCCGCCGGCGAAGTCCTCGGCCTGGTGGGCGAATCGGGGTCCGGCAAAACGACGGTAGCTCTGGCCATGCTCGGTCACGCCCGACGGGGCCTGGAGCTCGCGCACGGCACTGTGATCCTTGACGGCGCTGACGTCCTCGCCATGGATGCGCGCGGCCTGCGACGACTCCGGGGGCTCGCCGTCGCCTACGTGCCTCAGGATCCGGCCAGCGCTCTCAACCCGGCGCTGACCGTGGGTCGACAGCTGCGCGAGGCTCTCGCCGTACACGTCGGCGACGACCAGCGCGTGCCCAAGCCGGAGGCTCGCATGCCGGAGGTGCTCGCCGAAGTCGGCTTGCCGTCCAGCCCAGAGCTACTCGACGCGTATCCCCACCAGCTCTCCGGCGGTCAGCAGCAGCGCATCTGCATCGCGATGGCGTTCGCCTGCCGTCCCCGGCTCATAGTGCTGGACGAGCCCACAACGGGGCTCGACGTGGCCACGCAGCGACATGTGCTGCGGACTGTGCGCGGACTGTGCGACTCGTACAACGCCGGCGCCCTGTACGTCACGCACGACCTGGCGGTCGTCTCGGAGGTCGCGGACAGTGTGGCGGTCATGTATGCCGGCCAGCTGCTCGAGGCAGGTCCGACCAGATCGGTCTTCGAGTCGCCCGCTCACCCGTACACGAGCGGACTCCTGCGTGCCGTTCCCTCGCCGGACACGCGCCGGGCGCTCATCGGCATGGAGGGGCAGCCGCCCGGCCCCGGCCGGCGGCCGGCCGGTTGCCGCTTCCGGCCGCGCTGCCCTCACGCGGCCGACGCCTGCGCGCAATCGCCGCCCGCGACGATCGCCGTCAACGGCAACGGGCACGTGACGACGTGCCTCCGCGCCCGAGACCTCCTCCGCTCCTCACCGGACGCTCGCTGGGTACTCCGTGACGGCGGCGGCGACGGACACACCGGCGAACGCACACCCCTGCTCACCGTGAACGGCCTCACCAGCTGGTATGGAGAAAGAAGAGTTCTCCACGACGTCACGATGACGGTGCCGAGGACGTCCTGCGTTGCCGTCGTCGGTGAATCCGGCTCTGGCAAGACGACCCTGGCCCGCTGCGTCACCGGCCTGCACGGCGCGTGGTCGGGCCGCGCCACGCTCGACGGTCTCGCGCTTGAGCGGGTAGCGAAGCGCCGCGCTCTCGCTACGTTGCGCGCCGTGCAGTACATCTTCCAAAGCCCCTACGCATCGCTCAATCCGCGCAAGAGCATCGGACAGATCGTCGAACAGCCGCTCGCGCACTTCTTCAAGCTCTCCCCCCGCGAGCGCACGGAGCGCGTCGTCGCCACACTCGAGGCCGCCTCCCTCAGCGGCGACTTTCTCGACCGCTATCCCGATCAACTGAGCGGCGGCGAGCGCCAGCGCGTCGCCATCGCCCGCGCCCTGGTCGTGGAACCATCGCTGATCGTCTGCGACGAGGTCACCTCGGCGCTCGACGTGTCCGTTCAGGCGGCCATCGTCGAACTGCTTCGCCGCCTGCAGCAGGAGCGCGGGCTCACCCTGCTCTTCATCACCCACAACCTCGCTCTCGTGCGCAGCATCGCGCAGGAAGTCGTGGTCCTGCATGAGGGACGCGTCGTCGAGCATGGAGACGTGGACCAGGTGCTCTCGCGACCGGCCGACGACTACACCGCCCGGCTGCTCGAGGACGCTCCTAAGCTGGCCTCGACGGCCGCGGAGAGCCGGGCGCGCCTCGGGTCCCTGACGGCCTCAGCCTGAGCGCCCCGCGACCCCGCACCAGCGCATGGCCGCCAGGGCGACCGCGGCCGCGTGGTCGACGAGATCGAGCACGGGCACGTATTCGTCGATCGCATGGGCGACGGAGAAGCCGCCCGGTCCGAACGAGATCGTGGGCGTGCCTCCGGGATGAATGAACGCCGCCGCGTCGTGCCAGGAGTCCATGCCACTCGCCCCGCCGACGCGTCCCACCGCGGCCGCGGCCTCGAGGGCGGTCACGACGATCGGATGATCGGCCGGCACCTCCGCCGGCACCACGTGGCAGGGCCAGTCCCACCGCAACGGGTGTTCGGCCAGCCATGGATCAGACGCCACCGCGGCGTTCACCCGCTCCTCGACCTCGCGGAACACCGCCCTCCCCGTATCCTTGCCGTCCACGTGAGCCGGCAGGAACTGCAGATCGAACGTGAGCGCGCAGGAGGAGGGATACGTCACCACCCACTCGCCTCCGCGCACCACGGTCGGCACGATGTCGCCCGGGCTGAGCAGGGGATGGGCGTGATCGTCGCGGCGCTGCCAGTCGTCGCGGAGGTCGCGCAGCGCCTGCAGCACGACGGACAGCTTGTCGATGGCGCTGACTCCTCCGCCGTCGCGCCAGTGAGGCTGCGGCACCTCGGCGTGAGCAGCTTGGCCTGGGACGGTCACGGTGGCGTCGACCACACCGCGACAAGCGACCCAGGCATCGAATCCGGTGGGCTCCGCGCAGAGCCCGGCGTCGGCCTTGACGCCGTGGTCGACGCACGCGTAGGCGCCGGCGCCGCTCGACTCCTCGTCGGTGTCGGTGCAGAAGACGATGTCGCCCGCGAGCCGAACGCCGAGCCGCCTCAGCGTGATCAGGGCAAACAGCGCGTCCGCGATGCCGCCCTTCATGTCGGCGCTTCCACGACCGTGGAGCCGGCCGTCTCGAACCGCGGCCTTGAACGGATCGCTCGTCCAGCAGTCCACCGGGTCCGCCGAGACCGCGTCGATATGACCGTTCAAGAGAAGACTCCGGCCTCCGCCATAGCCGGCCAGACGAACCGACAGCTGAGGCCGGCCCGCGAAGTCGAGGCCGGCCGGCAGAATGGGATGGCCGCGCGGGACCGGCTCCGGCTCCCAGAGATCGGCGTCGCCGCCCAGCGCGAGAAGGTGGTCGCGCAGGTACTCCTGCAGCCTGCGTTCGTCGCGCGCCGGCTCCCCGGGCATTCGGGCCGTGGTGTCGAAGGCGATGAGATCGGAGGCGATACCGACAAGTTCGTCGCATCCGCCACGGATCGCCTCGACGACCCGCTCCTCGACTGTCGACTCCAGCTCGGACCCACGCTTCATCCCCGCAACCTAGAGGCCCGTCCGGCTATTGTCAAGTTAACCTGTCAACAAACATGACTTACTCGCCACCGGCGACTCGCGCGCAAGCCGGTGTCGTTCGAAGAGCGCTGCCGCTGGCGTCGCCCAGAGAGCGCTGCCGCGGGCGTTCCCCAGCGATCACTCCTTGCCGGTCAGCATCCAGGCCCCCAGAAAGCACACGATGGCGACGATCAGTGCCGCCACACCGTGCTTTATGTGCTTGTGGGCAGAGCCGGCGAGATGTCCGGGAAAGAAGCCGGGCAGCGAGCCGGCGGGTGTCACCCAGTAGTAGACCCCCAGCGCGATGAGCGCCACACCGGCGATGATGAGAAGGACCATGAGTGTTCTGCGCTTGTTCACGCCGTCTCCCTTTGTCGGCACACTTCCGTCCCTGCCTCGAGACCTTACTAAGCGGCGTGCGTACCGGCAATCGTTCCCGCGGCCAGCCGGCGCCGAGCCGACGCCCGTGTCGTCATGGCAGCTGGAGCTGCCTGCCGTCCGAGAGTCGCAGCCAGGACTCATGGCCGGCCGCCCCGGCCAGTTCGAGAGCCTGGGCAAAGTGCGAACCGACCTCGGCGGCGCTGTGCGCATCGGAACCGAAGGTGACGGCGATACCCGCCTGTCGCGCGCGGCGCAGCAGATCCTCGGCGGGGTACATCTCGGCCACGGGATGCCGGTCGAGCCCCGAGGTGTTGATCTCGACCGCCATGCCGGCCGCGGAGATCGCCCGGAGCAGCCGGTCCTCGAGCTCGCCGAGATCCTCCGAGGCAAGAAAGCCCCACTTCTTGGGCAGATCGAGGTGGGCCGCGACATCGAAGGCGCCGGTCCGCGCCGCCTCGGTCAGGGTCTCGTAGTAGCGCCGCCAAACGCGGTCCACGTCGCGCCAGCCGGCGGCCGTCACAAAGCGGGCTTCATCGATGCTGAAGCCGTCGACGAAGTGGACCGAACAGAGAACGTAGTCGAACGGACACGAGGCCAGCAGCGCCAGCGTCTCCTCCGCGGCCTCGGGCAGGTAGTCGACCTCGACACCGGCGAGCACCCTCAGCTCGGGATAGGCGGCGGCGACCGCGCGCACCGCCATGACGTAGTCGTCCAGGTGCCGCCGGTCGAGGCCGCCGCCTTGATCCGGCCCACCGGCGGGAGTGAGGTGATCGCCGAAGCCCAGCTCAGGCAACCCGAGCTGCAGGGCTCGCTCGACGCAGGCGGCAAGCCCGTCGTGCCCGTCGGAGAAGCGCGAGTGCACGTGGTAATCACCGATCGCTACGGGCGTCGCCGCCACGTCGGGCTCACCCCTCCACCGCGCCGGTGTAGACGGCCATGCCCACGACGGCGTCTACGCCGATCGCATCGAGGGCCGCCACTTCCCCATCGCTCGCGATCCCCCCGGCCGCGAACAGCCGGCGCGTCGTGGCACGGCGCAGCCCGTGCACCACCTCCCAGGGGATGCCCTGCATGAGGCCTTCCGTGTCGATGTGTGTGTACAGGAAAGCCTCGCACCAGGGCTCCAGCGTCCGCACCATGTCCAGCGGGGTAAGCGCCGTGCGGCGCCGCCAGCCGCCGATGGCGACCCAGCCCTCGCTGGAATCGACCGCGAACACGAGGCGCGCGCGGCCGACCGCCGCGGCAAGGCGGCGGGCGAAGCCGGTGTCGGCCTCTCCCTGCCGCACGAGCGCGGAGCCCACGATCACCCTCTCGGCCCCCGCCTCCAGCGTGGCCGCGGCAGCAGCGATCGAGTGGATCCCGCCGCCCACCTGACAAGGCAGTCGCCGCGCGACACGGGCCACGAGCGCCTGATTGCCACCGCTTCTCAGGGCGGCATCGAGGTCGATGAGCTGGACCAGCGGGTAGCCGGCGAAGCGCTCCACCCAGACATCGACATCGTCGAACTCGAGGGCCTTGTCTCTGCCGTGAACGAGCTGCACGACCTTGCCGCCCATCAGGTCGATGGCCGGTATCAGCATGGCGGTCTCACCGGGATCCCCCGCGCCGCCAGAGCTCGCTTGAGGTCGGCGATCGAGTCGAGTCCGTAGTGGAAGATCGACGCGGCCAGGGCGGCGTCGGCGCGCCCCTCACGAAACACCTCGGCGAAGTGCTCGGCTCCTCCGGCACCGCCGGAGGCGATGACGGGTATGCGCAGCGCGGCCGACACGCGAGCCGTGAGAAGGCAGTCGAAGCCCGTCTTGTGTCCGTCGCGGTCCATGGACGTCAGCAGGATCTCGCCGGCGCCGCGCTCCTGCGCCTCCACGGCCCAGGCCAGCGCGTCCCTGCCCGTCGGCTGCGTGCCGCCGGCCAGCCAGACGTCCCACCCGCCGTCGCCGCGGCGGCGCTTCGCGTCGACGGCGACCACGACGGCCTGCGAGCCGAAGCGCGACGCGATCTCCTCGATCAGTCGCGGGCGGGCAAAGGCCGCCGAGTTCACCGCGATCTTGTCGGCACCCGCCTCGATCACCGCGGCGGCCTGCGCCAGTGAGCCGATACCCCCGCCCACGGTGAAGGGAATGAACAGCTCACGCCCGGCCCGCGTGATGACGTCCAGGCAGATCTGCTGCCTTTGGCGGGTCGCCGAGATGTCGAGCAGGACGATCTCGTCGGCGCCGGCCGCGCTGTGGCGCACGGCGAGCTCGACCGGGTCACCCGCATCGCGCAAGTCGCAAAAGGAGACACCCTTGACGACTCGTCCGGCCCGGACGTCGAGACAGGCGATGATGCGCTTGCTCAGCATGTGCAGAAGTTGCGCAGGACGGCGAGACCGGTCTCGCCGGACTTCTCCGGGTGAAACTGCACGCCGAAGAGGTTGTCGCGTTCGACGGCCGCCGAATGAGGCGCGCCGTAGCCACAACTGGCGACGGTCTCGGCCACGACGGGGGCGCGGTAACTGTGGCTGAAGTAGGCGAAGACGCCCGACGAAAGGCCGCGCAGCAGACGGCTCGTGGCGCCGATCTCGAGCTGGTCCCAGCCCACGTGGGGAGACTTCACGGTGGCGGGAAACGACCGGCAGCGGCCGGCAAAGGCACCGAGCCCGGCCTGTCCGGGGGCCTCGTCTGAAGACTCGAAGAGCCACTGCATGCCCAGACAGACGCCGAGCACGCAGGTGCCGCGCGCGACCTGACGCTCGAGCGCCGCTCCCAGAGCAGTGGACGAGAATGCCGCGGTCGCACCGAAGTGGCCCACGCCCGGCACGATGACGCGCTCGGCACCCTCGACCAGGTCGGCGTCGGAGGTCACGACGCACTCGCGGCCGAGATGCTCCAGAGCCCGCTTCACCGAGGTGACGTTGCCGGCGCCGTAGTCGACGACGGCGATCACAGCAGCCCCTTCGTGCTCGGCACGACGCCTTCCAGACGCGGTTCGCGGCGGCAGGCGGCGCCCGTGGCTCGGGCGAACGCCTTGAACAGCGCCTCGATCTTGTGGTGGCCGGAACGACCGTACAGCACGCGCACGTGGACGTTGGCCCGCGAGCCGCGGGCAAAGCCCTCGAAGAAGTCGGTCACCAGGGCGCTTTGCAGATCGCCCACCAGCGCCGCCCGGACCTTGGTCTCCACGACCGCCGCGCCGCGGCCGCCGAAGTCCACCGCAGCCAGGCACAGAGCCTCGTCCATGGGCATCAGGAAGCTGCCCGCCCGCGCGATACCCCCTCTGTCGCCGAGGGCCTGGTCGAAGGCTTCGCCCAGGGCGATGCCGACGTCTTCGACTGTGTGGTGCTGGTCGACGTCGAGATCGCCCGCGGCCTGGAGCTCGAGGTCGAACCCGCCGTGCCGGGCGATAAGCTCGAGCATATGGTCGAAGAAGCGGATGCCGGTGGACACCCGGTAGCAGCCGCGGCCGTCGAGGGCGATCGTCAACGCAATGCGCGTCTCCGCGGTGTGCCGCTCGATCCGCGCCGACCTCATGACGACGGCTCCGCGCTGACGCCGACCTCGCGCAAGCTCTCCCCGAGGGCGGCCAGCACCACCCTCATCTGCCGGGCCGTGCCGACGGTGATGCGCACGCAGCCGGGGCAGCCCGGATCGTCGGAGCGGTCGCGCACGAGAACGCCGCGGCGGGCCATGGCGGCGACGAAGGCGCGAGCAGCCGGCCCCAGGTGAGCCAGGACGAAGTTGGCCTGGCTCGGCCAGCAGCGGACGCCGTGGGCGCTGAACGCCTCCTGCAGGAGCGCCCTTCCGCGCCGCACGGCGGCGACGTAGCGCCGCAGGTAGCCGTCGTCTTCGAGTGCCGGCGGCAGGCAGGCCAGCGCCACGGCGTTGACGTTGTAGGGCGACGCGACCCGGCGCACCAGGCTCAGCTGCTGCTCGCAGCCGAGCAGGGCGCCCAGCCGCAGGCCCGCCAGTCCATATGCCTTTGAGAACGTGCGTGCCACGAACAGGTTGGCCGCCGTGCCGACCTCGCCGACGACGGTACGGCCGCAGAACTCCCAGTAGGCCTCGTCGACCAGGACGGCGGCCTGTGGCGCGGCCCGCACGACGGCCAGCAGATCGCCGGCGCCGGCGAGGGCTCCGGTCGGATTGTTGGGATTGGCGATCGCGACGAGGCGTGTCCGCGGCGTGACGGCGGCAAGCAGGCGCTCGGCCGGAAAGGCGAACCCCTCGAGCGCCGCGACCGAGACCACGCCGGCGCCGCGGCAGCGCGCCGCTTGCTCGTACATCGCGAAGGTGGGAGTGACGATGAGCGCTTCGCTGCCGGCCTCCAGGTACGTCTGGCAGAGCAGGTGGATGGCTTCATCGGCGCCGTTGGTCAGCAGGACCTCCTCGGGCCGCAGGCTCAGGAACTGAGCGAGCCGCTGCTCGGCCGGCCCGCGCTGCGGATAGCGGGAAAGGCAGTCCGGGTCGAGCTCACGAAGCGCCCGCAGGACCCGCGGAGAGGCGCCCTGCGTGTTCTCGTTGAAGTCGCAGCGCAGGCCGCCGCGTCCGCCGAGAGGCGGGCGGTACGGCTGCACGTCGTAGACGGCCGCCCTGGCGACGAGCGTGCCGGCGGCGGGTCCGGGGCTTTCGGCCCGAAGGTCAGCGCCCGTGGTGCCGACCTCGCGCGGGTCACGCGCCACCCCCGCCTCGCACGCCTCGCGCGCTCGGCCGGCGCGCATCAGGCCACCACCTTGCTGAGGGGGTACTCGACGATGCCCTCGGCGTGCGCCGCCTTGAGCTGCGGGATGACCTTCCAGGCCGTGGCTTCTTCGATCACGGTGTTGAGCGCCACCCAGACGGCGTCACTGAGAGCCGCGATGGTGGGCTTGTGCAGGGCGGGCAGCACGGCCAGCACCCCATCGAGGTCGTCGCGGCGCACGTTCAACATGAGGCCGACCCGGCCGCGGGCCGCGAGGGCGCCATCGAGCATCAGGGCGAGGTCCCGGATCTTGGCGCGCCGGCCGGCGTCGTCCCAGGAAGCCGGGTTCGCGATGAGCTGAGTGGTGGACTCCAGCACGGTGTCGAGCACGCGCAGACGGTTGGCGCGCAGCGAGCTTCCGGTCTCGGTAGCCTCCACGATGGCGTCGGCCAGCGCCGGCGGCTTGACCTCGGTCGCGCCCCACGAGAACTCCACTTCGACAGGCACGGCCAGCTTGTCGAAGTAGCGCCGCGTGACACCCACGAGCTCCGTGGCCACGGTGCAGCCCGCGAGATCGCCGGGGCAGCGGTAGGGCGAGTCTTCGGGAGCGGCCAGGACCCAGCGCACCTTGCCGCGGCTCTGCTTGGCGTAGGCAAGCTCGCCGACAGTCGTTACCTCCAGCCCGCTCTCGAGGACCCAGTCGAGTCCGGTGAGGCCGGCGTCGAGCACGCCGTGGGAAACGTAGCGAGCCATCTCCTGGGCGCGGATGAGCAGGCACTCGATCTCAGCGTCACTCGTGGTGGCCACATACGAGCGCGCGCTTCTGTAGACGTCCAGGCCGGCGCAGGCAAGCAGCTGCACGGTCGACTCCAGGAGACTTCCGGTCGGGATGCCAAGTCGGATCTTCATCGCGAGTCCTGCCGTCCGCCGGCGGCCGGCAGGTCGAGCGTCTGGGCAAAACAGGAGGCGGTGCCCTTGTGGCAGATGTGACCGTCACCACGCACCCGCACCCTTACCAGCAGGGTGTCACGGTCGCAGTCGGTGGCAAGCGAGGCGACGACGGCCACGTTGCCGGAGCTCTCTCCTTTCGTCCAGAGCTGCTTGCGGGTCCGGCTGAAGAAGGTCGCGCGACCGGTCTCGAGGGTCACGGCAAGGGCCTCGCGATTCATGAACCCCACCATCAGGACGGCGTCGCTGTCTGCGTCTTGAAGGACGGCCGGCACCAGGCCGCCGAGCTTGTCGAAGTCGAGGTCGATCATGGCCACGTGTCCCTTTCGCCTGTATCTGGGCAGAAAAAAAGCCCGCTTCAGCTTGTGGCGTCAGCGGGCTTGACCTTGAAAAGGATTGCTGGTCTAAGTGCGAAGCTCCGCCGACACGTGGGCCACGTGGTGATGATGGTGGTGGTGGTGGCGCGGCTTGTAGGTCGGCGAAGACATCGAGGGGCAACTATTCAGTAAGCCGGCGCCGGTGTCAACACTCCTCGCCGCGGAGTGCCCCGCCGGACCTGCGTCCTTTGGCCAGGCCATGCCGGCCGGAGAGAACGGTCGGCGCCGTGTCGCCCGGCGCCATGTCACCCGGCGCCGTGTCACCCGGCGCCGTGTCACCTCATGATCGGCAGCGTGATGTGCGATGGCTGGCCGGCCGAGTGGCAGATCGTCTGCGTCGCCTTCACTCCCCGCGCCTCGGCGCCGAACGGTCCGCCGGTGTTGAGATTGCGATCGTAGCGATCGAAGTTGCTGCTCGAGACCTCGATGCGCAGGCGGTGCCCGTTGCGGAAGAGGTAGCCGGTGGCCCACAGGTCGACCCTGAGCTCGTACACGCGGCCGGGCTCGAGCAGCGTCTCGGAGCGGTCCGAGTCGCGATAGCGGGCGCGCACGATGCCCTCCTGCACGTGGTGGACGTAGCCGTCGGGATGGACGTCGACAAGGGTCACCGTGAAGTCGGTGTCGCGACACGACGAGGCGGCGTAGAGCGTCGCGGCCACCGGCCCGGTGACCTCCAGATCATCGCCGAGCGGCGCGGTTGAGTAGACGAGCACATCCGGCCTCGTCTCCACGGCCGCGCGGTCCTCGAGCTCGCCGGCCGCCTCCCACAGGTTCTTGCCCAGCCAGAACGTGACCGGGTCCTCGGGATCGTAGACATAGACGTCGCTCGCCTCGTCGGCGACCGGCGGCACCAGGTCGAGCACGCCGTCGTTGCGCTCGGCGGCGTGTCCGTCGCTATGCAGGAAGTAATCAGTGAGCTCGACACCCGGCAGCGGCCATTCATCGGCCTCGCGCCAGCGGTCGGCTCCCATGACGTAGACACGCACGCGCGGTTCGGTGGCGACGCCGTTGTCCTCGCCACGCAGCCAGTGGTCCATGAAGCGGCAGACGCGGTCGTGCGTAAAGCCGTTGCCCTTGAGCTCGAGGCGGCCGATGCGACCCCTGAAGTCCGGGGTGAGCTCATGGTCTGTCGGCGAGATCATCAGGTACTGGTTGCGCTTCGCGGCCTCGTCCGGCGCGGCGGCTCTCGTGCCCAGCCAGCCGGCGATGGTGCCGTTCAGAAAGACGTCGTACCAGCCGCCCCAGTGCAACGTCGGCAGCGTGACTTCGCCGTAGTGCCGACAGACGTTGATCGCGTCCCAGTACGGCTCGCGCCGGGGATGAGAGATCCACTCGCTGTAGGTACGGCTCGGCGTGCCGGCTGCCCGCGCCGTGGATTCGAGGGGCAGATGCCAGGGATCGAAGCGGTACTCGTTCACGTCGCGAGGCCCGTTGATCTCATACGCCCAGATGCCCATCGTCTGCTGGCAGAAGGCATTGTTGACGTACACCCACGAGAAGTAGATGTCCGCGGACGTGTCGCCGGGCGCGATGCAGCGCAGATTCGGGTGGCCAAGATGGGCGACCGCCCATTGCGTGTAGCCGTAGTAGGACTCGCCGGTCATGCCGATGGCGCCGTCGCACCACGGCTGGCCGGCCACCCACTCCAGCGTATCCCAGCCATCTTCGCTCTCGTGCACGAACGGCTCAAAGACGCCGCCCGAAGACCAGCGGCCGCGCACGTCCTGGATCAGGCAGGCGTAGCCGCGGCGCGCCCA
>PMKK01000323.1 GCA_003157715.1 Actinomycetota bacterium
GCGATCACGCCGTCCTTGAGCGGCCGGATGGCGCTGATGGAACCGGGTGTGCGGCCCAGCATGCGCTTGGCCTCGGCGCCCACGGCATGGACTTCGCCCGAACGGTGGTCGATAGCGACGACGGACGGCTCGGAGAGCACGATGCCGCGGCCGCGAACATAGACGAGGGTGTTGGCGGTGCCGAGGTCGATGGCGACGTCGCGCGCGCCGAAGCCAGTGAGGAAGTCGAAGAAACCGATGACCTGCTCCTTTCGATCCGGTTCAGTCGTTCATAGTACACGCCGAGCCTCTGTGGGGCCAATCCGGTCGGGCAGGAAAAGCGCGGAAAAACGTTCAGGTCACGGCTGGGCCGCCGGAGCCGCGAGCCACGAGAACGGCGCCACGCCGAAGTGCGCCAGGCCGTCGAGAGCGAGCGCCACCGGCAGGCCGACCACATTCCAGTAGTCACCGTCGACCGCGGTCACGAGTGCCGAGCCGACGCCCTGGATGGCATAGGCGCCGGCACGCTCGCGCCACTCCCCCGTCGACACGTAGCCGGCGACGGCCGCGCGCGAGAGCGCCCGGAAGGTCACGGTGGTGCGGGCCTGCGCGCTCCAGGCCGCGCCGTCCGCATCGAGCAGGCAGAGGCCGCTCACGACGTCATGGCGGCGGCCCGCGAGAGCGCCGAGATAAGCGGCCGCCTCGGCGGCGTCGGCCGGCTTGCCCAGCACACGGTCATCGAGCACGACGACCGTGTCGACGCCCAGGACGAACTGACCCGGCTCGAACGCGAGACGGGCAGACGCGAGGCCGGCGTCCGCAGGCGCGAGGCCGGCGGACTCGCGCCTGGCCACCTCGCGGGCCTTGCCGGCAGCGTTGGCGACGACCGTGGCCACAGGGTCGCCCGGCACCGTCGTCTCGTGATGACGGCTGGGCACCACCCGAAAGGAGAGCCGGAGCTGGCGCAGAATGGCCTCGCGCTGCGGCGAGCGCGAGGCCAGCACGACGAACGGCGCCGACCACGACGGCGCGGCGCCGCTAGACGAGCCCGTCCTCACCAAAGAACAGCTTGATCTCGCGGGCCGCGCTCTCCGGGCCGTCGGAGCCGTGCACGATGTTCTGTTCCTTGGACAGCGAGAAGTCGCCGCGGATGGTGCCCGGCGCCGCCTGTCCGGCGTCGGTCACGCCCAGCATGGCGCGCCCCACGGCGATCGCGTCGCGTCCCTCCCAGACCATCGCCACGACCGGTCCCGAGGTGATGAACGAGACGAGCGACTCGAAGAACGGCTTGCCGACGTGCTCGGCGTAGTGGCGCTCGGCGAGGGACCGGTCGATGCGCAGGGCCTTAAGGCCGCGCAGAGTGAAGCCGCGCCGCTCGAAGCGCCCGACGACTTCGCCGACGAGGCACAGCCGTACGCCGTCGGGTTTGACCATGATGAACGTCTGCTCCACGAGTTGGGTCCTTTCCGTGTGTCGGCGGCCAGGCGTGAACCCGGCCCTCGCTTCGGCGCGGACGGCGGAGGTGCCGTTCGGCGGGCCGCCGCCCGTACCGAGTGCGACGGAGCCGGCGCGGCCTGGCGGCCGCGCCGGCTCCGTCGCACCTACCTGACTTCGAGCCCGAAGGTCTGCGTCGGCGCCTGCGTTTGCGGGATCTGCTTCTCGCAGTACGGGCAGATGCGCCAGTCGGGTTCGACCGGACGCCGGCAGCTCGAGCACACCTCGCGCAGGCGCCGCATGCAGTGCGGGCACACGAGGTAGTCGTCTTTGACCGCCGTCTTGCAGAAGGGACAGCGCGCATCGCCTTCGAGGCGCTGTTCGAGCATGCGCAGCTCGAGTTCGCGCTCGCGGGTGTCGTCGAGGTACTCGGGCGGACGCAGGATGGCATACACGAAGAGCCCGAACGGCCCGAACACGAGACCAGTGAGCACGGCGACGATGATCACCACGCGATCGTCGATGCGGCGCCGGGCGTCCTTGTAGACCCAGTAGGCGCAAGCCAGCCAGACGACCACGAGGAAAAACCAGAACATGAGCACGGCGAAGTGCCACGTCGACGATTTGAAGAAGCTCTTGATCGACCCGAAGGGGTCGGTCGAGTCGGAAGCACCGAGAAGCAGACGGTCTACCACGTGCTCTCCTTCTGCCACGGACGAGCCGCCGTGCGGCGCTCGGCTGCGACGGTCGCTTGGCCCCTGCGCTGCGCCCGGGGCGGCCGGATTGACGCTCCGCGGTTCGTGACGGCCCAAAAGACCCGGTCGGCCGGCGTACCGGTGCGGCCATCATACCTGACAAGAGCTTCCGTGCCGACAAGAGCGTCCATGCCGAAGAAGCCCCCGCCCCTACAGCACGTGGGTGACGAAGTACGGACCGATCAGATACCCGACAAAGAAGGCAACGACGGCCGCGGCCACCAGGAACAGCAGCCAGAGGAGCAGTCGTACGATAAGGCTAGATGAGCCTCGGGCCATAGTCGGCGCCTCCCTGAGGTTGCCAAATCGCGCGCTAGTATACTCCACCGCCCCCCGGGCCGCCGTCGCCGCGCGCCCCGGTCCCTTCGCCTGCCCGACTCTCCTCCGCCGCGCCGTCGCCGTGCGCCGCGCCGTCGCCGCGCGCCCCGGCGTCGCCGAGCAGACCGGCGAGATCGCTGAGCAGATAGAGCGAGCCGGCGACCAGCACCGACCCCTCGCGGCCGGCCAGCCGCCGGGCGAGGGCGACCGCGGCTTCGGGCTGGGGCTCCTCGTAGACAGCGTCGGACCCAAGCGCCTCGACGCGACGGGCAAGGGAACCCGCCGTGAGGCTGCGTGACTCGCTGGCCTGGGTACAGACCACGGTGTCGACCAGCGGCAGGAGCAGGCCCAGCATCTCGTCGACGGCCTTGTCGGCCATGATGGCGAAGACCCCCACCCGGGGCGCCGGGCGGGCGAGCACGGCAAGTGCCTCAACGAGTGCCGCGAGCCCGTGCGGATTGTGCGCGCCGTCGGCTACCAGGAGCGGCTCGCGGCCGGCGATCTGCAAGCGACCGGGCACCGCGGTGGCCGCCAGGGCGCGGCGCACCGCCGCGGGGGCGAGCGCACCGGTCAGCAGGCGGCACGCGGCGACGGCGAGGCCGGCGTTGACCGTCTGATAGGGCGCCGGAGTCGGCACCGTGAGATCGTCGAAGCGCTCGCCGTCGAGGGCGACCGAGAAGCACTCGGGCCGGCCGGCGAGCAGCACGTCGCGGCCGAGAAAATGGGCGCGCGCCCCGAGGCGCGCGCAGACGTCCTCGGCCGCCGCCTCCAGCCCCTCGAGGGGACCGAACACGACGTCGGCGCCGGGCGCGATGACGGCGGCCTTCTCGGCGAAGATCAGCTCGCGAGTAGCGCCCAGGACCTCGGTGTGTTCGAGACCGATCGTGGTCAGCACGACGACCGGGGCCGCCAGCACGTTGGTGGCGTCGAGGCGGCCGCCCAGCCCGGCTTCGATGGCGGCCGCCTCGACCCCCGCGGCGCGCAGCGCCGCGAAGGCGGCCACGGTGAGCACCTCGAACTGCGTGACCGGGCCGAGCTCAGCGGGCAGCGCGCGGCTCTCGGCGGCAACGAGCTCGACGGCGTGCCCGAGGGCGTCCGGCGCCACCGGCGCCCCGTCGACCAGCACGCGCTCCTCGAAGCCCGTGATGTGAGGCGACAGGTAGGCGCCGCCGCGCAGGCCGCCGGCGGTGAGCACGGCGGCCGCATAGCGCGTGGTCGACGACTTGCCGTTGGTGCCGACCACGTGGATCGCCCGAAACGAGCGCTCGGGGTGACCGAGACGGTCGAGCAGGGCGGCCACGCGCTCGAGCCCGGGGCGCATGCCAAAGACTTCCAGCGAGCGGAGATACTCCTGCCAGTCGCCTGACCGCGGCTCGCGGATCTTCACGGACGGCGCCTCAGCGCCTCAGGAGAGGCTGCGCACGCGGGCGAGAAGCTCGTCGCGGTCGGCCAGGTACCCGGCCAGCTTGGCCCGTTCCTTGTCGACCACGGCCGGCGGCGCCTGCGCCACGAATCCGGCTTTGGCGAGCTTCGCCTCTGAGCGACCCACCTCGGCCTCGAGCTTGTCGAGCTGGGCGCGCAGCCGCGACAGCTCTTCAGCGCGGTCGACGGTCGGGGCGGCGACCGCGAATCGACCGCCCGGCACGAGCACCACGGTCTCGTCGCCGCCGCCCGAGGCGGCCGCGTTCACGTCCATGCGCGCCAGGGTGCGAAACGCCTCGCTGAAGGAGCCGTACAGGCGCGCCGTCTCAGCGGCACCGGCGTCTGCCACGAAGGCCGCCGCGAGGATCTGGGACGGCGCTATGCGCTTGTCGGCGCGATAGACGCGCAGCGCCTGGATGGCGGTCTGCACCTGAGCCAACGCCGCTTCGTCGTCGGGCGCCAGATCGTCGGGTCCGGCGAGCGCCCAGGCGCGCTCGAGCAGCGGCGCCGCGCCGTAGTGCGAGGCGATCTCCTCGGTCACGAAGGGCAGGAACGGATGCGCCAGCCGCACCACGGCGTCGAGCACGAACAGGGCGTGGCCGGCGGCCGCGGCGCGAGCCTGGGCGTCGTCGCTGTACAAACGTGATTTGACCAGCTCGAGATACCAGTCGCAGACCTCGTCCCAGACGAAGTGGTAGAGCTCGTCGACGGCCTCGGAGAAGTTGCAGGCGGCCAGGGCTTCACGCACCTTCGCCGTGGCGCGCGCCAGACGGCTCGTGATCCAGCGGTCGACGAGCTCGGCGTCGGAGCGCGCCGGCCGCGCGCCGTCGGCGGCCAGCAGCACCAGCCGTCCCGCGTTCCAGAGCTTGTTGGCGAAGTTGCGGCCCATGGCGATCTTCTCTTCGGAGAAGCGCACGTCCTGGCTGCTCGACATGAGCAGCAGTCCGAATCGGGTGGCGTCGGCGCCGTAGGCGTCGATCATCTCGAGGGGATCGATACCGGTGCCCAGCGACTTGCTCATGCGGCGGCCGTCGGCGGCCTGGATCACCGAGTGGATGTAGACCTCGCGGAAGGGCACGTCGCCGGCGAACTCGAGACCCATCATCACCATGCGAGCGACCCACAGAAAGATGATCTCGCGCGCCGTGGAGAGGACGTTGGTCGGGTAGAAGTACTCGAGGTCGGCCGTCTTGTCGGGCCAGCCCCAGGTAGCGAAGGGCCAGAGCGCCGAGCTGAACCAGGTGTCGAGCACGTCGGTCTCGCGGCGCAGGGCCGTGCCGCCGCAGCGCGGGCAGCTTTGCGGCTCCTGCTCGGCGACGATCGTCTCGGCGCAGCCCTCGGCCTCGCAGTACCAGACCGGCAGCTGGTGGCCCCACCAGAGCTGCCGCGANNTCGGGCACGAAGCGCACGCGGCCGTCGCGCACCGCCTCGGTGGCCGGCGCTTTGAGCTCGTCCATGCGCATGAACCACTGCAGGGAGATGAGCGGCTCGATGTGGGTGTGGCAGCGCTGGCAGGTCGCCACGCTGTGGGCGTAGTCCTCGACCTTCTCGAGCACGCCGGCCGCCCGCAGATCGGCCGTGACGCGTTCGCGGGCCTCGTCGGTCGTGAGCCCGGCGTAGGGCCCGCCCTCGGCCGTGATGCGGCCATCGGGCCCGATGACCTGGATGGTCGGCAGCTCGTGGTCGTGACCGATGTCGAAGTCGGTGAGATCGTGGGCTGGAGTGATCTTGAGGGCGCCGGTGCCGAATTAGGGGTCGCCGCGCTCGTCGGCGATCACCGGCAGGCGGCGCCCGAGCAGCGGCAACACGGCGGTGCGGCCGCCC
>PMKK01000281.1 GCA_003157715.1 Actinomycetota bacterium
GGCGCCCTGGTTTTCGAAGACGTCCTCGAGCTCGATCTCACGGGCGATGGTCACACCGTCGTTGGTGATCGTCGGTGAACCGAACTTCTTGTCGAGCACTACGTAGCGGCCCTTGGGGCCGAGCGTGATCTTGACTGCGTCGGCGAGAGCGTTGACGCCGCGTTCCAGAGCGCGTCGAGCTTCGTCTTTGTACTTCAGTTCCTTAGCCACGTTGTCTCAGCCTCCTTTCGCTATTCGACTTTGGCGAGGATCTCGCTCACCCGCAGGATGAGGAGCTCTTCGCCGTCGCCTGTTTTGTACTCGGTGCCCGAGTACTTACCGTAGATGACCTTGTCGCCTACCGCGACGTCGACGGGGATGCGGTGCTTGCCACCCTCGTCCCACTTGCCTTCTCCGACGGCCACGATCTCGCCGAGCATCGGCTTCTCTTTGGCGGTGTCGGGAAGCACGATGCCGCTGGCCGTCTTCTCTTCACCCACGACGGCCTTGATGACGACGCGGTCTTCGAGCGGCTTCAGCTTCATGCAGCAGCCCTCCTTCTCTCTCGCGATTCTGGCACTCTCAGGGTGAGAGTGCTAATCCTCCGGGGTGGTTATGGTATGGCCCCATCGTCGGCCTTGTCAAACGATGGCGGCTCCGTCAGGGAGTCTACCCGGCCGGGTGAGGCGGCTTCTGCCGATTAGCAGGAAGTTTCTCGCAGCGGCGGCCCTGACGGGCTGGCCGGGCGAGGCGGACAGCCGTAGAATCGGCTTCATGCGCGTGTTCCTGCAGCGAGTCGAGCGGGCCAGCGTGACCGTCGAAAGTCGCGAGGTGGCGGCCACCGGGCCGGGCCTCCTCGCGTTCGTCGGCGTGACCCATTCCGACACGGCCGAGACGGCGGCCGGACTCGCCGCCAAGCTCGTCAGGCTGCGCGTCTTCGGCGACGCTCGCGGACTGATGAACCGCTCACTGGCCGACACGGGCGGCGAGCTGCTGGCCGTGCCCCAGTTCACGCTCTACGCGAACACGCGCCGCGGCAACCGGCCGAGTTTGACCGACGCCGCCCCGCCGGCTCAGGGCGAGGAGCTGTTCGAGGCCTTCGTCGCCGCGGCGCGAGCCGCCGGCGTACCGGTCGTGACCGGCGTGTTCGGCGCCCACATGCAGGTGACGCTCGTCAACGACGGGCCGGTGACGATCCTGCTCGAGGCCTGAACCCAGTAGCACCCGGCCGGCGACCTGACACAAGCAGAGGGCGGGGAGGCGCTACGCGCCTCCCCGCCCTCGAGCGTCAAAGCCGGCCGGACTGCCCCGCGAAGGTTCCCCGCGGAGGTTCACTCCGGAGGCGCCACCCCCACGCCGACGACGGGCGTCCCGAGGGGCGCCGGCGGGACCTGGGGCGGGGCGGACGGCGCGGCACCGATGGGCACGATCTCGTTCTGCAGCGCGAGGCCGGCGCACATGCTCGACAGCAGGCCGAGCACGACCGCGGCCGCCCAGACGTGCAGGTTCGCCATGCGGTGGTCGGCGTGATCGAACGAGAAGACGAGGCCGACCACCAGCGGCGCGGCCGTGAGGATGCCGCCGAGCACGGCGAAGCGCAGCGTGAGCAGACCGCCGACGATCATGACGACGCCCATGGCGACGAGCAGGCGCGGCCCGCTCACGACCGCGCCCATGTGCCAGGCCGGCCCCAGACGGTACCCGGCGACACCGTGGACGTAGAACCCCATGGCGATGGCCGCGGCGCCGGCCGCGACGCCCAGCACCGCTCCGAGAACATGCCAGGTTGCCGCTTTCATACCTGCGCCTCCACTTCTGCCGCGAACGCGATCAGCTCGGTCTCGATCGGCGGGGCGGTCGCGCCCTCCAGAGCTTCGTCCGCCGTGCCTTTGTAGATGCGCTTGAAGACCAGGTAGGCGATCGGACCGGAGATCACGCCGATCAAGCCACCGACCAGATAGTCGGCGCCGTTGGTAAACAGCGCGTAGACGGCGATCCCGATCGGGAAGCACACATAGATGGCCAGCAGCCAGGTGGGCATGGGCACCCGAAACGGGCGCGGCATGTCGGGCTCGCGCACGCGCAGCACGATCGCCGCGATGAAGATCGGGATGTAGCTGAACATGAGCAGGAACACGTCGATCACGATCAGCGTCGTGAAGCTGCCCTTGACGAGGATCGCGTCGACCAGGCCCATGATGAGGATGGCGACCCAGGGCGTGCCCCAGCGCTTGTGCGACTTGCCCATGAAACGCGGATACAGGCGGTCGCGAGAAAGCTGGTACGAAGGCCGCGAGCCGCTCGCCAGGTAGCCGGCGTACAGACCGAGGTTGCTGGCAATGGCCGAGGCGAAGACCGCCCACATAAGGACGGCGCCGCCGACGAGCTGGCCGGCCCTGACGAAGTCAACGGCCGCGCCGCCGCCGCTGGCGTCGGAGACCAGGTTGCCCCAGCCGCCCGTGCCGGCCGCCATGATGGCGGCCATGGTCGTCAGCGCGTAGGTGACGATCACGACCGGCACGGCGATCATGATGGCCCGCGGAATGAGCCGCTGGGGGTTCTCGACCTCGGCGGCCAGGGTCGACATGGACTCGTAGCCGGAGTACATCCACATCATGATGGCCAGCCCGCCGCTGCTTGCCGCCACGAAGCCCATGCCCGAAGGCAGCATCGGCGAGACGGGGTTGCCCGTGCCCTTGGCGAAGCCCCAGATCACGAGCGCCACGAAGGGCACCATGACGACGATCTGGATGACGGTGAGCGCCCTGCCGGTGATGTCGAGGCCGCGAATATTGATGAAAGTGAAGAATGCCACGAGGCCGATGCCCAGCAGCCAGCGCCAGTTGTCGTTGAAGCCCCACTTGCTCTGAATGTAGCCGAGCGCCAGGGTGATGTAGACGGCCGAGTCGACATACAGCGAGAGGGTCCACCACCAGCCGGTCTGAAAGCTCCAGTACTCGCCCATGGCACGGCGCACCCAGCGGTAGAAGCCGCCGCCTTCAGGGATCGCCGAGCCCAGCTCGGAGGCGACCAGCGCCATCGGGATGCTCCAGACGAACGGCAGCAGACAGATCATGAGGATGGTGAAGCCGGGTCCTGAGCCGGAGACCACGTCCTCCATGCCGAACGAGCCCGAGCACACCAGCGTGAAGACGATCACCACCGCCGTGAAGATCCTCATCCGGACCCGGCGAAGCCCGGGATCGGTGAGCAGCTTTGACACTTCGGACATGCGCACCCCCTCTTGCATCGTTGGGGAGCCTTCCGCCCCGATCAAACCCCGAGGCATGGACTCCGAATCCCCCTTCCGTGCATAAGCATACAAAGCACGGCCCAACGCGAACAGAGGTCAAGACGAAGCGGGAGCAGGACGAACGAGCGTGGGCGCGCGACGAACGAGGGCGGGCGCGGAGCGCGGCGGACCCGCGGCCCGGGCGGCTCAGCTCGCGGCGGGCGAAGTCCAGCTCTGCAGGTCTGGGGCGAGCTTCCAGAGGTCGATCCCCAGCTTGTCGTTCTCGCGATAGTCGATGGGGATGTCGACGATGACCGGTCCGCCGGCGGCGAAGGCCTGGCGCAGCACCGGCACGAGATCTCCGGCGCGTCTCACCCGGAGCCCCTGCAGTCCGAACGAACGTGCCAGGGCGACGAGGTCGGGGTTGCCGAACCGCGTGCCCATGACATGACCGAACCGGCGGCGCTGATGCATCTCGATCAGGCCGTAGCTGCCGTCGGTCCAGACCAGCACGACCAGCGGATGCCCGAGCCGCCCGGCGGTCTCGAGCTCGGCGACGTTCATGAGAAAGCCGCCGTCGCCGACGATGGCGACCACCTTGCGCTGCCCCTTTACCGTAAGGGCGGCGGCGATCGCGGCCGGCAGGGCGAACCCCATGGCCGCGAAGCCGTTGGAGATGAGCACGGTGCTCGGCTCGTGGGCCTCCCAGAAGCGCGCCACCCAGAGCTTGTGAGCGCCGACGTCGCTGACGAGGATGTCGTCGGAGGCCATGAGCTCGCGCAGATCGCGCAGCACGCGCTGCGGCTTGACCGGCGTGTCGTCGTCGCCGCCGACGTCGAGCGCCACTTCGAAGGCGCGGTGATAGGGCGGCACGACGACGGCCGGCAGCGAGCCGTCGCCGAGCAGGAGGCCGAGCTGGACGAGCGTCGATGCGAGATTGCCGACCAGCTCGACCTCGGGCACGTAGTGGGCGTCGATGTCGGGCGTCACCGTGTCGATGCAGATGATGCGCAGGTCGCCGCTGGGGTTCCATGACGACGGCGCCCACTCGACCTGGTCGTACCCCACGCAGATGACGAGGTCCGCCCGCCCGAGAAACCCGGCCGGGTAGTTCTGCGCGTGGAGCCCGGCCGTGAACAGAAAATGCTCGTCGTCCGCGTCGATCACGCCCTTGCCCATGAAGGTCGTGATCACGTGCAGCCCGGTCCGGCGGCAGAACTCGCGCAACTCTCGCGCGGCTCCCTGGCGCACGACGCCGTGGCCGGCGAGCACCACCGGGCGGCGAGCCCCGCCGATGAGCTCGGCGGCCTTGCGCAGCGCCTCGTCGTCGGGCTCGATCATCGCCTGCGGCATGCGCTGCAGGCAGTGAGAGCTCGCCACCGGACTGGCCATGACGTCGGCGGGCAGCTCGAGATGAGTCGCCCCAGGCTTTTCGGCGGTGGCCACCGAAAAGGCC
>PMKK01000024.1 GCA_003157715.1 Actinomycetota bacterium
CCGCCCGGAGCGTTCGTGCCGCCGGGAGCGTTCGTGCCGCCCGGAGAGTTCGTGCCACCCGGAGCGCCGCCGCCGAACGCCGTCGCGCCACGACCGCCGCCGGGCCCGAATCCGCCGTTCATGCCGCCGGCGACCGTCGGACCAGCGGAGGGCAGCGAGCCGGTGTGGACCGTCGCCGCCGTCTGCAGGGAGTACAGCGCCGGGCCCGCCAGGGCGAGCGCGCAGCCCGCGCCTGCCAGCGCCAGGGCCGCTCGTCTGGCGAGGCGGTCGACGACGACGAGCAGGGCGGCGGCCGCGAGGCCGCCCGCCAGCACGACGGGACGCAGCCAGGGCTGCCAGGACGGCGAGCGGTCGAGCAGGGCGAACGACCAGACGGCCGTGGCGGCGATGATGCCGGCCAGGCACAGACGCCAGCCGATCCTTGAGCGGCGCGCCCACAGTGCCGTCGCCCCGATGCCGACGAGCGCCCCGATGGCGGGGGCCAGAGCCACCGCGTAGTACTCGTGGATGATGCCCTGGGCGAAGCTGAAGACGGCCGCCGTGGTGAGCAGGCTGCCGCCCCACAACACGGCGGCGGCGCGGGTGCGGTCGGTGCGCGGCGCGCGGCGGGAGAGGAAGAACAGCGCCGCGCAGAACAGAAGGGCGGCCGGCAGCAGCCAGGCGATCTGGCCGCCCCAGCTCGATGTGAACAGGCGGTCCCAGCCGGTGCTGCCCCACGCTCCCGCACGACCGGTGCCGCCGGGTACCACGCTGCCCGTCTCGTTGCCCGTAATCCGGCCCAGGCCGTTGTAGCCGAAGATGAGCTCGACCACGCTGTTGGACTGCGAGCCGCCGATGTAGGGACGGCTCGCGGCCGGCCAGAGCTGCACGATGGCCACCCACCAGCCACACGAGACGAGCAGCGCGACACCGGCGGTAGCCAGGTGGAGCAGTCGGCGCAGCGGAGTGGCAGGCGCGGCGATGGCGTACGCCAGCGCGAAAGCCGGCACCACCAGGAGGGCCTGGAGCATCTTGGTGGTGAATCCCAGACCGACGAAGGCCGCCGCCAGCGCGAGCCAGCGGCCGTCTGCCTTCTCGATCGCGCGAGTGACGGCCCAGGCGCCCAGGACGAGTAGCAGGACGAGCAGGGCGTCCGGGTTGTTGAACCTGAACATCAGGGTCGCCACCGGGGTGAGGGCGAGCACCAGGCCGGCGAGCAGGCCGGCGACGGGTCCGAACCAGCGACGCACGACGACGTAGATCACGCCGACCGTCGCGACGCCCTCGAGGGCCTGCGGGACCAGGATGGACCACGAGTTGACGCCGAACAGGCGGGCCGAGAGGTCCATGACCCACAGCGACGCCGGCGGCTTGTCGACGGTGATGAAGTTGGCGGCGTCGGAAGAGCCGAAGAAGAAGGCCTTCCAGCTGTGAGCGCCGGCCTGCACCGCGGCGGAGTAGAAGGCGTTGGCCCAGCCCGACCGGCCCAGTCCGACCAGGTAGAGCAGGGCGGTGCCGGCAAGCAGGGCAAGCAGCACTGGTCGCACCCAGCCCGGGTCTTCGGGACGGCCGCGCCACGCCGCGGGCCACACCCTGCGCCACGTTGCGCGCGGCAGGCGTCGCAGGCGGGAGGGGCGGCCGGCGGTGACGAGGTCGCCGGTCATGGTCGCGGATCCTGCGTCGCGAGGCCGGTGGACCGGCGGGGAAACAGCCAGACGCGAAACAGGACGAAGCGCAGCAGCGTGGCCGTCACGTTGGCGCTCACCAGCACGGCGAGCTCGAGCGCCCGTGCCGCGTTCGGGTCGCTGCGCTGCAGGATGAAAAGGCTACCGCTGGTCACCGCGAGACCGAGGACGAAGACGACGAGGCCCTGGCCCTGGTGCCGCAGCCGTCCCGGGGCGCCGCGCACGCCAAATGTGAGCCGCCGGTTGGCGGCGGTGTTGGCGATCGCGGTCGCAAGCAGCGCGAGCGCGTTCGCCCACTGGGCGGACATGGTCTCGCGCGCCAGCACGTAGAGGACCAGATAGGCCAGCGTGCTGGCCGCGCCGATCAGGCCGAACCGCAGAAGCTGGCCGGGCAGTCCCGGGCCAGCTCGCCTTGCCGTGGCGGCGCGAGCCAGGCGGCCGTCGCGCGCGTCGCGCGGGGCCGGCAAGGCCAGCCGGCCGCTGCCGAGGGCGCGCCTCAGCCGGGCGATACCTTTGAGGTCGGCGATCGCCGTCGCGGCGATGTCGACGCGCGAATCGGGGTCGTCGAGCCAGTCGACCGGGATCTCATGGATGCGCAGGCCGGCGCGTTCGGCCAGCACGAGCAGTTCGGTGTCGAAGAACCAGCCCGTGTCCTCGACCAGCGGCAGGAGCTCGCGCGCCCGTTCGGCGCGGATCGCCTTGAAGCCGCACTGGGCGTCCGAGAAGCGCGTCCCGAATGCGGCGCGCACCAGCAGGTTGTAGCAGCGTGAGATCACCTCGCGGCGGATGCCGCGGTCGACGCGCGAGGTGCGCGAGAGACGCGTGCCGATGGCAAGGTCGGAGTGCCCTGAAAGCAGCGGCGCCACCAGGGGCAGGACGGCGGCGAGGCCGGTCGAAAGGTCGACGTCCATGTAGGCGAGCACGGCGGCATCGCTGGCCGTCCAGACCGTGCGCAGCGCCAGACCGCGGCCCTTGGCATCGAGGTGGACGGCGCGCACTCCGGGCAGCGTCTCGGCCAGCGACTGGGCGATCGGCCAGGTGGCGTCCGCGCTGGCGTTGTCGGCGATCGTGATGCGGAAGCTCACCGGCAGGTTCGCCACCAGGTAGGCGTGCAGGAGGATCACGCTGCGGGCCAGATCGCGCTCCTCGTTGAAGACGGGTACGACGATCTCGACCGCCGGCGCCGGCGCGGGTGTCCGCGCCGGCGCGAGGAACGGTCGCGGCGCGCCGGGCGGGCATGCCGCGGCGTGGTCGTGCGCCGCGCCGGCTGAGACGGCGGGGCGGGGCGGGGATGCTGGGGACGGTTGCGTCATGGTGGCCAAGGTATCCGACCGCCCTGAGGCCCCCCTGAAGCGCGACTGAGAGGTTGCTGTGAGGCCCGCGCAGGCCAGCCGGGGCGCCAGTTGCCGTGCCCCGGCATGGGCGACTACACTGGGTGCCGTGTCGAGCGAACGCGGGCGCGCGAGCACGCTCCGATTCGCCTGCGCCCTATGATCAGCGCTGGAGGGCCTACGTGAGACGCTGGAAGACGGCGTTGTCGGACATCGTGCCGGCACTGTGTCTCGCGGCGCTGCCTGCCCTGGCCGGCGCCACCGTCGTTTCTGCCGCTGGAGCGGCAAGCCTTCAGTCTGCCGTTCCGGCGACGGGCGTTCGGTCCGCCTCGGCGACAAGCCTTTCAGCCGCGGTCATGTCGGCGCTGTCGTCGGGCGCGGCCCTGCCTTCGGGGTTCGTGCAGCCGGGCGGGCCTCTGCGGCCGGGGGCGACCGTCCAGACCGGCGCGTCTTCGCGGCCTCTCGGCCGGTCGTCGGCGGCGCTCGGCACGCTGAGCCGGTCGTCGAACTGGTCGGGCTACGCGGTGACCGGGGGGCCGTTCACGAGCGTCACCGCGACCTGGATCCAGCCCAGCGTGCGGCCCAGCACCGATTTCACCGACGCCGCCTTCTGGGTCGGGCTCGACGGCGACACCGGCGATTCCTCTGCCGCGTCGCCGACCGTCGAGCAGATCGGCACCGAAGGCTTCACCCTGCAGGGCAGGCACTACGACGCCTGGTATGAGATGTATCCCGACTACGCCCACTACATCTACTTCGGGCACGGCCGCGGCAGGCACCTCATGGCCATCCGCCCCGGCGACGTGATCACGGCCACCGTCACCTGGAACGGCGCCAGGAGCTTCAGGCTGTCGCTCGCCAACGAGACCACCGGCCGGTCGTTTGCGATCACCAAGACGATCGCCAAGGGCGCCGTCCAGCCCGCGCGCTCGTCGGCCGAGGTCGTAGCCGAGGCGCCGACGCTGGGCGACGGCTCGCTGCTGCCGGTGGCCGGCTTCGGCCTGGTGCGGTTTCGCGCCTGCGCCGTCGACGGCCAGCCGATCGGGACGTTCGACTGGTCCCGCATCGACATGGTCTCCCCGACCACCCATGCCACCGAAGTGGCCACGTCGGCGCTGAGCCCCGACGGCACCTCCTTTACCGGCACGACCGACTTCCGGCGGCCGACGACGACGGTCGCCGAGGCCGGCAAGCTCTGGTTCAGCAAGCCCGTGACGCTGCATCTCAAGGCGGCGGACGACCGGGGCGGTACGGGGGTCGCCTCCACGCAGTTCTCGCTCGACGGGGGAGCGACCTGGACGAAGGGCAGAACGGTCAGGCTGGAGGCTCCGAGCGACCATTCCGGCGACGGCCCGACGAAGGTCTGGTACCGCTCGGCCGACAAGGCCGGCAACCTCGAAAAGGCGCGCCTGTGCACCGTGCACATCGACACGCGCCGGCCCACGCCGGTGGCGCAGTGGCCGGCCGTCGCGACGCGCGGCGGCCGGGCGGCGCTGCGCTTCTACGTCGGCGATCCGCAACCCGGCAGCCCGACGGCCACCGTGACGATCAGGATCCGCGACGGCCACGGCGCCCTCGTGAAGAAGATCGTGCTGACCGGCAGAAAGATCGGCACGATCGGTAGCTGCAGCGTTGACTGTCAGTTTCCCAAGGGCACCTATCGGGTCGTCGTCTCGGCCACCGACCTTGCCGGCAACCCCTCCACCGCGGCGGCCACCACCACGCTCGTCGTGCGCTGAGGCTTCGGCCCGCGAGCCGCCGGCTACCCTTTCCGGCCTTGCGGCCGTATGCTGCTCAGTGTCAGGGGGATGGGGCCGGGTCGCGGGGGGTCGCTCGTGAAACGCTGTTGCGTCGTCGTTTCTGCCGTGCTGGTGGTGGGTCTCGCGCTCGCGGCGGCCGCGCCGGTGTCCGCGCTGGTCCCCGACGGGACGCAGGGGTGGTTCTGGCAGATGCCGCAACCGGCCGGCGACCTCAACGATGTCACCTTCGTCACGGCCACTCACGTGTTCGCCGTCGGCGACGGCGGCCTCATTCTGGCAAGTACCGACGCCGGCGCCACCTGGGCGGCCGAACAGAGCGGCACCGACGCCGACCTGACGTCGGTGGCCTTTCCGGACGATCGGCACGGCTGGGCCTGTGGCGGCACGCCCGCCGTCGCCGGCGATCCCGGCGTGATCCTCGCCACTACCGACGGCGGCGCCACCTGGCTCGACAAGGGGCCGCCGGGTCTGACCGCGTCGCTCACCAGCGAGAGCTTCGTTTCGGCCGCACGGGGCTGGATCGGCACCGGCGATGGGCGCGTCCTCAGAACGACTGACGGCGGCGACACCTGGCAGACCGCCGGAGTCGGCGCCTGCACGGGTCCCGTGGCGGTCGACTTCGCCGACTCGAGTCACGGCTGGGCGGGCGGCACGAAAGGTCGCATCTGGAGGACGGTGAACGGCGGCACGACCTGGACGAGCCTGACGAGCGGCCTCGCGACCGACACGCGGGTGTTGCAGCTGGAGTGCGCCGATCGCAGCCACTGCTGGGGCCTCGCTCACTCGCAGGGCACCGGCGCTTCGATGGTGATCGTCACAAATGACGGGGGCGCTCACTGGAGCAGGCTCGCACACACGGACTGGGCGGCCTCAGAGCTCGACGTCGCCGGCGCTTCGAGCGTCTGGCTTCTTGCCGGAGACTACGGCTCCTACGGTGGCGAGCTCGATCCCGATGCCCTGGGAGCCTGGGGCATCATCCCGATCGACCTGCAGCACACGACCGACGGCGGCGCCCACTGGCGGACGTCGTCACTCGGAGCACCGTCGAACGAGTACGCGATCGCGAGCGCCGGCGATGCGGTCTGCGCGGTCGGCGACGGTATCGTCGTCTCGGCCGACGGCGGCAGGGACTGGCGCTCCGCCAGCTCGGGCCAGCAGTACGTGTTCACCGGCGCCGATGCGCTTTCGGCCACGGACGTCTGGGCCGTCGACATGATGGGCGCCCTGCTGCACAGCACCGACGGCGCGCGCTGGGTCGAACAGCCGAGTCCGGCACGTGGCACCGACGTGGTGCTGTCCGGAGTCAGTTTCGCCGATCCGAACGACGGCTGGGTCGTGGGCCGCGACAAGGGCCAGGGCGCCGGCGTCATTCTTCACACGAGTGACGGCGGCGGCTCGTGGGTGCCCCAGACATCGAGGTTAGGCAGCGGCCTCGACGCCGTGCAGTTCGTGGGCGACGAGCGCGGGTGGGCGCTGACCGGCGAGCCCGACATCGGCGATGCCCCCACGGGCGTGGCGCTGGAGCGCACGACCGACGCAGGCAGGACCTGGATCCCGCAATCGGTGGGCGACGGCGTCGCGCTGGCGGCGGTCGACTTTCTCGCCGACGGCACGACCGGCTGGGTGGCCGGCGACCGTCTTTCGGCCGACGATCAGCCGTCCCCTGCGATCTACGGCAGCACCGACGGCGGGCAGACGTGGACGAAGGAGATTCTGCCGGCGCTTTCGGGCTCGGAAGGCCGCATCACGGGACTGCAGTTCTGCGACGCGAACAACGGGTGGGCGGTCGGCACGGGCGACAGCTTCGCGGCCGGCGGATTCAAACGGTATGACTACCTGCTCCACACGACAGACGGCGGGCAGACCTGGGCGCAGGCGCCGGCGGCCGACCGCGTGGGGGCCACGACGCTGTCCTTCAGCGACCCGCTCCACGGCTGGCTCGGCGCCGGCGACGGGGTGTACGCCACGACCGACGGCGGGACGACCTGGCAGCACGTGGCGGGCGGCGACGCCGTCACCGCGATCGCGGCCGGCGACGCGCGGCACGTCTGGGCGTTCGGCTGGGGCTTTCTCGTCTCGACGGTCGACTCCGCCGGCGACACCGCTGCTCCGGCGACTCTCGACGAGCGCTTCGACTGGGGAGCCTGGCATCGCGGTCCCGCAGCCGTCGTTCTGTCTGCCAACGACGTCGGCGGCTCGAGCGTGGCCTCGACCGACTATCGCATCGACGGCGGCGCGTGGCAGCCGGGTGGCACGGTCGTAGTCGACGCCCCGGCCGACCACGGCAACGACGGCAGCCACACGGTGTTCTATCGCTCGACCGACACGGCCGGTAACCGGGAGCAGACCGAATCGGTCCGGATCGGTATCGACACGCTGGGTCCGGCTTGCTCGGCGCCTCGCAGGAGCGTCGTCAACGCCGGCAAGTCGGGCATTGTCTACTTCGGGGCGAGTGACGCCGCGAGCGGCATCGCACGAGCCACGGTGAGCGTCGTGACTGCCGAAGGCCGCCTGCTGCGCAGGTTCGTCGAGCGCGCCGGCAGCTGGTACGGGTCGGTGCCCTACTACTGGCTGCGCTTCAAGTGCACGCTCAAGCCCGGGATCTATCGCGTCGAGGTGCGTGCCGCCGACGGAGCAGGCAACCCGCAGGTCACCATCGGCCGCACCACGTTGCGGGTGGTGCGCTCCGGCGCTCCGGCGCCCTGGCATCCAGGGTGGCCGGCCGGCGTCCCCTTTCTTTAGGGCCGCGCCGGCCGGCTGGGCCGGCTGCCGCGCCGGCGCCCGTGGCCGCTGAGCGTGGCCGCCTCGACGCGCCCGGCGGGCGGTCTGCATCAGGCGCGCCGCACACCGTTCGCCTGGCGTGCCGCCGGCGGGGTACAACCAGACCGTGAGCAGTTTCCCGCCACCGTGATCGGCTTCACCCATATCGTCGTCCTCGCCGTCCTGCACGGCGCCTTGCGCGAGGTGGCCGACGAGGTCGGCCGGCACGGCTACCTGATCCTCTTCGCCCTCATCGCGGCTGAGAGCTTCGGCCTGCCTCTGCCCGGCGAAGTGGGCCTGCTGGTCGGCGCTTACGAGGTCCAGCGCGGCGCCTTCAGCCTTCCGCTCGTGATCGTGGTCGGCATCGCCGCGGCGGTGAGCGGCGATAACCTCGCCTTTCTCGTCGGGCGCCTGGCCGGACGTCTCATGGTCGAGCGTCTGATGCGTCTGGTGCGCGTGCCGCCGGCCTACCTCGAGCGCATGGACTCCTACTACCTGCGCCACGCCGGCTGGACCATCGTGATCGCGCGCCAGATCTCGCCGGCGCGGGGGCTGGCCGCGTTTTCGGCGGGCGGGTCGCGCATGCCCTGGCGGCGGTTTGCCGTCTTCAACGCCGCCGCGTGCGTGGTCTGGGCGACCGTGGTGACGCTGCTGGCCACGCTGTTCGTAACTCACCTCGACGACCTGGCCGACGATCTCAGCCTGGCCGGACTCGGTGCCCTGGGTCTCGTTGCGATCGTCGGTGTGGTCTACCTGTGGCGCCGCGTGCGCCGCGGGGCCGGTCACGGCGCGGATGAGGACTCGCGCCGGGGCGACGAGCCCCTCGACAGCAGCTAGGATGAACGTTGCTTACATGGGTCAAGCGGAAAGGTCAGGGCGGCGACGATGACGCTGGAAGTACGGACGACGCTGGGATCACGGACCATAGACGGACTTCTGCTCGACATGGACGGCGTGCTCACCGTCTCGTGGGAGCCACTGCCGGGGGCCGTGGCGGCATTTGCCCGGCTGCGTGACGCCGGTCTGCCGATACGCCTGCTCACCAACACCACCGGCCGCAGCCGGGCGGCCATCGCCGCCGGCCTGCGCGACGCCGGGTTCGAGATCGCCGACGACGAGGTGCTGACCGCCGCGGTGGCCGCCGCCGAGCATCTGCGGACCGCTCATCCTCAGGGTCGCGTCTTCGTGCTGGGCGACGCCCAGAGCGCCGATCTCGAGGGCGTTCGGCTCGTGGGCTGGGACGACGACCCCGACGTCATCCTCCTGTCGGGCGCCGACGAGTCGTTCGAGTTCGAGAACCTGAACCGCGTCTACCGCGCGCTGCTCGGCGGCGCCGCGTTCGTGACGATGCACCGCACCATGTCGTGGTTGACGAGCGACGGCGTCTGTCTGGACGCCGGCGCCTACGTGGCCGGCCTGGAGCACGCCGTCGGCCGCCTCGCCGAGATCACCGGCAAGCCCTCGCCGGGGTTCTTCGCCGCCGGGCTGCAGGCCCTCGGGCTGCCGGCCGAGCGCGTCGCCATGGTGGGCGATGACGTCGTCGGCGACGTGGCCGCCGCCCAGGCCGTGGGCATCGCCGGCGTGCTGGTGCGCACCGGTAAGTTCCGCGAAGAGAGCCTCGCCCTGGCCGGCACGACCCCCGACCGCGTGGTCGACTCGATCGTCGACCTCCCCGGTCTGCTCGGTCTCTAAGCCGCCGTCCCCGCCGAGCCCGGCCGCCACGCCTTCGCCGCCGCCGAGCCCGGCCGCCACGACGCCGGGTCACCCTCGCCGGGCTCAGCCCGCCCTGAGGGCTCTCTCGTAGTCCTCGGGAGCGTACCCCGGCACCACGTGGGCGCCGATCTTCACGAAGGGAAAGCCGCTTGCGCCGTGTTCCCGCAGCTCCGCCGAGATCTTGGCCTGCAACTCGGGTCCGGCCATGTCGTACTCGATGACGAACGGGTCGATCCCGCGCTCGCGAAAGAACCCCTTGGCCTTGGCGCACCAGCCGCAGGTGGTGAGCGAGTAGATCGTGACGATGGGTGGACGGGCCGTGACGCCTCCTGACTGCTTGCTGACTGCTACGGAAGGTATACCCAGCCGGCGACCGAACACGCCGCCGCCTGCCGGCCCGGGTCTCCGGGCAAGGACGGCGTCGCGGTCGGGATGCGACGCAGCAGCCGTGGCAAGATTCGCCCGGGCGCGAAAAACTCAAGCCTGACGAGCCGCCTGTCGATTTTACTGGCGGCGGGCAACGGAGCCGCCCGCTTCCGGCGAAGACTAAGTAGCAAGGCGGGCCATGAGACGCTGGCTAGCGCCTATCCTCGTAAGCTTCGCGGCGGCGATCGCCGCCGCGCAACTGGCCGCGCCGCACCTGATGGCGGGACGCGCCGCCACGCCGGCCGTGGCCGGTCTTCTCGCCGCCGGCGTCGCGGTCGTCTGGGCCGCCGCGCTTGGGGCCGGCGCTCGCGCCGCGGCTGTCGCCCCGGGGCGAGACGACGGCGAGCGGCGCTACCGCGCTCTCTTCGAAGCCTGCGGCGACGTCATCTGCGTCTACGAGTTGCCCGGCGACGGCCGCCCAGGCCTGCTGGTCGAGGTCAACGAGACGACCTGCATGGCGCTCGGGTACCCGCGCTCGCGGCTGCTCACGATGACCTCCGACGAGCTCTATGCGCCCGAGGTGCGCCGCGTGGTCCGCGAGCGCATGCGCGCTCTGGGCGCCGCCGGCAGCCTCGCCTTCGCCAGCACGTACGTGTCGAGCGACGGTCACCGCCTGCCGGTCGAGGTGTCGCTGCGCCGAGCCGATCTCGACGGCCGCCGGCTGTGTCTTGCGGTCGCGCGCGACGTCTCGGCGCGCCTCGAGTGCGGTGAGCCGGCGTGCGGCCGGGCGCACGCCGACGAGCTCACCGGCCTGCTGAGCAGGCCGGGTTTCTTCGAAGCGGTCGGTGAAGTCCGCCAGCGGGCGCGCCGGCTGGGCGCGCCCGTGCTGCTGTTGCACGCCGAGCTTGACGGGCTCAAGCAGGTAGACGACCGGCTTGGCCACGCCTCCGGCGACGCGCTCGTCCTGGCGGCCACCGACGTGCTGCGTCTTACGTTTCGCGACTCCGACGTGCTGGCTCGTCTGGCAAGCGACGAGTTCGTCGCCCTGGCGGTACTGGAGCACAGCAACCGCGAGCGCGTCGATTGGCGCACGATCATGGCGCGGTTCGACGAGGTGCTGGCCGCCAAGCGGACCGAGCTTGCCGGCGAGTTCGCCTTCTCCGTGCGCTACGTCAGCCGAGTGGCCGAATGGGAGGAGCTCGACCACATCGACGGGCTGCTGGCCGGTACGCGCGATCGTGCGCTGCTGCGCGGCACCTGGGCCGCGAGCGGGCGCGCCGAGAAGGCTGCCGCGAAGAGTTGAGGCGCGCCGCGCACCGACGGTGTGCCGGACGCCTCCGACGAGCCGCTCACAGACCACGACGTCGAGCGAGCGTCCGAACGCGCGGCCGGCTTCGCACAGCACCCCGACGCCGGCGAAGCCCAGTCGCTCGTCGCTCAAAGGATGTCCACCCGCTCAGGCCCGACTCATGTCGCTGTACCAGCGCCTGACGGCAGCCGAGTCCGGCGCCCGCGGGCGAGTGACGGGCGAGTGACCGGCGAGCGCTCGGGGAAGCATCATCTGCGACGTGGCCGTGGACGGCCGGCCCGCGACCGGTCCGCGACGGCGTGCGCCGCGCGCGAGCCGGCGACGGCGTGCGTGTGTACGGGCCGGCGCGGCGAACGCCCGCGTCAGCATCCGTGCCCGCGTTGGCGCCCGCGTCCGCGCCCGTGTTCCTGTATCCTGTAGGTTGCGACGAGCGAGGTGGATGATCTTCGATCCCAGGCAGCCGCGTCTCGTGTCGGGTCGCCATCGTGGCTGACTCGAAGCCGGCCGGCCCCACGCGTGTGACCTTTGTCGGTCAGGGCACGGTCCTGATCGAGATGGACGGCGTGCGCATCCTGACCGATCCCGTGCTGAAGCGCTGGGTCGGGCCGCTGCGACGCTACGGCGAGCTGCCCGAGGCGGCGGTCAGACGTCACATCGATGTCGTGCTGATCTCTCACCTGCACCTCGACCACCTCGACACGCCTTCGCTGAAACTGCTGCCCAAGTCGGCCATCCTCATCGGTCCGCCGCACGTCAGTCGCACGGTCAACCGGGTCGGTTTCAAGACGATCGTCGAGACGCGTCGCGACACGGCCCTGCACTTCGGCTCGGTCGAAGTGCAGGCCGTGCACGCCAGCCACACCCGCCGGCGCTGGGTGGTCTCCCTGCCGACCGAGCCGCTGGGCTTCATCGTGCACGGTTCATCGACCATCTACTTCGCCGGCGACACAGGCCTGTTCGACGGTATGGAGGATCTTCACGAGCGCATCGATCTCGCCCTGCTGCCCATCGAGACCNNGACCTACGCCTGGTTTCAGCGCACTCGCAAGCGTCCCGAGGAGTTCGTCCGGCTTGCCGCGGAGAGCGCGCCCGACGTCGAGGTGCGGCTCCTCGAGCCGGGCCAATCGCTGCTTCTGGGACCGGTGGGCGACACCGAGCCGTAGTGACCGCGAGCCCGGCGACGGCCAACGGCGCGGTGG
>PMKK01000257.1 GCA_003157715.1 Actinomycetota bacterium
GCACGTGGCCGGCGGCGACGCCGTCACGGCGATCGTCGCCGGCGACGCGCAGCACGTCTGGGCGTTCGGCTGGGGCTTTCTCGTCTCGACGGTCGACTCCGCCGGCGACACGGCTGCTCCCGCGACCCTCGACGAGCGCTTCGATTGGGATGCCTGGCATCGCAAGTCCGCGGCCATCGTCTTGTCTGCCGACGACGCCGGCGGCTCGAGCGTGGCCTCGACCGACTATCGTGTCGACGGCGGCCCTTGGCAGCCGGGTAGCACGATCGTGGTCGACGCGCCGGCCGATCACGGCAACGACGGCGTCCACACGGTGTTCTATCGCTCGACCGACACCGCCGGCAACCGGGAGCAGACCGAGTCCGTCCAGGTCGGCATCGACACGTTCGGCCCGGCCTGCTCGGCGCCGCGCAAGAGCGTCGTCGACGCCGGCAAGTCGGGCATCCTCTACTTCAACGCGCGCGACGTCGCGAGCGGCGTCGCGCGGGCCACGGTGAGCGTCGTCAACGCCAAAGGACACCTGGTGCGCACGTTCGTCGAGCGCGCGGGCAGTTGGTACGGGTCGCTGCCCTACTACTGGTTGCGCTTCAAGTGCACGCTCAAGCCCGGGACGTACCGCATAGAGGTGCGGGCCACCGACGAGGCCGGCAACCCGCAGGTCACGATCGGCCGCAACACGTTGAGCGTGGTGCGCTCCGGCGCTCCGGCGCCCCGGCGACCAGCATGGCCGGCCGGCCTGCCCGGCCACGCTTTTGCGAGCCGGCTGGGCCACGTCCCGGGCCGGCTCCTGCAGCCCTGGAGTGCGACGGCCTTGACGCGCCAGGCGAGAGATCTTCGCTAGGCCCGCCGCGAACCGTCTGCCAGGTGCGCCGCCTCCGGGGTACAACCAGACCGTGAGCGCTTCCCCGCTACGGTGTCCGGCGTGACCTATGTCGTGTTCCTCGTCGCCCTGCACGGCGCCTTGCGCGACGTGGCGGACGTGGTCGGCCGGCACGGCTACCTGATCCTCTTCGCCCTCATCGCGGCCGAGAGCTTCGGTCTGCCGCTGCCCGGCGAGGTGAGCCTGCTGGTGGGCGCTTACGAGGTCCAGCGCGGCGCCTTCAGCCTTCCCCTGGTGATCGTGGTCGGCATCGCCGCGGCGGTGAGCGGCGACAACCTCGCCTTTCTCGTCGGGCGCCTCGCCGGGCGTCTCGTGGTCGAGCGCCTGATGGCCCTGGTGCACGTGCCGCCGGCCTACCTCGAGCGCATGGACTCCTATTACCTGCGCCACGCCGGCTGGACGGTCGTGATCGCGCGCCAGATCTCGCCGGCGCGCGGGCTGGCGGCGTTCTCGGCGGGAGGGTCGCGGGTGCCCTGGCGGCGGTTTGCCGTCTTCAACGCTGCCGCCTGCGTGGTCTGGGCGACCGCGGTGACGTTGCTGGCCACGCTGTTTGTGACTCACCTCGACGATCTGGCCGACGATCTCAGCCTGGTCGGACTCGGCGCTCTGGGCCTCGCCGTGATCGTCGGCGTCGTCTATCTGTGGCGCCGCGTGCGTCGCGGGGCCGGCCGCGGCACAGCCGACGAACCGCACAGGGGCGACGAGCCCCCCGACAGCGGCTAGGATGGACGCCGCGAAACGCGCCACGCGCGGAAAGGCTTGAGGCGCGACGATGCTGAGGCGGCGACGATGACGCTGGGATCACGGACCGTGGACGGACTTCTGCTCGACATGGACGGCGTGCTCACCGTCTCGTGGGAGCCGCTGCCGGGGGCCGTCGCGGCCTTTGCCCGGCTGCGCGCCGCCGGCTTGCCGATACGCCTGCTCACCAACACCACCGGCCGCAGCCGGGCGGCCATCGCCGCCGGTCTGCGCGTCGCCGGGTTCGAGGTCGCAGACGACGAGGTGCTGACCGCCGCGGTGGCCGCCGCCGGCTACCTGCGCGCCNNGGTCGGGTCTTTCTGCTGGGCGACGCCCAGAGCGCCGATCTCGAGGGCGTCCGGCTCGTGGGCTGGGACGACGACCCCGACGTCATCCTCCTGTCGGGCGCCGACGAGTCGTTCGAGTTCGGGAACCTGACCCGCGTCTACCGCGCCCTGCTGGGCGGCGCCGCCTTCGTGACGATGCACCGCACCATGTCGTGGTTGACGAGCGAGGGCGTCTGCCTGGACACCGGCGCGTACGTGGTCGGCCTGGAGCACGCCGTCGGCCGTCTTGCCGAGGTCACCGGCAAGCCGTCGCCCGGGTTTTTCGCCGCCGGGTTGCGGGCCCTCGGGCTGCCGGCTGGGCGCGTCGCCATGGTGGGCGACGACATCGACGGCGACGTGAACGCCGCCCAAGCCTTGGGCATCGCCGGCGTGCTGGTGCGCACCGGCAAGTTCCGCGAAGAAAGCCTCGCCCGGGCCGTCGTGCCCCCCGACCGCGTGGTCGACTCGATCGTCGAGGTCCCCGGCCTGCTCGGTCTCTGAGTCGCCGTCCACGCCGGGCTTGGCCGCTTCGGCGCCGGGATGTCCGCGCCGAGCCTGGCCGCTTCGGCGCCGGGATGTCCGCCTACGCCGGGCTCAACCCGCCTTGAGCAGCTTCTCGTACTCTTCGGGAGCGTAGCCCGGCACCACGTGGGCACCGATCTTCACGAAGGGAAAGCCGC
>PMKK01000012.1 GCA_003157715.1 Actinomycetota bacterium
TCGTCGGCCGGGATGGTCTCGACCTCACCGGCGGCGATGGCATCCTGGCGGCGCACGGCCTCCTGCAGCCAGAGTTGCTCGATCTCGCTCTCGGACAGATCATCGAGGCTCTCGAGCAGGTCGCGGGCGAGCTTCGCGCGCTGCGCGTGATCCAGCCGGAGCGCCTCGCGTCTGAGTTCGTCAACGGTCATCGCGTCACATCTCGCAGCGGATCAAAGGAGCACTGCGATTGTACCGCCGCAGCCCTCAAGCGACGCAACATGACAATGGGCGTGTTGGTGCGAGCGGGTAGCGTTTGAGCTGCGAGCGCTGCCGCCCGTCCTTGGCACAACCCTACTGCGAGTCAGCTCGAAACGCTGGTTAGCACCCGGCCGCACCCGGGCTCAGCTCGCTGCCTTCAGAGGCTGCACTGCCTGAGCAGGCCGGCTGCGTGCCAGGTCGTGGGCCGCCTGCAGGTTGATCCAGTACTCCGGCGTGGTGTTGAGCGCCTGAGCCAGGAGCCATGCGGTCTCGGGCGTGACGCCGCGTTTGCCGCGTACGAGTTCGTTGATGCGCTGGACCGGCACGCCCAGGTGCGCTGCCAGGGCGACCTGAGTGATGCCCAACGGGGCGAGGAACTCCTGGCTCAGGATCACGCCCGGATGCGTGGGGATACGGTTGTCGGGGATCATGTCGAGCCTCCTCTCTCTAGTGGTAGTCGGTCAGTCGAACGTCGTGAGCGTCGTTTCCCTCCCAGCGAAAGATGAGCCGCCACTGGTCGTTCACGCGGATCGAGTGCAGCCCCTTGAGGTCGCCTTTGAGCCGCTCGAGCCGGTTGCCCGGCGGCGCTCGCAGGTCGAGCACTGAGGCCGCCGCGTTCAGGGAGTCCATCTTCACCAAGGCGGTATCGACGACTTCATGGGAAAAGCGACGGGCACGAGCGGTCTGCCGACCGTGGTAAAGGTCCTCCGTCGCGCGGTCCCCGAATGATGCGATCATGCGCTGACTTTACCGCCTTCACGGTTACCGTGCAAGAAGGTTGACGATTCGGGAAGCGATGCTAACGTTTTGGCGTTGAGCTGCGAGAGCTCAGGCCTCGTCCTTGCGCTGAGCTTCTGCGAGCCAGCTCGAACGCCTTGTTAGAACTTGCCGGCACCAAGGTCTTTCTCCGCTGCCCAGTAGTCCAGCCGCTCGCCTTCGCCGACCTCGATGGAACAGCTCTCCAGCAGGCGATACCCGCGCCTCTCGTAGAAGCGTCTGGAGGGCAGCGACACGTCAAGGTGCACGCTGGCTCGTCCAGCGGCGCGAGCGCCACTCTCGAGGGCGTCCATCACCTGTGCGCCAAGGCCACGACGCTGGAGGCCGGGGCGGACGAAGACGGCGAGAATGTGGTCGTCGACGATGGCGCCGGTGGCGACGAGGTGCGCGTCGCGCTCGACGACCACGACCTTCCCTGTGGCTTGGCGCTCCAGAATGCGCTCGGGCGTGTGGTAGTCCTTGAAGAAGCGTACGGCGCGCGGAGAGTAGACGCCGGTGTAGCTGGCGTCGATTGTCTCGTGAATGAGCTGCTGGACCGAATCAAGGTCAACAGACCGAAACGCGCGCACCGTCACGTCGAGTTGGCCCCCCACTGCGTAGTTCTAACGTGCGGCGTTTGAGCTGCGAGCGCTGCCGCTCGTTCTTGGCACAACCCTACAGCGAGCCTGCTCCAAACGCTTGTTGGGCGCGTCTCCTCGCATAGTTCCGTCCCAAGTCACGTGCAGGGGGAGCCGCCTGCGAAGCCTAGTGGTACCAGGTCGCGCCTCCATCAGCCGTGCTCAGGACGATGCTGCCGTCAAGCTTGCCCGCCATCGGGTCGTCGCCCTCGACGTTCGCGCCGACCGCGATGCCGTGCTTCGCGTCGGCAAATGCCACGTCGTGGAGGTTCGTCTTGGTACCGGAGCGCTGCGAATTCCACGTCCTGCCGCCGTTTGTCGTAGCGAGGACCGTGCCGCCGAGACCGACTACCCAACCGTGCAGAACGTCGGTGCAGGCGACGGCGAAGTAGCCGCTCGCCCCCTCAGAGTCGGGGCCGCCGCCGGTGTACTGCACCCGCCAGTCCGCCCCGCCGTTCGTCGTAGCGACAATGACGTCGCGGTTCGCGTCGCTGCTGCCCACCGCCCAGACGCAGTGTGCGTCGCCGCAGGCGACGCTGCGAAGGAAGAAGCCCTTAGCGACGGCCTGCTGCCGCCAGCTCATGCCGCCATCCGTGGTCGCCAGGATGACGTCGTCGCCGACCGCCCAGCCGTGGCGGGTATCGGCGAAGGCGATGCTCCAAAGATCGCCGGTCTTGGTCGTGTACTGAAGGCGCCAGTTCGCTCCGCCATCCGTGGTCGCAAGGATGTCGCGGTCGCCGACCACCCAGGCGAGCGAGGCGTTTGCGCAGGCTACGCCGGTGAGGGAGGCGTTCGTGGGGAAGGCTTGCCTCTTCCAGGTGGCGCCGCCGTCGCTGGTCGCCAGAATCACCGCATCCTGGCTCGGAATGGTGCCGGGGGTGGGTTGCGTTCCCCCCACTAGCCAGCCGTACCTGACGTTGGCGAAGGCGATCCCGTAGGGGTCCGACCAGGCCGTCGAGGACTCTTGGGCTCGCCAATTGGCACCGCCGTCCGCCGTGGCGTGGATGGTGCCGCCGGTGATGCTGAAGCCGCTGTTCCCCCAGGTGCTGCCCGTCACCCAAGCATGGTCCAAGTCGGGGTATGCGACAGAAGAGAGCTGGACGGTCCTGCTGTAGTAGTGCGGGGATGCGATCGCGCGCCAGACGACGACGCCCCCGACAAGGACAGCGAGAACCCCTACACATGTGAGCGCATACAGCCGACGTCTCATGCTACCCCTTGGACTGCACCTAACGCACCGCGCGTAGCCTGCGAGCGTCGCGCCCCAGCGAAGGGTAGCGCGTGGGCGAGGCAGGTTGACGCGCTTGTTGGGCCGCTCTGCGCCTTCGCCGCGGACCCGAGACGCACTCATGCCGCCGGCTCGCTGCCGGCGCGTGGCGCCTGACGTGACTCGAACCAGGCCCGAGCGGCCGGCGTCAGCAGTAGCGCGATGCCCACGCCTTCGATGACGGGGGAGATGACGATCCACCCGAAGTTGAGCGCCCCGCTGTCGAGGTAGACGCGAAGGTCGAGCGACACGTGCACCACGCCCCACAGGAACCAGAGGACGTACACGATGAACGCCCAGCGGCGACCCGTCGCGACGGCGAACACCAGAGCGAGCTGCACGATCTGTAGAGCGAGGACGAACGCGACCACCAGGTCGAGTTCGAGGAACAAGGCGCCGCTGGTGAAGAGGAGAATGAGCAGAGCGACGATCGCGTCGGCGCCGAGTAGGTAGATCCCCCACCTGACCGTCGGCGGTTGCTCGGTGAGACGGATGCTTCTCACGGGATCTCGCCTCCCACGGTCAGTCGGCCTAACGTGTTGCGCATGACCTGCGCGGGCTGCGGACCAAGGATATCGCAGCGCCCGGGCGCGTCAGGTTGATGCGCATGTTGGGCCGAAGGTGCACTACGCTCCGCCCTGTGCCTACTGCCCCGGTGTCCAGGTCACGGCTCTGAGGGCGGCCATCTCCGGTCGCATCGACTGCAGCGTCCAGGTTGCTCCACCGTCGCTGCTCGCGATGACGATGCCGGCTTGCTGCGTGGTGCCCGCCGCCCAGATGTGGCTTGCGTCGGCGCAGGTAACGGCCATCAGCGAGAACCGCTTTGGGTCGCCGGCGGCGAGGTGCAGCCTCCTCACGTTCCACGTCCTGCCTCCGTCACGGGTGGAGGCGATCGTGGCGCTGCTGCCGCCGTAGGCGTCGCCCACCGCCCAAGCGTGTTCGGCATCGCTGCACGTGACCGACAGCAGGGCATCGACCGCCGCCAGTCGTGAGACCGTCCAAGTGGCGCCGCCATCGGTTGTGTGCGCGATCACGCTGCCGCTGCCCTGGGCGCCGCCGTGGCCGACCGCCCAGCCGTTGTGGGCGTCACTGAAGGCGACGCTGCGGTAGGACACGCCTGGGTCGCTCTTCTGTACGGACCAGGTGGCCCCGCCGTCACGGCTTGCGATGATTGCGCCCGGCGTACCGGAAGCGGGGTCGGAGGAGCCGACCGCCCAGAGGTGCTGCGCGTCTGGGCTGGCGATGGCATTGAGGTCATGTGGCGTCTTCATCAGCGCAGACGAGCGCCAGTGGCGCCCGCCGTCGGCGGTGGTGAGGACGAACGCGCCTGCTGGGGCGACGCCGGTGACTGCCAGGTGACGGGCGTCGCTACAGGCGACCGCAACGAGCTGGCCGTGGTGCCGGTCCGGCGGCCTTTGGACCGTGTAGGTAGCGCCGCCGTCGCGCGTCGCCAGAATCTCGCCAGTGGGGCGCGCGACCCAGGCGTGGCGAGCGTCACTCGCGGCGATGTTCCAGTAGAGGTCGGGAGGCGTCCGCATGGCCTGCCAGGTGACGCCGCCGTCGCGGCTGGAGAAGACGCTCGTGCCGGCAGCCCAGAGGTGGAAGCCCGGGAGTGGCTGTGCCGAGACGCCGGCGACGAGTGGGCTGGGCGAGTTGGCCGTCGTCTCAGCGGTGCCGCCACACGAGGCCGTCAGGGCAGAGAGCATGAGCACGAGAACAAGCGCCAAGGCGGCGCGGGACAACCAGTGGGATCGCATGACGCCCCTTTCGGCCTAACGTCTAGTGCATAACCTGTG
>PMKK01000285.1 GCA_003157715.1 Actinomycetota bacterium
TCGAGTCGACCGAGCCGAAGCTGACACCGCCTTGCGAGGCCAGCACGCCGATCACCCGGAACTGCACGCCGCCGACGTTGATCGTCTGGCCTACGGCGCGCAGAGGTGTGAGGTCGAAGTCGCTGACGACCGTCGATCCGAGCACCGCCACCGGCAGGCTGTTCGCAACGGCGAACTGGCTGAAGAAGGTGCCGGCGGCAAGGGTCAGGTGATCGATCGTCATGATCCCCGGAAACGTGCCGCTGACAGTCGCCATGGCGCTCGTCGAGCCGAGCGTCACGGTGGCGCTGGTGTCGACCGTATAGACCGTGCTCTTGACCCCCGGCGTCGCTTTGACGGCGGCCAAGTCGGCAGCCGTCAGCGCCGTGGCGTTCGACGAGAACCGGCTGGTCTCCACCGTGATCGTATCGCTCCCGAAGGAGTTGAACCGGCTTTCGACCGACTTTGTCGAGCCGCTGCCGATCGAGGTCAGCGCGACCACCGCGGCCACGCCGATGACGATCCCAAGGATGGTCAACACCGCCCGCAGCGGGTTGGCGCGCAGGCTCGAAAACGCCATGCGCAGAGACTCGAGGGCGACGATCATTGGCCGCCGCCACCGAAACCACCCGTGCTCGGGGCGCCGTTCGCCGAGCCGCCGGTCGAACGCCGGAAGCCACTGCCGCCGCCGAGGCCGCCGAGGCTGCCGAGGCCACTCGAGCTGGTGCTGCTGGTGGAGGAGTTCGTGTACGTACCGGTGACGACCACCTCACCCGCGGCGAGGCCGCTCGTGATCTGCGTAAGTGACGAGGTCGCCATGCCGCTGGTGACCTGGCGGTAGGTGGGCGTGCCGTTCATCATCACCCGCACGAACGTCGACGAGGAGCTGCCGCTGACGGCGCTGGTCGGCACGAGCAGGACGTTCTTGCGGCTGGCGATCGTGACCGTGAGCGAACCGGTCATGCCCGATCTGGCGAGTGCCGGCAGGCCGTGCGGTGCGAGAGAAACGGTGTACTCGACCGTGCTCGACGAACCAGACGAGCTCGACGAGGCGGGCTGGCTGGCAATCGACGCGATCGTCGCCGTAAAGGAGCCGCTCGTCTGACCGTCGATCGTCAGAGTCGCCTTCTGGCCGACTTTCAGCGACGAGACGTCGGTCTGCGTCACGAGAGCCTGAGCCACGAGGTCTCGGGGAAACGCGATGGTGGCAAGCGCGGTGCCGCTGCTCACGGTGGCGCCGAGGCTCACGCTCCACGACTCGACGACCGCGCCCTTGGGCACCCAGACGAACCGCGAGGTGGTGATCTTCCCGGTCTCGGCCAGGCCTTGAGCAGCCTGCCAGTCCTCGAGCGCGGTCTTGGTGGTCGCGCCGAAGTCGCCGTCGACCGTGCCGGTGAAGTAGCCGCCTGCCTTGAGGGCACGCTGCAAGGCCGCCACGTTCGCCCTCTCGACACCCGTGGAGAGGCTGGTCGAGAGCGTCTCGTACAGCGGCGCGGCACTCACGAAGGCATAGATGGGCTTGCCGGAGATCGTGAGGAGGCGCTCGAGCGTGTGAGGTGTCTTGCCGGCGGCGAATGCGACCCCCGTCACCACGCCGCTCGTGCTCGTCGAGCTGCTCGAGCTCGTCGAACCGCTGCTCGAGCTTGAGCCGCTGCTGCTCGAGGCCGAGCTGCCGCTGCGCGACAACGTCGCCTTCGGCGAGGGCGTGCTGCTGCTGGATGGAGTCGCCGTGGGATGGGGCGTGCTGCTCTTCGACGCCGTCGGCGTCGGCGTCGGCGTGGGGGTCGGCGAGCTGCTGCCCGCCGTGGCCGGTGTGGAGGAGGCCGCGCTGCCGCCGGTGGCCGCACCGTAGGTGATGACCCCGGCGGCACCGGCGGCCGCTTCGGCGGTGACCGCGCTGACCGTGACGACCGCACCGCGAGTGGTGACCGCGCTGGTGGTGGTAGCCGACGAGCCGGTACCGTTCGAACTGGTCGACGAACTGGTCGACGAGCTGCCTGTGCCGCTGAGTGAGATCGTCATGGAGTCGCGGGCGTCGGCCAGCGTGAAATCGGCCTGCACTGTCTCAGCGATCGTCCCCTTGACCGCCGTGGAGGTCAGATAGTGGACGGACGCCGACTTGCCGCGGTGCAGCAGCAGCAGCGCAGCCGCGGCGGCAACCGCGGCGGCGATCACGACGATCGCGACGATGAGCCACCAGCGGCGTTTCTTTCTCATCTGCCCTCTACTCCTTCGTGTCGCTGTGGAGACCGTGCCCGACGCCCGCCGAAGGCGCCGCTCATGCCCCGCTCGTGGCGCCCGACTGCCCACCGGGCGGCAGTCCCTGCCCGCCCGACTGACCACCGGGCGGCAGTCCCTGCCCGCCCGACTGACCGTTCGTGCGCGAGCCGGGGAAGCGACCCGTGAAGGTGCGCGTGTAGACGACGTTCTGGCCCGCGCTCAGGCCCGAGGTGATCTCGGAGTCGCCCCCGGCCTGTTGCCCGACCACGACGCCCTGGGTCGAGGTCTTACCGCTCGCGAGCACCTGGACCGTGGCGCTGCTGCCCGTACCCTTGATCGCGGCCGTAGGGATGATGAGCACGTTGCTGGCCAGCACCTTGACCTGGATCTGGGCGATTCCTATGTACTTGGCGGTAACGCCGGACGGCAGCTTGGCGATGGCGATCGTCGCGGTGACCGCGCCGTTGCTGCCCGGCCGCACCAGGGTCACCTTGCCCTGTACGGTCTTGCCGCCGCGCAGAGCACCCTGGCCGCCCGCGCCCTGACCGCCGAAGAAGCCCTGGCCGTTTTGCCCGGCCTGAGGCTGGCCGTTTTGCCCGGCCTGAGGCTGGCCGTTTTGCCCGGCCTGAGGCTGGCCGCTTTGCCCGGCCTGAGGCTGGCCGCTGGCCTGGCCGCCCTGAGGCTGGCCGCCGCCACTGCTCTGCCCGTTGCCCTGACCGAAGCTGCCCTGGCCGGTGCCGCTCGGGCGCTGGAAGAAGACCAGGGTGACGGATTGACCGACGGCGACCTCGCCGGCGTTCTGCCCCGTCACCAGGGCCACGACCTTCCGCTTGGCAGCGCTGCGCACAGTGCCCGTGACGCTCTGGGTGAGGTTCCCCCTGCGCACCGTGGCCAAGACCTGGACGGTGCGGCCGCTGGTCTTGGCGGCGGCCTTGCTGGAGCTGGAACTGCCGCAGCCGGCCACGAGCGCCACCGCCGCGATCGCCAGCGCGACACAGGCGCCGAGTCCGGCGGCGCGGCGCGGCGTCACTTGCCGCATGCTGAAAACCATCATAGCGATCCCTCCATCGCGGATTCGTCGTGCAGTCGGCCGCCGCTTAACACGAGCCGTCTGTCGGCGTGCGCGGCGACGTCTTGTTCGTGGGTGATCATGACGATCGTGCGGCCCTCGTCATGGAGCCGGTCGAGCAGTTCCATGACCTCGCCGGTGGCCACC
>PMKK01000184.1 GCA_003157715.1 Actinomycetota bacterium
GGCAGCATCGCCACGTTCGGCGACACCGGAGTCGCGGTCGCGGGGACCGGCGGCACCATCGCGATCAGCACGGACGGCGGCGCCACCTGGGCCCAGCGCACGCTGCCCGACTGGCCAGTGCGGTCGGTCGCTTTCAGCGACGCGACTCACGGCTACGCCGTGGGACCACCGAACCACTTCGACGAGACGAGCGACGGCGGCGCCACCTGGCAGTCCGTGCCGTCGCTGCCGACGCTCGACCCGGCCGACACCTTCGAGGCGGTCGCCGCCTCCGGCGCCCTCGTGACGGTGCTCGGCCGGCAGTCGGTGCTCACCACGACCGACGGCGGGGCGACCTGGACCCAGGAGGCGGCCAGCGGCATCGCGAGCCACCCGTCGGCCCCCGCGTCGATCGTCGCCGGTCCGGCCGGCTTCGCCGCGGCCGCCGGCGCCGGCGGCGCCTTCCTGACCCGCGACGCGACGGGCGCCTGGACCGCGCAGGCGTCACCGTCGAGCGACCCGGTCGTGGCTCTGGCGCTGGCCGGCACACCGGTCTGGAACGACGGCACACCCGACCTGTTCGCCGTCACGGCGAGCGGTGTCTCGAGCAGTGACGACGCCGGCGCCACCTTCGCCTCACTGCCGGCGCCGCCAGGCAGCGCCCAGGTCTCGGCGGCCCTGTTCGGCGCGCCGCGACCCGAGCTGCTCGTGGGCGGCTCGTCAGGGCTGCTCGAACGTTTCGTGCCTTCGAGCTCCGACTGGACCACCGGCACCTGGACATCGGGCACGGGACCGCTCACCGGAACGATCGTCTCCTGCGCCACCGGGCCGGGATCGGTCGCCTACGCACTCTCGGCCGGTGGGCGCGTCGAACGCACCCTGTCGAGCGGGGTCGCACCGTTCTCACTGAGCGCCTCGACGACCGCCGTCACCGCGACCGGCGACGTGACGCTCACCGCGGCGTCGTCGATCAGGGCGCCCGGCACGCTCGTTCTCGAAGAGCAGCCCGCCGGCGGCACGTGGCAGGCCCTGGTGCCCTCGTGGACCTGGTCGACCAGCCCAACGGCGCTCGGCGACGTCATCGACGAACCGCTCTCGACCACCCAGTACCGCCTGCGTTTCGTGTTCGCCGGCCACACCGCCGCGACGAGCGCCACGGTCACCGTCGGCGTACGGCCCGAGGTCACCGTGGCGCGCCGCTCGCTGACGCTGCGCAAGGGGGCCGTCTACCGGCTCACCGGCCAGGTCTTCCCCGCCCAGAGCGGCCAGAAGGTCCAGATCTGGACCAACCGCGGCGGTGCCTGGCACAGGCTCAAGCTGGGCGGCACCGTCTCGCTCGTGGGGGGGTCGACCTTCACCACGCGGCGCTTCGGCACGCCGAAGCGCGAGACCTACAAGCTGCAGGTGCGCATGGCGGCCGGCGCCGGCTCCCTGGCCGGCGCGAGCGCCCTGGTGAAGGTGACCGTCAGGTAGCACGGCTCAGCGAGGCGCCAGGGTCGAGTGGGGCGGTCGAGCGGCCGGACGGGTGGCCGGCGGAGCGGTCGGCCTACTCCCACTCGATGGTGCTCGGCGGCTTGCTCGAGACGTCGTAGACCACGCGGTTGACCTCGGGAACCTCGTTGATGATCCGCGACGATACCTTTTCGAGCAGCTCATAGGGCAGCCGCGCCCAGTCGGCGGTCATGGCGTCGTCGCTTTTGACGGCGCGGATGGCGATCGGGTAGGCGTAGGTGCGCTCGTCGCCCTGTACGCCGACCGAACGTATCACGGGCAGGATGGCGAAGCACTGCCAGAGCTTGCGGTAGAGGCCGGCGTTCTTGACCTCCTCCTGCAGGATGGCGTCGGCCCGCTGCAGGATGTCGACACGCTCGGCTGAGACCTCGCCGATGATGCGGATGCCCAGGCCGGGCCCCGGAAACGGCTGACGCCAGACGATGCGCTCGGGCAGGCCGAGCTCCTCGCCCACGGCGCGCACCTCGTCTTTGAACAGCAGGCGCAGGGGCTCGACCAGCTCGAAGCCCATCTTCTCGGGCAGACCGCCGACGTTGTGGTGGCTTTTGATCTTGGCGGCCTGGCGCGTGCCGCTTTCGATCACGTCGCTGTAGAGGGTGCCCTGGACGAGAAAGCGCGCATCGGTGAGCTTGCCCGCCTCTTCCTCGAAGCAGCGGATGAACTCCTCGCCGATGATCTTGCGCTTGCGCTCGGGGTCGGTGACTCCGACCAGCTTGTCGAGAAAGCGCTTGCGGGCATCGACGGCCAGCAACGGGATCTTCAGGTGCTCGGCGAACATCTCGACGACGTGCTCGGCTTCGTTCCAGCGCATCATGCCCTGGTCGATGAACACGCAGGTGAGCCGGTCGCCGATCGCCCTGTGGACAAGCACGGCGGCCACGGTCGAATCGACCCCGCCCGACAGGCCCAGCACGGCCTTGTCGGTCGGCCCGACCTGGGCGCGGATACGGGCCACCTGCTCTTCGATGATCGAGGCCGGCGTCCAGGTCGGGCCGCAGCCGCAAGCCTCGTAGAGGAAGTTACGCAGCACGTCCATGCCGCGGGGCGTGTGGACGACCTCGGGGTGGAACTGCACCGCATACAGGCCGCGCCGCCGGTCTTCCATGGCGGCCACCGGCGCCCCGTCGCTCGTGGCCAGCGTGGCGAAGCCCTCGGGCGGAGCCGTGATGCAGTCGCGATGGCTCATCCAGCACTGCTCGGTGTCGTCGAGGCCGGCCAGCACACCGCCGTGGCCGGCGATGCGCAGGCTGGTCTTGCCGAACTCGCTCGTGCCGGTGCGCGCCACGGTGCCGCCCAGCTCGAGGGCCATGAGCTGGGCGCCGTAGCAGATGCCCAGCACAGGCACGCCCAGCTCGAAGACCGCCGGGTCGGGACGCGGGGCGTCGTCGACATAGACGCTCATGGGGCCGCCCGACAGGATCAGGCCGCGCGGCTTGCGGGCGCGGATCTCGTCGAGCGGCGTGTCGAAGGGGATGAGCTGCGAGTAGACGTGGCACTCCCGCACGCGGCGCGCGATGAGCTGGCCGTACTGCGCGCCGAAGTCGAGCACGAGGACGGCGTCGTAGCCGGCCTCGACCGGGTCGGCGGCCACCTCGTGGGCGCGGTCTGCGGGTGCGGTCACGTCGGTCACGCTTGGCCTCCTGGCCTCGTGGCTATCGGTCGTCTCTCGCGCCGGAACGCCAGAGGGGCTTCTCACCCCATGCCGACGTCCTGCTCCTTCTGCAGCTTCTTGCCCTCGGTCATGAGCGCGGGGGCGACCATGACCTCGGCCTTCTGGAACGAGTGCACGCTGTCGTAGCCGCAGGTCGCCATGCTCGTGCGCAGCGCACCGAACAGATTGAGCGTGCCGTCGTTTTCGTGGGCGGGGCCCACGAGGATCTCCTTGAGGGTGCCCTTGACGCCGGCCTTGACGCGCGTGCCCCGCGGCAGCTCGGGGTGGAAGGTAGCCATGCCCCAGTGATAGCCGCGGCCGGGCGCTTCACTGGCCGCGGCCAGCGGCGAGCCGATCATCACGGCGTCGGCACCGAGCGCGATCGCCTTGGAGACGTCGCCGCCGGTACGCATGCCGCCGTCGGCGATGACGTGGCAGTAGGCGCCCGTTTCGAGCAGGTGCTGAATGCGGGCCGCCGCCGCGTCGGCGATGGCCGTCGCCTGCGGCACGCCGATGCCCAGCACGCCGCGCGTCGTACAGGCGTGGCCCGGGCCGACGCCGACCAGCACGCCGACCGCGCCGGTGCGCATGAGGTGCAGCGTCGTGGCATACGAGGCGACGCCGCCGACGATCACCGGCACGGGGCAGTCGGCGATGAACTCCTTGATGTTCAGCGGCGTGGCGTTGGTGGAAACGTGCTCGGCCGAGATCACCGTGCCCTGGATGACCAGGACGTCGAGGCCGGCTTCGAGCGCCGTCTTGTAGTACTGCTGGACGCGCTGCGGCGTGAGCGAGGCGGCCGCCAGCACGCCGCCCGCCTTGATCTCCTTGATGCGGCGCGCGACGAGCTCTTCTTTGATGGGCTCCTGGTAGATCTCCTGCATGGTGCGCGTCGCCGATTCCTTAGGCAGCGCGGCGATGCGGTCGAGCTGCTCGTCGGCGTTCTCATAGCGAGTCTGGACGCCCTCGAGATTGAGCACGGCGAGGCCGCCGAGCCGGCCCATGGTGATCGCGAAGCCGGGGTCGACGACGCCGTCCATGGCCGAGGCAAGACAGGGCAGCGGCAGCGTGTAGGGGCCGAACTTCCAGGTGATATCGACGTCTTCGGCGTCGCGGGTCCGCCTGCTGGGGACGATGGCGATCTCGTCGAAGCCGTACGCCCGGCGACCCTTCTTGCCCCGCCCGATCTCTACTTCCATGCCCGTCTCCTCATGAGGGTTGGAGTGTGCTCGAGTAAACGAAAGGCCCGCGCGCCCTGTGGCGACGGGGCCTGTGAGGCCTGTCGATGCTCTGTGTCTCGCGTCGTTGTCTGTCGCACCTTGAAGGGATGCTACCACCGCGACGCGCGACGGTTCAACAGACGCTCGCCGAGCGGCTGCCCGCCGGCTCGCGGGACCGCGCCCGGCCCCCGCCATGCCGGCGCGCGGCTGTCCCGGCGCGCGGCTGTCCCGGCGTGCAAGCGCCCTGGCGCTCGAGGGCGCGGGCGCTCAGGTCGCTCAGGTGGTGGTGGCGACCCGGATCTCGTCGACCGTGGTGGTCGAGAGCAGGGCTTCGACTTCGTCGGGGTCGAGCACGCCGGCGCCGTAACGCTGGGTGTTGGCGGCCCCGCAGGCCAGACCGTAGCGCAGGCAGTCGCCCGGATCCTGGTTCTGGAAGTGCCCGGCGACGAAGCCGGCCAGGAACGCGTCGCCCGACCCGACCGTGCTCACCACGCTCGCGATGAGCGGGATGCTGGCGTGATAGACACGCAGGCGGCGCCCGTGGCGCAGGCGCGCATAGCAGCCGTCGGCGGTCTTGATGATCACGTTGTGGGCGCCGAGCTGGCGGATGAGGTCGGTCGCGTCGATCACGTCCTGCTCGTCGTGGAACTCGTGACCCACGAGGTCTTCGGCTTCGCGCAGGTTGGGCGTGACGAAGTCGGGATGAGCCCGCACGCCGTGGCGCAGCGGATCGCCCGAGCCATCGAGAATGGTCTGGCAGCGCGCCTGACGGATGCGCTGCAGGATCTCGGCGTAGAAATCGTCGGGCACCTTGCGCGGCAGTGAGCCGCAGATGATCACGTAGTGGGCGCCCTTGGCCAGATAGTCGATCTTGTCGAGCAGCGCCTGGCGCTCCTGTTCGGTGACCACCGGGCCCCACTCGTTGACCTCGGTCTGGGTGAGGGTCGTCGGATCGACCACCGCGGTAGAGGTACGAGACTCGCCGGCGATGCGCACGAAATCGTTCAGGATGCCCTCGCGCGACAGTCCTTCGACGATCTGCTGGCCGGTGCGCCCGCCGACCAGGCCGCTGGCGACCACCGGCTGACCGATGGTGCGCAGCGCGCGCGCGACGTTGACGCCCTTGCCGCCGGGCAGGGTGAGGCTCTGGCTGGCCCGATGGCGAAAACCGGTCACGAAGTTCGGCACGGTCAGCGTCTTGTCGATGGCAGCGTTAGCTGTGAGGGTGATGATCATGTGGCGCGCCGGTCCTTTAAGCCTTGAGTCGGCCCCTGCGTGGACGCGTCCGGCGGGCGGCCGGACGGCAACCGAGTATAGCACCTCCTTGACACCCTCTGTCCGGCGGGCATACGTTTCGCGAAGCATCGCTGCGGCACACTCCTCGTTGGGTACAGACTCCAGCAGGCAAGTGCACGACTTCTGTCCGGCAGCGTCTGTGAGACGTTTCCGGCGAGCGATCTTCGGCGGGTCGGCCGAAGCCTTCGCCGCGCGGACCGCGAAGGAGGTGAGCGATGTTCTACCTGAGCAAACTCCTCGGACATAGCGTCCGCGATGCCGAAGGCAAGCTCGCCGGCACGTTGCAGGACGTGGTCGTCAACACGCGGCAGAAGTATCCGCGGGTCACGACGCTCGTGCTCAAGCGCGGCAACCACCGGCTGGCGGCGCCCTGGGATACGGTGGTGAGCCTCGAAGAATCGGGCGCCCTGCTCAACGTCAGCGCTGGCACGCTCACCGACCACTCGGCCCAGGCGAACGAGCTGCTCCTCTCGGGTCAGGTGCTCGACCGCCAGATCGTCGATACCGACGGTCGCAAGATGATCCGTGTCAACGACATCCAGCTCGCCCGTTCGGGGCCTTCGCTGCGCGCGGTCGCCGTCGACGTCTCGAGCGGCGCCATCCTGCGCCGCATCGGCTTGTCCCGCGTGACGCCGCGGCTGACGAAGAACCCCAAGCCGCGTCTCATCGACTGGAGCGCCGTCGACCTGCAGGCCAGCGACTCCGAGGCCGTGCGGCTCACGGTGCCGCGGCGCGACCTGTCGCTGCTGCACCCGGCCGACATCGCCGAGATCGCCCACGAGCTCAGCCCCGAGGAGCGCGCGGCCGTCTTTGAGGCCCTCGAAGACGAGGTCGCCGCCGACACCCTCGAGGAGATGCACCCCGCCTACCAGGCCTCGCTGCTCAGCCAGCTGCCCGACGAAAAGGCCGCCGACCTGCTCGAAGACGTCTCGCCCGACGACGCCGCCGACCTGCTGGCCGACCTGCCCAAGCGGCGCGCCACGCGGCTGCTGAGTCTCATGGACCGCGAGAAGGCCAGCGAGATCCGCGAGCTGCTCACCTACCCCGAAAACTCCGCCGGCGGCATCATGACCACTGCGTTTGCCATGGTGCCTCCCGAGGTCACGGCCGCCGAAGCCATCGAACTGCTGCGCGACCAGGAGCCCGAAGTCGAGACGGTCTATTACGTGTACGTGACCGACAAGCGTGAGCGCCTGCTGGGCGTCATCAGCCTGCGCGACCTGCTCACCGTGCCCGGCGGCCGCCGCGTGCGCGACTTCATGAGCTCCGACCCGATCTCGGTGCGCCTCGAGGCCGGCGAAGAAGAGGTCACACAGACGATCGCCAAGTACAATCTGCTGGCGCTGCCCGTGGTCGACGCGACCGGCGTCGTGCACGGCATCGTGACGATCGACGACGCCATCGACCTCGTCCTGCCGCTGGCCTGGAAAAAGCGATTGCCACGCATCTTCCGGTGACGAGGTAGACCATGCCTTCGCCGCCCGACACTCGCAGGCGGCCACGTCTGGGCCGCATCGGCAGAACGCGCCTGCTGATCTTCCTCTCGGTCATGGGGCCGGGGCTGATCACGGCCAACTCCGACAACGATGCCGGCGGCATCACCACCTGGTCGGTGGTCGGAGCCCACTACGGCTACCAGCTTCTCTGGGTCCTGCTGCTGATCACGCCGATCCTCGCCGTGACCCAGGAGATGGGCGCCCGCATGGGCGTGGTCACCGGCAAGGGCCTGGCGGCGCTCATCCGCGAGCGNNTGGCTGCTCATCACCCGCGGCTCCTACAAGCGCGTCGAGCGCGTCTTTCTGTTTCTCTCGGCGCTCTATGTCACCTACATCGTGGCCGGCATCCTGGCGCACCCGGACTGGCACGCGGCGGCCCACCACGCGGTCGTGCCGGGCATCACCCCGACGAGCATCTGGGTCCTCACCGTGATCGCGGCGATCGGCACCACCATCACCCCGTGGGGACAGTTCTTCATCCAGGCCACGATCGTCGACAAGAAGGTCTCGATCAAGGAGTACGTCTACACCAAGGCCGAGGTCTTTCTCGGCGCCCTGCTCACCGACGGCATCGACTTCTTCATCGTCATCGCCTGCGCCGCGACGCTCTACAAGCACGGCATCCTGGTCAACTCGGCCCAGGACGCCGCCCGGGCACTGGAGCCACTCGCCGGACGGGCGGCCGCGCTGCTGTTCGGCTTCGGCCTGCTGAACGTCTCGGTCCTGGCCGCGGGCATCCTGCCGCTAGCCACCGCCTACGCCATCTGCGAGGCCTTCGGCTTTGAGTCGGGACTCGATCAGAAGTTCGCCGACGCCCCGATCTTCAACGGCCTGCTCACGTTCTTCGTCTTCGTGCCGGCGGCGGTCGCGGTGATCCCCCGCCTGCCGCTCGTCAAGGTCATGCTGCTGAGCCAGGACGTCAACGGCATCCTGCTGCCCATCATCCTCATCTACGTGCTGAAGATCATAAACGACCGTTCAGTGATGGGCGAGCACGTCAACGGCCCCATCTACAACACGCTGGCCTGGGCGTTCTCGGTGGGACTGATCGTGCTCACGGTCGTGCTGGTCGCCTCGACCCTGCCGCTCGGACTGAAGCTCTAGACGACCCGGCCCGAGGCTCTCGGCGCGCCCGGTCCGAAGCTCTCGGCGCGCCGCTTCGTGCGCCTGGTCCCGGACGCCTTCCCCGTGGCGCCTTACGACTGGTCGGCGCGCTCATGAGAGGCCGGCTCGATGTGTACCAGCACTTCGCTCATGGGCAGCCGCTCACCGATGTCGCGCTCGATATGCTCGGCGATGCGGTGAGCGGCCGCCACCGTCATGTCGTCGGACACGGTGATGTGCAGGTCGATCAGGTGCCGGGAACCGGCGTGCCGTGAGCGCAGCTTGTGGTAGCCGATGATGAGCTCGCCGCGGTGCTCGGCGACGGTGTCCCGTACGATGGCAAGCTCGTCGTCGGGCAGCGCCTCGTCTAACAGCACGCGCGTCGAGCGGCTGGCGATCCGCCAGCCCGTCCACATGATGAGGCCGGCCACGACGAGGGCCAGCAGCGGGTCGAAATACGTGCGGCCGGTGATCTCGATCAGGGTAAGGCCGGCGGCCACGCCCAGCGAGGTGTAGATGTCGGTCAAGTGGTTGGCGGCGTCGGCCTCGAGGGCCGGCGAGCCGACGCGCCTCGAGACCCGGAACAGATAGACCGTGAGGCCGACGTTGACGGCCGCCGAGACGAGCATCACGGCGATGGCCAGCGGCACGTGGTCGACCGTCTCGCCGGAGATCAGGTGACGCACGGCCTCGACGATGATCGCGACGCCCGCCACGAAGACGATGGCCGCCTCGATGAAGCCCGAGAAGTTCTCGACCTTGTCGTGCCCGTAGCGGTGGCGCAGATCGGCCGGCTCCGACGCCTTGCGCACCGACACCAGCGCGATCACGGCAGCCGCCAGGTCGGTGCTCGAGTGCACCGCCTCGGAGATGATGCTGATCGAGCCAGAGATCACGCCGACCGCCAGCTTGAAGACGATCAGCGCCGTGTTCACCGCGATCGACACCCAGGCCGCGTGCGATTTCGCGGCGGCGGTCTCGCCGCTCATGTAGCCCCCTCTTCCGCGTTCCACGCCGGCTAGTCGCTTTCGGGATCGTGCGAGCGCGGTTCGACGTGCACCAGCGCTTCCGAATTGGGCAGCAACTCGGCGATGTCGGCCATGATGTGCTCGGCGACGGCGTGGGCCTCGGCGACGGTCATGTCGTCGGGCACGGTGACGTGCAGGTCGATCAGGCGCTTGCTGCCGGCTTTACGCGAGCGCAGGCGATGAAAGCCGATGATGAGCTTGCCGCGATGCTCGGCCACCTTCTCGCCGATCAGCTCGAGCTCATCGTCGGGCAGAGCCTCGTCGAGCAGCACGCGGGTCGACCGGCTGACCAGCCGCCAGCCGGTCCAGACGATGAGCAGAGCGACGGCGATGGCCAGGATCGGGTCGAAGTACTCCCAGCCGGTGACGCGCACCAATATGAGACCGGCGGCGATGCCCCCCGACGTGTAGACGTCGGTGAGGAGGTGGGCGGCGTCGGCTTCGAGCGCCGCCGAGTCGGTGCGCCGTGCCGCCGGCGCGAGGAACCCGCGGGAGACCGCCAGGTTGGCGCCCGCGGAGACCAGCATCACACCGACACCCAGCTCGAAGTGCTCGAGGTGTGGTCCGTGGACGATCTTCTGGGCCGCCTCGTAGACGATCACGCCGGCCGCCACGATGATCAGCAGTCCCTCGATCACGCCGGAGATGTTCTCGACCTTCTCGTGGCCGTAGCGATGCGAGGGGTCGGCCGGCCTGGCCGCCGCCTTCACCGACACGAGGGCGATGACCGAAGCCACGAGGTCGGAGCCCGAGTGCAGCGCTTCGGAGATGATGCCGATCGAGCCCGAGATGATGCCGATGACGAGCTTGAAGGCGATGAGCGTGGCATTCGAGGCGATCGAGACCCAGGCGGCGCGCGCCTTGAGAGCGTGGTTGTAGACGTCGCTTTCGGGAGGCGCGCTCACGGCGGCGGATCGGCGGCGAGGCGCGCGAGCAGCGCCCGCGCCGCTCGCGCGCGGTGGCTCTGGAGGTTCTTGTCGGCGTCGGTCATCTCGGCCACGGTCACCTGTAGCCCGGCCGGGACGAACAGCGGATCGTAGCCGAACCCCGCGGCGCCTCGCGGAGCCGCCGCGATAACCCCGGGCCACTCGCCGCGCACCACCTGCGAGACCGCCGCGCCGTCTGTCACATAGGCGATCACGCAGACGAAGCGGGCTACGCGATCGAGCCCGTCGCTCGAGCCGGCCGACCGGTCGTGCCGTCCGGGCTCGCCGGGGCGGTCGGAAAGCGCGGCAAGCCCGGCGAGCTCGGCGAGCAACCGTTCGTTGTTGGCGGCGTCATCGCCCTCGCGACCGGCATAACGCGCCGAGGTCACCCCCGGGGCGCCGCCCAGCGCCGCGACCTCGATGCCTGAGTCGTCGGCGATGACCACGGCGGGCTCGGTGACGCTGCCGGATCCCGTGGCGCTGCGGGGTCCCGTGGCGCTGACGGGTCCCGTGACGGTGCCGGGTCCCGTGACGGTGGCATCGGGTGACGTCGCGCGGCGCCTCGCGCCGGCCAGCGCGCGCGCCAGGGCTTCGGCCTTGTCGCGCGCGTTGGACTCGAACGACGTGACCCCCTCGGGTGGCAGCTCGACGCCGGCCGGCATGGGCTCGACCTCGTGGGGGGCGAGGATCGCGCGGTACTCGGCGAGCTTGTGGGCGTTGCCGCTGGCGAGCACGAAACGCATCAGCCCACCGGCCCGCCACCCGGCGCCGCCCCCGCCTTCTCGCCGGCCGGTCCGGCGGCCCCGTCCCGGCCGCCGGCGGCGATGGTCGCCTGCTGCACGACCACGATGCGCGCCGCTCCGACGGCGGCGAGGTCGAGGAGCGTGTCGAGGGTCGCCCGCGGGAAGGGCTCGCCTTCGGCGGTGGCCTGCACTTCGATGAGGCGGCCCTCGCCGGTCATCACGACATTCATGTCGAGCGCCGCGGCCGAGTCTTCGTCGTAGTCGAGATCGAGCCGCGGCTCGCCGTCGACGATGCCCACCGAGACGGCGGCCACGTCTTCGAACAGGGGCAGCCGCGGCCAGCGCGCGCTGCGGTTCAGCTTCTCGAGAGCGATGACCAGCGCCACGTAGGCTCCCGAGACGGCCGCCGTGCGCGTGCCGCCGTACGCCTGCAGCACGTCGCAGTCGACGTGCAGCGTGCGCTCGCCGAGCGAGCCCAGGTCGACCACGGCCCGCAGGCTGCGCCCGATCAGCCGCTGGATCTCCTGCGTGCGGCCGCCCTGCTTGCCGCGCACCGCCTCGCGAGGCGTGCGGTCGGCGGTGGCGGCTGGCAGCATGCTGTATTCGGCGGTCAGCCAGCCGGAGCCG
>PMKK01000055.1 GCA_003157715.1 Actinomycetota bacterium
TCGCGCAGCCTGCGCAACCAGCAGCCGCTCTCGCTCGTGATCCTCGACATCGATCACTTCAAGCACTTCAACGACTCGTACGGGCACGCCACCGGCGACCGGGTCCTGCAGGTCGTGGCGTCGGTCATGCAGCAGCACGTGCGCAAGTCGGACATCTGCAGCCGCCACGGCGGCGAGGAGTTCGGCATGCTGCTGCCCAACACCCCCGGCGACAACGCCAGCTTCATGGCCAACCGCCTGCGGCGCACGCTGGCCGAGACCCGCTACACCGGCCTCGGGTTGCCCAGCGACGTGAACATCACGATCAGCATGGGCGTGGCCACCTGCCCGCGCGACGCGACCACCGTCGCCGAGCTCTTCGAGCTCGCCGACAAGGCCCTTTACCAGGCCAAGGCGGGCGGCCGCGACCGCGTGATCCAGTACGGCGTCGAGATACAGCCGGCCTTTTACGACTAGGCGCGCGACGTAGTCGCGCCAGCCCCAAGCCGCAGCCCGCGGCGGTCGTCAGGTCTCCGCGTCGAGCCCCATCCCCCGGCGGATCAGCGCCGGTGTCGTGGCGCCCCACTCGAGCAGCTCGTCGTGGAAGGCCTTCAGTGACGGCGAGCGCCGCCGCGCGTAGTCGGCGGCGAGCGCCATGATCTCGCGCTTGCCGATCAGGTAGGACATCGGGTAGCCCGGCACGCCGACATACCAGCGCACTTCGAGTTCGGCCTTGGAGCGCTCGAGGTGCGCCTCGCGCGACAGGTACTCGACGGCCTCCTCAAAGCTCATGAGGCCGAGATGCAGCTCCATGTCGATGACCACGCGGCAGGCCCGCCAGAGCTGGTCGTTCAGGCGCATGAGACGTACGGCGGGGCCGGCAAGAAACCCCTGCGCCTCCATCATCTCCTCGCAGTAGAAGGCCCAGCCTTCGACCAGCAGCATGCCGCCGTCGGGGACGAAGGCCACCCGGCGCGCCAGGGTCGGGGCGCGATTGGCGCGGCCGAACTGCGTGTGGTGGCCGGGGAAGGCTTCGTGCACGCCGACGGTCGGCATCGAGGCGAAGGGGTGCCCGGCAAGGGCGCGGGCGAGCTGCTCGCCGGGCAGCTCGGCGCTGGGCACCGTCACCCAGTAGAAGCCGCGCTGCAAACGATCGTAGGGACCGGCGCCTTCGTAGGCCGCGAACGGCAGGGAGCCGCACAGGGCGGGCGGCGTAGCTTCGACGACGAGCTGTTCCCCGGGCGCCAGCGTGACGAGGTCGTGGGCCACGACGTAGTCGCGCGCCGCGGCCAGCGCCTCGCGGTAGCTCGCCAGCAGCTCGGTCAGCGCCGGCCTGTCGGCCTGGACGGCAGAGACGGCCGTCGCCGCCGAGTCGTAGCCCATCGCGGCGGCCAGCTCGGCCATGGCGGCGCGCGTGTCGGCCACGGCGGCGCGCCCCACGGCGGCGATCTGCTCGGGAGTCTCGCCGAGCAGGTGCTCGTGGGCGAGGATGTCGACGAGCAGCGCGCGGCCGCCCGCGACCTCGGGCGTCGCGTCGGGCGCAAACCGGCGACGCAGCTCGTCGCCGAACCGCTCGACCGCCGCCGCGGCCAGGCGCGCCGGCTCGTCGAGCGCGCCCGGAAAGCCGAACCCGGCAGCCGCCCGCGGCGCCGCCTCGCCGACCAGCTCGCGAATGCCCGGCAGGTCGTCGAGCGCCGTCGCGACGAAGGGCAGCGGCAGCGGCCCGCGCAGGTTGGCAAGGCCCTCCTCGAGGACGCCGGGCAGTGCCCGCAGCCGGCCGGCCATGGCTGCGACCCGTTCGGCCGGCGTGCCGATCTCCTTGATCATCAGAAGCAGGATGCCGTAGGCCGCGCCGAGGTAGAGGCCCGGCTGGGTGTGCTGGATACGACGTGTCTCGAAGGCGCGCACGACGCGGCGGGCGATCTGGCCGCCGGTGACGGCATCGATCGCGTCGTCGCCCGCGGCGCTCGCGGCGGCGGAATCGAGACGGGCGAGCACGGCTTTGACGTCGGTCAGGTACGCGGCGAGGGCGGCCGTCGAAAGGGCTGGCAGCTCGTCGGCACGCTCGACCATGCCGAGCTGCGTGGCAACGACGGGATCGGCTGCCGTCACCAGATCGACGAGCCGCTGGACAAGGTCGGTCACGCTGGGCATGGGTCCCCCCGGTCTAAGCGGCCGCCGGCCCCGCGCCGGCCGGCCTCTGGCTGGCTTGCGGGCTACTTGCGATACGAATCGAGGTAGGCCTGCAGGGGCTCGACCTGGCCGCCCATGATCTTCTCGACGACGTCGTCGAGGATACCCTTGGCGACGTCGACGTCGGACACGATGGCGCGGTAGATGTAGCCGGACGGCTCCTTGTCCTGATCGAGCAGGCCCTTCACGTGGAGGTTACGCAAGACGCTCATCACCGTCGTGTAGGCGATCCGCCGGCGCAGGCGCAGCTCCTCGTAGACGTCGCGCACTTTCACGTCGCCCTTGTCCCACACGATGCGCATGACTTCGGCTTCGAGCCACCCGAGACCGGTCAGGTCGCGGCTGCGGCTCTTCTTGCGCCATCTGACGTACTCGTCACTCATGGATCCTCCGACGGTCATTCAAGGACGCTCTGCCTGCGGCCGACCTGCGGCGGACATGCCGCGGAAGGTATCGGGTGCCGGGAGACGGCCGGAGCTCCCGCCTCACGCAGGCGAGGCGACCCGATGCCGTACTCTACCCACGGGCCGGGGCCCTCGCAACCGAGCCTGGCGGCGTAAGACGCCCGCGGCCGGGGCAGGGCGCTCGCGACCGATCGCCGGGGCAGGCCGCCGGCTCTACTGGAGCCGCGTGACGAGCTGGTCCCACAGGGCCTTTGGCGTGACCACCATGCGCAGATCGATCTCGCCGGCCGTCCGGGCGTACAGCACGATGAAGTCGCGCCGGCTGGGAGCCAGCGTGCCCATGCCGCTCGTGACCTGCCAGTAGGGCGAGTAGCTCACCTTGACCAGGTAGGTGCCCGGCGCCGAGACGCGCAGCGCGATCGAGTCGTGGTCCAGGGCGAGCACGTCGGCGGCGCCGGCGCCGCGCTCGGGCTGGACGATCGGCCGCGCGCCACGCAGCCGGAAGATCGTCCAGTCGGCATCGCGAAAGACGACCGCGAAGCGCGGGTCGCCGACGAGCAGCGCCGTTTCCTGCGTGCCGGACAGATCGAGGGGCGCGTTGGGCAGAAAGACGTACTCCACCCCCATCTGGTGCAGCCAGGCGACGTACTGGCCGGCGCTGAAGCTCTTCTGGTTGAGCAGGTTGTTGTGCAGCGCGTCGGACTGCCGGTACCAGCCTCTCGTGATGGCGTAGTCGTCGACGGGAAAGTAGTAGGCCTCCCAATGGTTGGAGAGCGCCACGACGTGAAAACGATAGTCGGCGTTGTGATGAGCGGCGGCGAAAGCCAGGGCGGGGGCGAAGAAGTCGGGCTGGGCCGAGGCCCCTTCGGCGTGGCTCACGAAATGCGTGGCCGGCACGATGACCTGGCCCAATGCCGCGCCGGCGACCACGGCGACGATCAGCGCCCGCGGCAGGGCGACCCGGCGCAGCGTGAGCAGCAGGGGCACACCGAAGACAAAGAAGAAGCGCCCAAAGGTGCCGCCCATGGGGTTGGCAGGCAGCACGGCGGCCACCACCGCGAAGCCGGCGAAGGTCAGAAACAGCGTNNCCAGAAGAACAGCGCCAGCACGACGCGGGCGACGAGAAAAGGCAGCAGGTAGACGGCCAGCCGGCGCAGGCTCGCGCGACGCGCCGGCCGGGCGATGTACTGAGCCGCGAGGAAGATGCCGCAGAGGGTCGCGGCCACGGGGTTGGCAAAGCCGGCCAGACCGATCAGCACGGCGGCCACGAGGCGCCGGTCGTAGGTCTCCACGACGAGCCCGCCGACGGCCAGGGCCAGGGCGAACAGGAACGGGTCCTGGCCGTTGGCCAGATAGATCGCCATGACGCCGGCGAGCGTCGCGGCCGGCACGAAGCTGGTCACGTCGTAGACGCGGCGCATGTAGGCGTAGAACAGCACCGGCAGCACGGCGGCCGAGGCCACGACCAGAAAGCCGTAGTTGATGAACTGGGCCACCCAGTAGAAGACGAAGCCGTAGCTGA
>PMKK01000174.1 GCA_003157715.1 Actinomycetota bacterium
CACCACCACCGTGTTGCCCTGGTCGACCAGACGCTGCAGAACGTGGAGCAGCTGCTCTATGTCGGCGAAGTGCAGACCGGTCGTGGGCTCGTCCAGGATGTACAGCGTGCGCCCGGTGGCGACCTTGGAAAGCTCGGTGGCGAGCTTGACCCGCTGCGCTTCGCCGCCCGAGAGGGTGGTCGCCGGCTGCCCCAGCTTGATATAGCCGAGACCGACGTCGTTCAGCGTGGTCAGCCGGCGCGCGATGCGCGGCACGTTGGCAAAGAACGCGCAGCCGTCGTCGACGCTCATGTCGAGCACTTCGGCGATGTTCTTGCCCTTGAAGAAGACCTCGAGCGTGTCACGGTTGTAGCGCTGGCCCTTGCAGNNGACGTTGAAGCTGAAGCGCCCCGGTTTGTAGCCGCGCACCTTCGATTCGGGCGTCGCCGCGAAGAGCTGGCGGATATGGTCGAAGACGCCCGTGTAGGTCGCGGGATTGGAGCGCGGCGTGCGACCGATGGGCGATTGGTCGATGTCGATGACCTTGTCGAGCAGCTCGAGACCGTCGATGCCGGCGTGGGCGCCGGGCCGTGCCTTGGAGCCGCGCATCACGCGCGCCGCCGTGCCCTTGTAGAGGATCTCGTTGACCAGGGTAGATTTGCCCGAACCGGACACGCCGGCGACGCAGGTGAAGGCGCCCACCGGGAAGGCTACGTCGACGTGCTTGAGATTGTGCATCGAAGCGTCGCGTACGGTGAGCCACTCCACCGGCAGGCGGCGCTGAGCGGGCACCTCGATGCGCCGCTTGCCTGAGAGGTACTGTCCGGTCAGCGAGGCCGGTTCGGCGGCGATGAACGACGGCGGCCCCTGGGCCACCACCCAGCCGCCGTGCTCGCCGGCCCCGGGACCCATGTCGATGAGGTGGTCGGCCGAGCGCATGGTCTCTTCGTCGTGTTCGACGACGATCACCGTGTTGCCCAGGTCGCGCAGCCGCAGCAGGGTGTCGATGAGGCGGCGGTTGTCGCGCTGGTGCAGGCCGATGCTGGGCTCGTCCAGGATGTAGAGCACGCCGACCAGCGCCGAGCCGATCTGGGTCGCCAGCCGGATACGCTGGGCCTCGCCGCCCGACAGCGACGCCGAGGCGCGCCCGAGGGTGAGATAGCCCACTCCCACGTCGGCCAGAAAGCGCAGCCGTTCGCGGATCTCCTTGATCACCCGGCCGCCGATCAGGCGCTCGGTGTCGGTCATGGAGATCGTCTCGAGGAAGGCCAGGGCTTCGGCCACGCTCATCAGCGTGAACTGGTGGATGTTGCGCTCGCCCACCGTGACGGCGAGGCTGGTCGGCTTGAGGCGCGCGCCGTGGCATTCGGTGCAGGGACGTTCGGCCATGTACTCTTCGATCTTCTGGCGGATGAGATCGGATTCGGTCTCTTCGTAGCGCCGCCGCAGATTGGCGAGGATGCCGCGGAACTGAGCCTTGTAGTGCCGCCAGCGCCCCTGGTAGTTGCGATAGCGCATCTCGATACGATCGGGCGTGCCCTTGAGAAAGAGGTCGCGCTGGTCTTCGGGAAGCTCCTGCCACGGCGTGTCGGGGTCGACCTCGTAGCGCTCGATCACGGCCTGGAAGATGTCCTCCATCCAGCCGGTGGCCATGCCGAACGGCAGCAGCGCCCCCTGGTTGAGGGAGAGCGTATGGTCGGGGACCACGAGGTCGGGGTCGATCTCCTGTGTAGAGCCCAGCCCGTGACAGGCCGGGCAGGCGCCGTGCGGGTTGTTGAACGAGAAGATGCGCGGCTGGATCTCGGGCATGGAGATGCCGCAGTGCAGGCAGGCGAACTTCTCTGAAAACGTGAGCGTCGGGCCGTCGGCCAGGAGGATCTCGATAAGGCCCTCAGACAGGCGCGCCGCAGTCTCGACCGAGTCGGTCAGGCGGCGCCGCACACCGTCTTTCATGACCAGCCGGTCGACGACCACTGAGATATCGTGCTTGAACTTCTTGTCGAGCTCGAACTCTTCGTCGAGGCTGCGCACCTGGCCGTCGACCTGCACGCGGGTGAAGCCGTCGTCGCGCAGTTCGCGCAAGAGCTGTCCGTACTCGCCCTTGCGGCCGCGCACCACGGGGCTCATAACGCTGAACCTGACGTCGGTCTCGAGCTCGAGCACCTGGTCGATGATCTGCTCGAGCGACTGCCCTTCGATGGGACGGCCGCAGTTGGGGCAGTGCGGGTGCCCGACGCGCGCGTACAGCAGGCGCAGATAGTCGTAGATCTCGGTCGCGGTGCCGACCGTGGAACGCGGGTTGCGCGAGGTCGTCTTCTGGTCGATCGAGATGGCCGGCGAGAGCCCCTCGATGCTGTCGACGTCGGGCTTGTCCATCTGACCGAGGAACTGGCGGGCGTAGGCCGACAGCGACTCGACGTACCGACGCTGGCCTTCGGCGTAGATCGTGTCGAAGGCAAGCGAGGACTTACCCGAGCCCGAGAGCCCGGTGATCACGATGAAGCGGTCGCGGGGCAGAGACAGCGAGACGTCTTTGAGGTTGTGCTCGCGGGCGCCGGTGATGACGATGGCGTCGCTCAAGCGATTTCCTTTCGCTGGTGGATCCTTCAGTCGCGGTCGTGCGGTGTTCGGTCGTGCGGTGTTCGGTCGTTCAGTCGCGATCGTGCGGTGTTCGGTCGTGCGACGCTCGATCGTGCGACGCTCGATCGTGCGGTGGTCAATCCAACAACAGGAGACCGGTCCAGACGGGGTCGTCGGTGGCCGGCATCTGGATCGGCAGGCCGGCCGCCGCGGCCGTCGCCAGAACGTCGACGCCCACCGCCTCCATGGAGGGCCGCGCCCGAAACGGCCGGCGACACGGCTCGCGGGTCGATGTGCCCGTCTGGACCGCGACGCAAGCCTCGCAGAGCCGGCACTCCCCGCCCCCGAAGCCGGCCGCGAAGGCGCAGCCCAGGGCCAGCGCTTCGCCTTCGAGCGCGGTCAGGATGTCGTCGAGGGCGTTCTGGCTCGCGGCCACGACGCTCTGATAGTCGGGAGTCAAGGAGAGCTCGTCGAGGCTCTTGCCGTCGTAGCGCCGCGCGACGTCGGCTGCCGAGAGCGCGATGGGCTGCTGAACGACGAGGGCCATCGTGTAGCGGCTCAGGGTGGCGGCAAACTCGGCGGCCGTGGGCACGAACGGCGGGCACATGAGGTTACGACCGTAGCCGGCGCAGAGCGGCACCCGGCACTTGAGCGTGACGCGGGGGTCGGTGACGACGGCGCGCGCCGAAAGGGGCTGTGCCGCCCGCGCGCCGAGCCGGACCGCGCGCTCCGCGAGCGCCCGCGCCTGCTGCTCGATCTCCACCATGGCCCTCTCCCCTGTCGTTACCACCCGCCGCCGGCCCGGTCGGCCGCCGTCAGGCGACCGTCGTCTGCCGGCGTCCGAGCTCGCCCGAGAGCTCCCTGATCTCGTCGCGCAGCTTGGCCGCGTATTCGAACTTGAGCTGGTCGGCCGCGGCGAACATCTCGGCTTCGAGGTTGGCGATGAGCCGCTCGAGATCGGCGACCGGCATGGCCGCCTGCTCGCCGACCGCCTTGAGGCCGCGGTGCCGGCCCTTGCCGGGGATCGCCGCCTGCTGGGAGCTCATCTGAGCGATGTCGGTGACCCCTTTGACGATGCTGCGCGGCGTGATGCCGTGCGCCTCATTGTAGGCCGTCTGGCGGGTGCGACGGCGGTTGGTCTCGTCGATGGCGGCCCGCATGGCGGCGGTCTCACGGTCGGCGTACATGATCACGGTGCCGTGCACGTTGCGCGCCGCCCGCCCGATCGTCTGGATGAGGCTGGTCTGACCGCGCAGAAAACCCTCTTTGTCGGCGTCGAGGATGGCGACCAGCGTGACTTCGGGCATGTCGAGCCCCTCGCGCAACAGGTTGATGCCGACCAGAATGTCGAACTCGCCCAGGCGCAGGTCGCGCACGATCGCCAGACGATCGAGCGTGTCGACCTCGCTGTGCAGGTAGCGCACCTTGAAGCCGTTCTCGACCAGGTAGTCGGTGAGGTCTTCGGACATGCGCTTCGTAAGGGTGGTGATCAGCACGCGTTCGTCGTTTTCGATGCGGCGCCGCGCCTCGTTCATGAGATCGTCGATCTGGCCCGCCGTGGGACGCACCTCGACGGCCGGGTCGATCAGCCCCGTGGGCCGGATGATCTGCTCGGCGATGTTGACGCTCTCGCGCAGCTCGAACTTGCCGGGGGTAGCGCTCACGAAGATGATCTGCGGCACCTTGGCGACGAACTCGTCGAACCGCAACGGCCGGTTGTCGAGGGCGCTCGGCAGCCGGAAGCCGTAGTCGACCAGCGTCTGTTTGCGTGAGCGGTCGCCTTCGTACATGCCGTAGACCTGCGGCACGGTCATGTGCGATTCGTCGATGAACACGAGATAGTCGTCGGGAAAGAAGTCGAGCAGGCAGTTTGGCGTGGCCCCGGGCTGTTTTCCCAGCAGGATGCGCGAGTAGTTCTCGATGCCGTTGCAGAAGCCCATCTCGCGCAGCATCTCCATGTCGTAGTGGGTGCGCTGCCGCAGGCGATGGGCTTCGAGCACCTTGCCGTGTTCTTCGAACCAGGCGCAGCGCTCGTCGAGCTCGTGCTTGATCTCGATCAGCGCCCGTTCGACTGCCGGAGGGCTCGTGACGAAGTGCGTCGCCGGGTAGATCGCCACGTAGGGCGGCTTGTCGATGACCTCGCCGCTGACCGGCTCGAAGCGCGTGACGGCTTCGATCTCGTCGCCCCACAGCTCGACGCGCACCAGCGTGTCCTGGTCGGCCGGCCAGAGCTCGAACGAGTCGCCGCGCACGCGGAACTTGCCGCGCGCCGGTTCGTAGTCGTTGCGCTGGTACTGGATGTCGACCAGCTTGCGCAGCACGGCGTCGCGGTCGATGTGGTCGCCGACTCGCAGGAGCACCACGCTCTGCAGGTAGTCGTCGGGGGA
>PMKK01000047.1 GCA_003157715.1 Actinomycetota bacterium
GCCATGCCCCCGGCGTTTGCCCCGTCGCGGAGGCGCCGCCGGTTGTCCGCTGCGACGCCGAGATGCGGCGCCCAAATGCGACGCCGGAGTGCGACGCCGGTCGCCACGACCGGCGCACCGCGACAGACGTGCCTCAGACAGTCGCCACACGCGCCGCCAGGGCGCGCTCGATCTCGGCCAGGGGATCCGCCGTGAAGATCGGCTCGGCCGCCGTGCGCACCGCCGTGTCGGGGTCTTTGAGGCCGTGACCGGTGAGCACGCAGGCCACGACGGCGCCGGCCGGAAGGCGGCCCTGCTCGCGGGCCTTCTTTAGGCCCGCGATCGAGGCCGCGCTGGCCGGCTCGCAGAACACGCCTTCGGTGGCGGCCACCAGCTTGTAGGCGGCCAGGATCTCGTCGTCTGTGACCGAGTCGATGAAGCCGCCCGAGTCGCGCGCCGCGGCCAGCGCTTCGTCGGCACGGGCCGGATTGCCGATACGGATGGCGGTGGCGATGGTCTCGGGCGCCTCGACTCTGTGGCCCAGCACGAGCGGCGCGGCGCCGGCCGCCTGAAAGCCGCACATGACGGGCAGCCGGTCGGTCACACCCGCCTCGCGGTACTCGCGATAGCCCTTCCAGTAGCTCGTGATGTTGCCCGCGTTGCCGACCGGGATGCAGTGGTAGGCGGGCGGTCCGCCGAGCACGTCGCAGATCTCGAAGGCGCCGGTCTTCTGGCCCTCGATACGGTAGGGGTTGACCGAGTTGACGAGGGCGATCGGCAGCTTGGCCGACGCCTCTCGCACGATGTCGAGGGCGACGTCGAAGTTGCCCGCGATGGAGATCACGGTCGCGCCGTAAGCGACCGCCTGGGCGAGCTTGCCCATGGCGATCTTGCCCTCGGGAATGACGACGATCGCCTTGATGCCGGCCTTGGCCGCGTAGGCCGCCGCCGAAGCGCTGGTGTTGCCCGTCGAGGCGCAGATCACCGCCCGGTACTCCTCTTCGAGGACCTTGGAGAGCGCCATCGTCATGCCGCGGTCCTTGAACGAGCAGGTCGGGTTCAGACCCTCGAGCTTGAGGTACAGCTCGACTCCCAGCGCGGCGCCCAGGTTGGCCGCCGCCACGAGCGGCGTGTCGCCCTCACCGAGGGTGACGATCGGCGTCTTGTCGCTCACCGGCAGGTACGCGCGGTAGTGGGCGATCACGCCCCGGCCGCGCGAGGCGCCGGCCGCGCCGGCCGCTGCGCTCATGTCACCGGCGGCGCCGGCGCCGCTACCGGCCATCGTCGCCCTCGAGCCTGATGACGCTCGGCCGGCTGCGCACCACGGGCAGCGCCTCGATGCGTGCCAGGGCGCTGAAGAACGCGGCCTCGCGGACCGGGTGCAAGACGAGCACGAGCTGGGCCGAGTCTTCTTCGCCGATCTGCTGCATGGAGTGGATGCTGACGCCCTCGTCGCCGAACACCCCGGCGAGGGCGCCCAGCACGCCGGGCTCGTCGGCCACCTGGACGCGCACGTAGAAGCGCGTGACCACGTCGGCGCTGGCATAGAAGCCGAGCTGCTTGTAGCAGGTGCAGTTGCGGATGTAGCCGCCCGGCGCCGTGTTGACGATCGAGATCACATCGCCGAGCACGGCCGAGGCGGTCGGCGTGCCGCCGGCCCCGGGCCCGAACAGCATGATCTTGTCGAAGCTGTCGGACTCGAGGAACACGGCGTTGTAGGCGCCCGAGACGCCGGCCAGCGGATGCTCGGCCGGGATGAAGCAGGGATACACGCGCACGTTGACGCGGCCCTCGATCAGCTTGGCCACGCCGAGCAGCTTGGGCGTGAGCCCGAGCTCGGCGCCGCGCGCCACGTCGACGTCGGTGATCGCCTCGATGCCCTCGTGTTCGACGTCGGCCAGGTTGACCCGGCTGTGAAAGGCCAGCGACGACAGGATGGCCATCTTGGCGGCCGCGTCCTTGCCGCTGACGTCTTCGGTCGGATCGGCTTCGGCGTAGCCGAGCTCCTGGGCCTTCTTGAGCGTCAGAGCATACTCGGCGCCGGTCTGGGCCATGGCCGAGAGGATGTAGTTGGTCGTGCCGTTGACGATGCCCATGACGCTCGTGACACGCGCCGCCGTGAGCGACTCGCGCAGCACCTTGATGACCGGCACGGCGCCCACCGAGCTGGCTTCGAAGCGCAGGTAGGTGCCGGCGTCCTCGGCGGTCTGCAGAAGCTCGGCGCCGTGCTGCGAGAGGAGCTGCTTGTTGGCGGTGACGACCGCCTTGCCGGCCCTGAGCGCAGCCAGTTGGATGGTGCGCGCCGGCTCGATGCCGCCGATCAGCTCGATCACGATGTCGATCTCGGGATCGGCGATGAGCTCGGCGAAATCGGTCGTCAGCCGCACGCCCGGCGGCACCAGCGCCCGGCGCTCGGGCGAGAGCTCGCAGACCGTGCGCAGGATCACGTCCTTGCCGGTCGCCAGCCGGATCTCGTCGACGCCCTCGCTGAGCAGCCGCCCGACGCCGGAACCCACTGTCCCGTANNGCCGCCAGCGGACGCTGCAGTCGCAGCACATCATCCCACGTCTCGCGGGCGATGATCACGCGGGCCCGGCCGCCGGCCACCATGACGACCGCCGGCCGCGGCTGGCCGTTGTAGTTGTTGGCCATGGCATACCCGTAGGCGCCGGTGCAGGGCGTGACCAGCACGTCGCCCAGCTCGGGCGGCGCGATCTTCACGTCGCGCACCAGGACGTCGCCCGACTCGCAATGCTTGCCGACGACGGTCGCCTCGAAGCTGGCCGGCACGTCGGCGCGATTGCCGATCATGGCCTCGTAGCGCGAGCCGTAGAGCATCGGCCTGATGTTGTCGGACATGCCGCCGTCGACGGCGACGTAGGTGCGCCCGCCGGGCACCGACTTGATGGTGCCGACCCGGTAGAGGGTGACCGCGGCCTTGCCGGCGATCGAGCGGCCGGGCTCGACCAGGATGGTGGGCGGCGCCATGCGGTGGCGCGCGGCCTCGGCGACCACCGCGTCGACGGCGACCGCGGCGAGCTCGACGATCGACGAGGGCTGGTCGCGGGCGGTGTAGCGGATCCCCAGGCCGCCGCCCAGGTTGAACAGGCGGCACTCGAAGGAAAGCTCGTCGCGCCACTCCGCGAGGGTCCCCATGAGGATCTCGATCTCGCGCCTGTAGGACGACAGGTCGAAGATCTGCGAGCCGATGTGGGCGTGCATGCCGACCGGCCGCAGATGGCGCGCCGCGAGGCAGCGGGCCAGCGCTTCGGTGGCCTGGCCCTCGTTCAAGCCAAAGCCGAACTTGGAGTCGGGCTGACCGGTCTGCACGGCCGCGTGGGTAGCCGGCCGCACGCCGGGCGTGATGCGTACCACGACGTCCTGGGTGAGGCCGCGGCGGCCCGCGGCGGCGTCGAGCGCGGCGATCTCGGAGAGCGAATCGACGACCACGTAACCGATGCCGCAGTCGAGCGCCAGCTCGAGCTCGGCGGCGGTCTTGTTGTTGCCGTGAAAGAAGATGTCGGCGGGCGGAAAGCCGGCCGCGCGAGCGGCCGCCAGCTCGCCGCCCGAGGCGACGTCGAGGGCCAGGCCCTCCTGGGCCACGAGCTCGATCATCGCCCGGCACGAGAACGCCTTGCTGGCGTAGACGATACGAAACTCGCGGCCGTGAGCGGCGAAGGCCGTCAGGTAGGCGCGGCACTGGTCGCGCAGGGTCTGCTCGTCGTAGACGAACAGCGGCGTGCCCAGACTGTCGGCCAGTTCGACCACGTCGCAGCCGCCGACCTCGAGGTGACCGGCGGCGTTGTGACGGGAAGTGTGGGGGTAGATGAGCGTGTGGGTCACGGCGCTATCTTACGCCATCGGCCCAGGCGTGACCTCAGTCCCCGGCCTGATGCTCGACCGTGTTCGAGACGCAGCGCTCGACCCGGTACCCCGCCAAGTGCTCTGCGCGGTGCTCGAGACTCAGTACTCGATGCCCTCGCGCGCCCCGACGCCGGCGTCGAAGTAGTGTTTGAGGGGGCGCATCTCGGTCACCAGGTCGGCGGCCGCGACGATCTCGGCCGGCGCCCGCCGTCCGGTGAGAACGAGCTCGACGTGGCTGGGCCTGTCGCGCAGCAGCCCGAGTACGTCGTCGATCGAGACGAGCTCGAAGAACAGCGCCGTGATGAGCTCGTCGAGCACGACCACGTCGTACGTGCCGCTACCCACGAGCTCGCGGGCCCGCCGAAAGCCGGCCGCCGCGGCGGCGCGGTCGTCGGCGGTGACCCTGCCCTTGAGCACCCAGTGGTCGAGGCCGACCTGCTCGGTATCGATACCCAGCCGCTCGGCCGACACGATCTCGCCCCAGGTCGGGTCGCCCTTCATGAACTGCAGGACGAGAACGCGCAAGCCCTGCCCGGCGGCGCGCATGGCCAGGCCAAACCCGGCCGTCGTCTTGCCCTTGCCGTCGCCGGTGTAGACCTGGACGTAGCCTGCGCGCTCGCTCACAGGGACCTCATCGCCACTCAGTAGGTGAAGAACCCCTCGCCGCTCTTGCGGCCCAGCTTGCCGGCCGCCACGAGCTCGCCGATCAGGGCGCAGGGCCGGTACTTGGCGTCGCCGAGGTCGCGCTCGAGCGTCTCGAGGATGGCCTTGGTCGTGTCGAGCCCGACGAGGTCGGCGAGCGCCAGCGGCCCCATCGGGAAGTTGGCGCCGAGCTTGAGGCCGGTGTCGATGTCGGCGGCGCTGGCGACGCCCTCGGCGAGCGCCAGCGCGGCCTCGTTGATCATGGGAAAGAGAATGCGGTTGACGACGAACCCGGGCGAGTCCTTGACGGTGATCGGCGTCTTGCCGACGGCCTCGCAGAATTCGCGCGCCGCCGCTACCGTGTCGTCGGCGGTCGCCGCGCCGCGCACGACCTCGACCAGCGCCATGGCCGGCACGGGGTTGAAGAAGTGGATCCCCACGAAGCGCTCGGGACGCGCCACGAAGCCGGCCAGCGTGGTCACCGACAGGCTCGAGGTGTTGGTGGCGATGATCGTCTCGGGGCCCAGGGCGGCGGCCGCCTTCTCGAGCAGACCGCGCTTGATCTCGAGCGCCTCGGGCGCCGCTTCGATGAACAGGTCGGCATCGGCGCCGGCCGACACGTCGAGCCCCGTCGTGATACGGCCGAGGGCGGCGTCGCGCTCGTCGGCCGAGAGACGGCCCTTGTCGACGGCCCGGCCGAGCTGCTTTTCGATGCCGGCCATGCCCTTGGCGACGAACTCGTCGGCGACGTCGATCATGGTCGCCTGCAGGCCGGCTACGACGGCCACCTGGACGATGCCCGCACCCATCTGCCCGGCCCCCGCGACCAGCACCTTCTGTACTTTCACTTGCGCTCCTCCTTGTGACCGGCGGCGCCGCCCGGCGTACCTGCGACAAGCTCACGAAGCGTCGTCCGCGCTGCGGGCGGCGAGCGACTCATCGGTCGGGTTCGGCGAGGCCCTATGCTACTATAGGAGTGCCGATGGACTGCAAGTTTCTCGACTCTTACCAGGCAGATCTCGATGGCTCCAGCATCGACGTCTGGTACTGCCGCAAACGCGATCCGTTCGTTCTGGGTCCCTCGCGCGAAGTCGCCCTCGCCACCTGCTCGGGTTGCCGGCTGTCCGACAATACGCGTCCGCCCAGCGAGCTCGCCTACGAGGTCGAGCGCCGCAACCAGGAGCTCGTCGCGCTCAACGCCATCGTCTCGGCGGTCAACTCTTCTCTCGACCTCTCCACCGTGCTGAACACCGGTCTCGACAAGGCCATGGAGATCCTCCAGGTCGACGCCGGCTGGGTCTCCCTGACTTCCGGCGACGGATTGCAGCTGGCCCTGCACCGCGGCGTCTCCGACGAGTATGCGCGCGCCATCTCCGCCGTGAACGCCCAGGAAGGCATCGTCGGTCTCGTCGCCCACGAGCAGGAGACGACGGTGGTCGACGACATCTCGCCCGACTCGCCGACGCTGCCGCTGGCCGGCGCCGAAGGGCTGCGCACCGTCCTGGCCACCCCCCTCAAGGCCCAGGGCAGACTGCTCGGCGTGATGGCCGTCGCCACCCGCAACGTGCGCTCCTACTCGGCCGACGACATCTACTTCGTCAGCTCGGCCGCCGCGCAGCTCGCGTCGGCCATCGAGCACGCCCTGCTGTTCCGCGAGCAGATCGACCGCGTCGAACGCGAGCGCCGGCTGCTCGACGCCGTCGAGACCGTCAACCGCAGCCTCGGCACGCACTCGGTGCCGACCACGGTGGTCGACGAGGCCGCGCGGCTGATGGGCGCGAGCAAAGCAGCCCTTCTCGCGCTCAAGGGCGACTCTCTCGTAGTCGAAGAGGTGCACAACCTGAGCGCCGAGTTTCGTCGTATCTTCGTGCTGCCGGTCGACCACTCGGTCTCGGGCCGCGCCATCCGCGACGGCGTCCCGGCGGCCGTCGACAACGTCGAAGGTGAGCCGCTGGTCGACGCCACGATCGTCGCGGCGGGCGGCTACCGCGCCTTCCTCACGGCGCCGCTGCAGTCCTACAAGGGCACCTACGGCGCCCTGACCGTGTTCTTCGACCGGCCGCGGCGCTTCTCAGAGGACGACAAGACGATCGTCGCGACGTTCGCCAGCCAGGCCGCCGTGGCCCTCGAAAACCAGCGCCTCATGCGCGAAAAGGACGTGCTGGCGCGCACCGACGGACTCACCGGCGTGTTCAACCACAACTACCTCGAGCTCACGCTCGATCAGGAGATGCACACGATCCACCGCAACGGCGGCCTCGTCAGCCTGGTGTTCATCGACGTCGACGACCTGAAGACCGTGAACGACGAGCGCGGCCATCAGGCCGGCGACCGCGTGCTGCGCGACCTGGCCCGGCTGCTCGCCGAAAGCTGTCGCGAGACCGACACCGTGGCACGCTACGGTGGCGACGAGTTCGTGGTGCTCATGCCGGGCACGGACGCGCCCGGCGCCCGTGAGGTCCTCGACAAGATCGACAGGGCCATCGAGCGGCGCAACGCCGCGGCGCCCGGCGAGACGCCGCTGCGCGCCAGCATGGGGCTGCAGACATCTGGCTGGTGCGCCCCCGAGGAGCTGCTGCTCGCCGCCGACCGCAGCATGTACGCCATGAAGCGCCGGCGGGCGGCGTCGGCTCCGGGCTGACGCGCCGGCAAGCGGTAGCATCCTCGGCTGAGGCGGCGGCGGAACCCGCGGTCGGCTGAGGCGGCGGCGGAACCCGCGGTCGGCTGAGGCGGCGGCGGAACCCGCGGTCGCCAGCGGCGGCCTCTCCCGCTACCATGGAAGACATGAACGGGCTGCCCCCCAAGATCATTGCCTGCGAGACCCTGCGCGACGAGGTCGGCCGCGTCGCCGGCGACATCGAAGTGGAGTTCTGCGAAGGCAAGCTGCACGACTACCCCGAGCGCCTGCGCGCGACCCTGAACGAGCGCATCGCGGCGACCCCGGGCGCGCGCACCATCCTGCTGGCCTACGGACGCTGCTCGAACGGCTGTGCCGGCCTCGAAGCGGGACCCCACCGCCTGGTGCTGCCCGCGGTCGACGACTGCATCGCCATCCTGCTCGGTTCGCGCGACGAATACCTGCGCCAGTTCAACGGCTGCCCCGGCACCTACTACTACACGCGCGGCTGGATCGAGTACATCGACGATCCCTACCACGAGTATCTTGAGATGGTCCCGCGCTACGGCGAAGAGAAGGCGCGCAAGATCGCCCATCTGATCCTCGCCCACTACCGGCGCGTGGCGCTGGTCGACACCGGCACCTACGATCTCGCCGCCTACGACGAGTACCTGCGCACCGTCTCCGAGTTTTACGACCTGCCGCTCGAGGTCCTGCCGGGTTCGCTGCGGCTGCTCGAGAAACTCGTCGGCGGAGAGCCCTACGACGGCGAGTTCATCACCGTCGAGCCGGGCGGTGTGCTCGACGAACCACGCTTCTGGGAAGTATCAAGGAGCAAGTAGGCCCCGAAGGGGACCTCGACCCCCCGGAAGGGTAGGTACCGCCCAATGCGTATCGGCGTCGTTCAGATAGTCAACGCTCAGCCCGACATGGTCGCCTCGCTGCGGGCCGGTCTTACGCGCCTCCAGGAGGCCCGCGAAGCGAGCGTCGACCTCGTCGTCTTTCCCGAGCTGTTCCTGGGCGGCTACTACGTGGACCAGGCCATGGTGAAGCGCGCCGGTCAGGCGAGAGCCGCGCTGGCTCGCCTTCAGGCCGCGGTCGACGACCTCCGGGTCTCCTGTGTGGTCGGCGTGCCCGATGCGCGCGACGGCGTGCTGTTCGACGCGGTCGCCATCCTGCGACCCGACCAGCCGCCGGGCCGTTACGCCAAGACGCATCTGTTCCGCAGTGAGAGAGAGCTCTTCACCCCAGGCGCGACGCTGTGGACGGGCGAGATCGCCGGCTGGCAGTGCGGCGTGCTGGTCTGCTACGAGCTCGCCTTTCCCGAGGTGGCCCGCGCCCTGGCCCTGTCGGGCGCGCGCCTGCTGCTCGCGCCGGCCGCGTTCGGCAAGGCGCGCCAGCGAATCTGGCAGACGGCCACCATCTCGCGGGCCCTCGAGAACGGCTGCTATCTGGCCGCCGCCGGCCATGCCGGCAGCAACGGCACCACCGAGTTCGCCGGCCATAGCCGCGTCGTCGACCCGTCCGGTGAGCTGCTGGCCGACGCCGGAGAGCGCGCCGAGATGCTGGTCGTCGAGCTGCGCTCGCGGATCGTCGACGAGGTGCGCGCGGGCCGCCTCGATACGCACGCCTGTCTTGCCGACCGCCGCCCCGAGCTCTACGGCGCCCTGACCGAGCCGCTCGAGAAGCAGGCCGGCAAGCCGTCCGGAGAGTCGCGCCGCCGCTAGTGCACTAGCCCAGGCTCCGGCGCCCGTCGCCGGCCGTGGGCGGGGCCGGCCTGCGAGCCGTCGTGCTCCTCGCCGTGCGCTACGAAGCCACCGACTTGTCCGCGGCAGGCTTCTTGGCGGCCGGCTTCCTGGCGGCCGGCTTCTTCTTCGCGGCCGGTTTCTTCGCGGCCGGTTTCTTCGCGACCGACCTATCCGCGGCCGGCCTAGCGTCCCGCGCCTTCCTGGGCGCGACCTTCTTGGCGGGGACTTCCTCGGCCGCTTCGCCGGACGGCTGCTCTGGTGTCTTTTCAGGCTCGGGATCACTCTCGACTGAAGATCGAGAGTCTGCCTCGGAAGGTCCCGCGGGATGCTCTTTCGGCGGCCGCGGCGGCGGCACCTCGGCGTTCGCCACGCGAGCGAAGTTGAGCTGCATCTGGGCGAGCGTCGAGCGCAAGCTGGTGTCTTCGGGGTCATCGCCTTCGACGACTTCGATCAGGCGCCGCAGCGCCTCGATCGCCACGCGGGCGTCGCCCAGGTCGCGCAGTTCCTTCGTCTGCTCGGTAAGCCCGAGCTTCTCGTAGCCCACGGTCACCAGCGTCACCATCATGTCGCGCACGAGGTCGACCACGTGGAGCTGCTTGAGCTGCTCGCGGTAGATCTCGGCGCGTTCCTCGTCGGTCGGCGTGCGATCTTCGCGCGACCCCTCGTCGCCGGCTTTGACCTCGTCGGACATCGTGGTTACCTCCCGTCGTCGTCGACGATCGCGTTGGCTCGGGCGACCGCGGCGGCATGGACGTCGTGAATGGACTTTCCCTGGGCGAGCGCGCGGCCTTGACGCTGGGCGCCGTTACCCTCCAGGAGCAGGCGCTCGACGTCGCAGAGATGGACACCCAGGCCGAGTGCCTCGCCGGCCGGCGCCACCCACTCCACGAGCTCGCGCAGCGCCTCGGGCGCCGGCACCTCGCACGAGCGGTCCCAGTCGACGAGCTTGCCGTCGAGCCCGTAGCGAATGGCGCGCCAGAGGTTCTCTTCGATCAGACGCGTCTCGCGCACCGGCAGGGGGCGACCCTCGTCGACCATGCCGGCCAGCGTG
>PMKK01000325.1 GCA_003157715.1 Actinomycetota bacterium
TGGCTTCAACGGTCATCGCGGGCTCCAGCCCGATAACCTCGGCGATGTACTCCGCGGCGCTGCGCTGCGCGTCGTGGTTGCGCAGACGCACTTGTACCCAGCAGCTGCCAAGGCCGAGGTCGTGCGCCTCCAGGTGCAGGAGGAGTGTAGCGATTGAGGCGTACTCGACCCAGACGTCCGAGAGCTGCGGCTGTGCGCAGACGACGACTACAAGCGCCGCCCCCTTCAGGAACGCGGAGCCATTGGCCTTCGCCTGTGAGAGTTGCGTGATCGTCTCCCTGTCTCGGACGACGACGAGCTCCCAGGGAGGCTTGCCTTTCTGGGCCGGCGCGCGCAGCGTGGCCTCGATCAGTAGGTCGAGCTTCTCCTGTTCGACGGGCTGGGCGCTGAACGCGCGGAGGCTTCTTCGGGAGCGCAGGAGATCGATGAACATGGGCGTGCCTCGCAGTCTGTGGTGCAGGGTCGGTGTCCCCCGCCTTGAACGAACGACACGCCCATTATGTCGTCTCGCGTCGTCGTGCTGATGCCATCGCAGCGAAGTTGGCCGTGAGACACGCATGTCGCTTCCTTGCGAACACCAGCCCCGCGATCAGCGCCGCTGCCTCCTCCTGTATCGCGGGGATGGCGTGCGAACAGGTGCCAGGCGCAAGCGGCGTGGCCGTTCGTCGGTCGGGGAACAGTGCTAATGGGACAGGAACCGTAAGGAGCGAGCAGATGGAGAGCAGCAACGCTGCGGCAACGAGACGCTCGGGGCGTGGCTCGCTCGGGTCGTTCGCCGTCTGGCTCGCCGTCGGTGTGGCGCTTGCCTTCTCGGCCGTGGGCGTGCTGTCCTACGGCCTCTTCGTCTTTCCTTTCGCGGTGGCCGTCGTCGCGTTCATGATGGTGCGACATCACGTGGGCCGCTCGGCTTGGGGTCTGGCCTGCGGGATCGGCCTGCTTTCCCTCTACGTCGCCTACGTGCAGCGCCAGGGCCCGGGCACGGTCTACTGGCACACGACAACGGCGAGCGGCAGCGACACCTATCTTGACCCACGTCCCTGGCTGGTCGCCGGGCTGATGCTCGTCGTCGTCGGTGTCGGCGCCTTCCTCTGGCGCCGGCGTCGCTCCGCCTGAGCCCGCTCGCTACTCCGCGAACACCAGTCCGGCGATCAGTGCCGCCGCCTCTTCCTGCATCGCCNNGTAGGTGTCCAGCGTGATCGAGACCGTGGCATGGCCGAGGCGCTCGGAGACGACCTTGGGATGGACGCCGGCCTGTAGCGCCAAGGTGGCGTGGGTGTGGCGCAGGTCGTGCAGCCGGATCGTGGGTAGCATGGTCTTCTTCACCGCCTGGCGCCAGTAGCGGCTGATACTCTTCGGGTCGAGCGCAGCGCCGTTTTCGGCTGTGAACACCAGGCCGCTCTCGACCCAGCCTTCGTCCCACTCGCTCTGTTCTTCGAGCTGGCGGGCGGCCTGACCCTTGAGCACCTCGATGGTTCCGGGGTCGAGGGCGACTACCCGGCGGCCCTTGGCAGTCTTGGGCTCGCTGACCACGACCTCGCGGTTGATGGGGATCAGCGCGCGTCGCACCGACAGCCTGCCGGCCTCGAGGTCGACATCGCTCCACCTCAGCCCGATCGCCTCGCCGCGGCGCATGCCGGTCATGGCGATGGTGTGCCAGAGAGGGGAGAGGCGGTCGTTCTCGACTGCCTTGAGGAACGCCTTAAGCTGTTCCTTGGTCCAGGTGTGCATCTCACGGGAGCCGTCGCCTTTGGCGCGCGGGGGATCGGCGGCATCGAGCGGGTTGCGTGAGAGCTGACCCCAGCGCACGGCGTCCTTGCAGGCCTTGTGCAGGCAGGCGTGGACGTGGTGGATGGTCTGCGGCGAGAGCCCGTGCTTGCCATCCGCCTTTCCGCTCTCGGCCAGCTTGGCGTAGAGCGCGTTGACCTGGCTGCCCGAGAGCTTCTGCAGCTTCACCGAGCCGATGTGTGGCGCGATGTGGCATTCGACGTGCTGCACGTAGGAGTTGTAGGTCGAAGGTCTGATCGTGGCTTTGACGGCGGGCAACCATTCCTTGGTCAGGTACTGCCGCACCGTCGCCTTGGTGGGCGCCTGGTAGGTCTGCTGTTCGACGGCCACCAGCAGCTTGTTCATAGCCGCCTGGCATTCCTTCTGTGTGGTAAAGCCGGACTTGGTCTCGCGGCGACGCTCTTCGGTCTTGCGCAGTCTGCCGCCACAAGTGGGACAGCTCTCCTTTGGTCTGCGCTCGATCCACAGCCTCTTGTTACAGTTCTGGCAGCGTTGCGCCGCCGCCAGACCGACATCGATGATGTACTCCCAGCTGCCGGGCTCGCCGCGCTTTCTTACGTGGCCTCGCATGCTCTCCCCAGATGCGCGTTTACTCTGAAGGTGAGCTTCGCTCTGAGGTGCGAGATCAGCAACGCGAGAGGGCGCACCGAAAGCTCCGACCGCGGCGCAGCGGGCCACCGCTATGGTGCGTGCACTGTCGGCCGTGCGTCGGCGAGGGTTGCCCAGTGCAGGAACAAGAGCGCACGCACAGGTCTCGCACTGATGTGCGGTAGCGTCGCCATGGTGTGCGGTTCGGCGGCCGTTCGCAGCCCCTGCGTTTCATTGCCGCCCGCGAGCGGGCAGGGTCAAGGCATCCCCGAAGCCAAACGTGGAGGACGACGTGGCACAAGACCTTGTAGGACGTACGGCGGTCATCACTGGCGCATCCAGTGGCATCGGCGAAGCGACGGCGCGGGCACTGGCGGCCGAGGGAGCGGCGGTGGCGCTGCTGGCGCGCCGCGCCGAGCGCATCGAGGCTCTGGCAGCCGAGATCACGGCCGCCGGCGGCAAAGCGGTCGCCTGCGTCGCCGATGTGCGGGACCGCGACGCCGTCCTGCGCGCGGCGGACACTATCGGCGCCGCGCTTGGTCCCGTGCACATACTGGTCAACAACGCCGGCGTCATGCTGCTCTCGCCGTTTCAGGCCGGCAAGGTCGACGAGTGGCGGCGCATGATCGACACCAACCTCACCGGCGTGCTGTTAGTCACCGACGTCTTCCTGACACAGCTGGTCGCCGCTCAGGGCGACATCGTCAACATCAGTTCGGTCGCGGGGCGCACGACCGGTCCCAACTCCTCCATCTACAACGCCACCAAGTGGGGTCTCAATGCCTGGTCGGACGCTCTGCGCAAGGAGCTCGTAAAGGCTAGCGTACGGGTGATTGTGGTTGAACCCGGCGCCGTGGCCACCGAGCTCACCGACCACATCAGCGACGATCGCATTCGCGAGGGTGCGCAGGGTTTCTACGACTCCGTCGGTGCCCTGCAGGCAAAGGACATCGCAGCGGCGATTGCCTTTGCTGTTGGCCAGCCGCACCGGGTCTCGCTCAACGAGATCCTGATCAGGCCAACCGGCCAAGCGGGCTGAGTCGTCGAAGACCACCAAGGTCTCGACGGGCGCGCCGGCACAGAAGATGAGCAGCGAGCCAGATCCCGGGTAAGGGCCTGGCTTCAGAAGACGATGACCGCCCGTCCGCGCAGACCGCCGGAGGCCATCAGTCGCTGGGCTTCGCCAGCCTTCTCGGGCGGAAACTCAGCGGCGACGCGCAGTGCGATGCGCCCCTCTGAGGCGAGCTCGCGCAGCTCCTGGAGCCAGTAGGTGCGCTCCAGGACGGTGATCACTCGGACCTGGCGGATCTCGATACCGCGCTCGGGCGTGCTGTCATCCCAGCCGCGCACGACGGCCATGGCACCGCCGTCGCGGATCGCCGCAAAGGCGGCGTCACCGAGCAGCGCGGTGTCAAACAGGGCATCGACGCCATCGCTGGCCGCCTCGCGGACAGCGGGCGCAAAGCCCTCGCCACGCGGTACGACCACGTCGGCACCAAAGCCGCGCACGAGCTTTCGATCAGCGGGCTTGGCGTCGGCGATCACGCGCAGGCCGCGCAGCTTGGCCAGTGGGATCACATAGGAGGCTAGCAACCCCGCGCCGCCGCTGACGGCGAGGCTCTGACCCGCTTCAAGGCCGAGCAGCTCCAGCCCCAGGCGGGCGGTGAGCCCGTTCATCGGCAGCGTTGCGGCCTGGGGCAGCGTGGCGCCATCGGGAATCGGCACCACCGACGCCGCCGGCACGACGATCAGCTCGGCCTGAGCCCCGCCTTCGGGCCGGCGTGGGCTCACCGCGGCCATGACCTGCTCGCCGACTGCCAGGCGATCCACCTCAGCGCCCACGGACTCGATCGTGCCGGCGGCATCCATGCCCGGCACCCAGGGCGGCTGCAGCTCGCCGCCCGCGCCGTTCTGGCGCAGGCCGATGTCGGTGGGGTTGACCGCCGCGGCCTTGACGGCGATGCGGACCTCGCTCGGCCCCGCGTGGCGGACCGCACGATCGGCCACGCCGAGGACCTCAAGGCCCCCCGGCCCCGTGATTACTACGGCACGCATGGCTAACCTCCACCGCTGACTGCACGTCGGACCACCGGCTGGTCAGCCGGTGGGCACTATCTACCCAGCCCCCGGGGCCGCAAGCGCAAATGGCGAAGGCAGCGCTATGAAATGAGGACCAACGCGCGGCATCAGCGAGGCCGACATCGATGCACCCTGAGACGGCGTTGGCGTCGACATCAGGTCGGCGGCAGCGCCGTGTGCAGGCAGAGTGCGAGCTGCACAGGTCAGCGTGTCATGGGTTGGGTGGCATTTGGCGGCGGACGTCGCGTCGTCGCGTGGCCCTCGTCGTGAAGAGCCTCTCGGCTAAAGCCCGGTGCCGGGGAGGTCGTAGCCAGATTCCGGCAGTCTGCGTCGATCGAACTTTCGCAAGACAGAGCATCCTTGCCTAATGCGGAAGGTCGTGCCCGCCGACACAGCATGATATGGGGCAGCGAAGGGCAGCAGCACAAGCGAGTCGGGCGTGCATCCTTGGCGCGCGCGCCTTGGCGAGCACAGAGACGGTGGTGCTCGACTTTGCTCAACCGCCCTTCGACCAGCTGCCGGTGCCGCTCTGGGTCGAGGATCACTCGGCCGTTCGCCAACGTCTCCAGAAGTGGCGGCACGACGGCGTGAGCGATCTCAGTGCTCATCTGGCCGCCGAGCCTCATCGACGCCGTAGGCTTGCCGGCCTTGTGCGTGTCGTGGAGGCAAACCAAGCGCTCTTTGATCGCTACGGGTACTCCGACCTTGTGAGCCTGCGGGCCAATCTCGCAGCGCTGCGTACGCAGTCGGCCGTCGATGAGTCCGTGCGCTTTTCTCTTGAGCTTGAGAGCGGCGGTGTCGCCACAGCCGGCGAGGCCGTCAACCGCACGGCCGGCGGGCGGTATGTACCCATCCTCGTGAGCCGTCGGGTGGCGGTGGGCTTCGAGGGCTCGTGGGAGCGTGTTTACTGTTCCGAGGCTGACATCTCACGACGCAAGCGCGCTGAGCGAGCCCTGCTCGTGCAGCGCGACGTAGCGCTTGCTCTGGGCAAGGCTACTGGTCTGGAGGAAGCATTCGGCGACCTCATCAAGGCGTTGCGAGGGCTCGACGGGATCGACGCCGGCATGATCTACGCGCGAGAAGCAGGCAGCGACCGCTTCCGGATGGCCGCTTGGAGCGGCATCAGCGAGGCCTTTGCCCGAGTTGCCTGTGACGTTCGGATGGACGACGAGCGCACGTCGGCCCTCGTCGCAGCGGGTGGTGCCTATGGCTCCTTCGCGGCCGTCTGTGCCGCGATGGCTGGCCGATGTCAGCCTCCGAAGCTGGACTCCGATAGGTTGCAGGCCAGCGTAGCGCTGCCGATATGCCGCAATGGCCGTGTTCTGGCCGTGCTCCTGCTCTCCTCGAAGGAGTTCGAGGAGTTCTGGCCGGCTACCCGACAGGCGATCGAGGCTGCCGCGGCCGAGACCGGCAATCTGCTCGCCCGCATCGACGCCCAGCAGGAACTGGCGGAGAGCGTGCGGCACATGCGCGCCCTGCTTACCTCAAGCCGGGCCATGAACTCCACCCTCGATTATGGGCAGGTGCTCCACGAGATCGCTCGCTGGGCCGGCGAGACGCTCGATGTCGAGAGCTCGACGACCTGGGAGTACCTCCCTGAAACCAAGCAGATGGCGTTCCGTGCCCTCTGGCAGCGTCATCCCGACCCCGCGGCCCTAGAGAAACTGGCCGACGCTCGGCTCTCCTCGGACGACCCGCTCAACCAAGAGCGGCACGTCGGCAAGGACCTGGTCGTGCAGTGCGTATCGGATCCCGATCTGCCACCGGTCGTGCGCGCCGAGATGACGAGGCTCGGTATGAAGACGTGGATGTTCGTGCCGCTTCACACTAAGGGCGAGCAGCTGGGTGTCATGGTCATCGCCGAGGCGCACAGGGAGCGTCACTTCACACAAGCCGAGTGCGAATTCGCCCGCGCGCTGGGCGATCAGGCCTCGATGGCCATGTACAACGCTAAGCTTCATCGAGGCGTTGAAGCGCAGTTCGCCATGCGCCGCGACCTGCTTGATCTAAGCCAGTCGCTGCTGAGCGCCACAGACGGTCAGGGCATCGTCGACCGCTTGGCGGAGGCTCTCAAGAGCCTCGTCGACTACTCGTCCCTGAGCGTCATGGAGGCCGATGAACAGGCCGACGAGCTCGTTGTGTCGTTCGCCTCCGGCGCCGACGCGCAGGCTCTGCGGGGGCGGCGCTTTCCCCTGCGCAGCGGCGTCACCGGCGACGTCCTGCGACGCGGCCGGGCGGAGCTTGTCAACGACATGCTCGGCGATCCGCGAGCCGTGCGGGTGCCGCAGACAAAGCCCGAGGCGCAGGCCTCCATCATCGTGCCCATGTCGCCCGGCGCGCGTCGAGCGGTCCTTATCGTCGATCGCCTCGGTGAAGATGCCCATTTCGGGCCGGATGACCTGGAGACGGTGCGGCTCTTTGCAGGACTTGCTGCCGTGGCGTTTGAAAATGCCCGCCTCTTTCAGCTCGTTGAGCGGCAGGCGATCATCGACGGGCTTACCGGCCTCTACAACCATCGTCACTTCTACGAACGACTAGATCTTGAGTTTGCTCGTGCGCAGCGCTCTGGTGAGCCGCTTTCGCTGCTGATGCTCGATCTGGACGACTTCAAGACGTTCAACGACCAATACGGACACCCGGCTGGCGATCGTATCCTGCAGACGGTCGCAGGCGTGCTCGAGGCATGCACTCGCCACGGCGTCGATCTTGCCGCGCGCTACGGCGGCGAGGAGTTCGTGGTGTTGCTGCCGGGGCAGACAACGACACGCGGCGTCGATGTGGCGAATGGGCTACCGGAATGCAGCGAGGGGCAGGCGGAGGAGGTCGCCGAGCGCATCCGCAGGGCCGTGGGCCGCACCGCTCTTGGGGATGTCCTCGCCGTTGCCAACGAAGCGACGCAACAACCGCACCTCACCGTCAGCGTCGGCGCGGCCAGCTGGCCCGCCAGCGCCGGCACGCCCGCTGAGCTCGTGGCACAGGCGGATGCCGCTCTCTATCTGGCGAAGCACAAAGGCAAGAATCGCGTCGAGGTCTTCGATAGAAGCTAGGCATCGCGATGCTGGCGGGGAAGGGTCAGAAGTCAGTGACCCAGGCCGGCGAGAGCGTTGCGGCGAGCGTGCCTCTTTTGCCGCGCGGCCTCACGCCGTCCTGGTAGTCAGCCGAAGAGACCCGCGCTGCTCACCACTCACCCCATCGCCGCCGCGCCCTCAGGCGTCTCCCGACCCCTCGGGCTCCTCTTCGAGCTTGGTCTTCCAGGACTTGTCGTGGGTCAGCTTCTCGTCGGAGGTGTCGATGCGGTCGATCTTCAGGTGCTTGGCGTCGATGCCGACGAAGGTCGCCCCAGGGCCGGTGGTGATGCCGATCGTCTCCGGTCGCGAACTCTGCGGTCTGTCGCGATCGTCGTTCACGAGCCCTCCTTGTGAACGGCCGTCCCCCCCCCCCCGG
>PMKK01000046.1 GCA_003157715.1 Actinomycetota bacterium
CAACTTACGTGGCGGGGCGCCGCTTCGCTACATACGGTCTAGGGCGCCGCCGAACGGTCGCGGCTGCCGGAGCCGCCGCGGCAGCCGCAGTCGTCGCGGCAGTCGCAGCCGTCGCGGCAGTCGCAGCCGTCGCGGCAGTCGCAGCGCCGCTGACGGCTGTGGCGCGGGGCCCCGACCGCTACAATGGCCGCCATGAACGAGGAAACGCAGGCGGCAGGGCGAGTCCCGCGCTCCCTTTTTGTGACCAACGACTTCCCGCCGCGAGTCGGTGGCGCCCAGACCTACTACTGGAACATGATCCAGACGCTCGACCCCGGCGAGGTCGTCGTCGTCGCGCCGGCGCATCCTGCAGCCGCGGCCTTCGACGCCACCCATCCCTACACGGTCGTGCGCGCGGCTCACAGCACCGTGCTGCCTTTGCCGTCGGTCGAGCGTCTCTGCAGGCGGCTCATACGCGAGCACGATCTCGAGCTCCTGCAGCTCGGCCATCCGTTGCCGGCCGGTCTGCTCGGGCCCTGGCTGCGACGCACGGCCGGCGTGCCGTACGTGGTCTTTCTCGGCGGCGCCGAGATCACGGTGCCGGGCGCCGTGCCCGGCCTGGCGCGCCTGCTCGCCTGGGTGCTGGCCAGGTCGGCGCTGCTTCTCACGGTGAGCCGCTACACCGCCGACCAGGCGGTGCGCCTGTCGCATGGCCTGGCGCGCGCCGAAGTGCTGCGACCGGCGCTCGAGACGGGCCGCTACGCTCAGACCACCATCGCCGATGCCGCGGCGGCCCGGGCGGCGCTCGGCCTTGACGGCGCGCCGCTTGTGGTGTGCGTCGGGCGCCTCGTGCCCCGCAAGGGCCAGGACATGCTGATCGCGGCGCTGAAAGATCTCGACGGCGCCTTCGCCGACGTGCGGCTGGCGCTGGTGGGCGGCGGCCGCCTGGCCGACGAGCTGCGCAGGCAGGCGGCCGCCGCCGGACTCGCCGAGCGAGTCCATCTGCCGGGTGAGGTCTCGGCCGATGAGCTGCGTCTCTGGCTGCAAGCGGCCGACATCTTCGCCGGCCCGTCACGCACCCGGTATCGCGGTCTCGAGGTCGAGGGCTTCGGCATTGTCTTTGCCGAGGCCGCTCTCACCGGGCTGCCGGTGATCGCCGGCCGTTCCGGCGGGGCGCCCGAGGCGGTGATCGACGGCGAGACCGGCATCGTCGTCGACGCTCACACTCCTCGTGAGCTCACGGCGGCCCTCAGGCGACTGTTGTCGATGAGCTCCGAGGAGCGGCGCGGCATGGGCGCGCGCGGCCGCCGGCTCGCCCTTTCACGCCACACGGCCGCGGTGGCGGCGGCGCGCTACCACGACCTGCTGCGGCGCGCCGTCGAGACGCGCGGTGGCTGACGACCCGCGGCGGGGAGCTCCCGCCGCCGCCGGCGCGGAAGAGCTCGAGCCGCTCGAAGAGTCCATCGTCGCCCCGCCCGAGAAGCTGCGCAACTTCCTCACGCGGCCGCGCATGTTCCTGGGCTTCGCTCTCAGCGTCATGGTCACGGTGCTCATCACCCGCCTCTTCAGTCTTCACCTGCGCCATAACTTCGGGGTCGTGCGCGGCCACGCCCACGAGCCCGAGTTCCTTGTCTACGCCGTGCTCGCCGTGCTGGTCTACCTGAGCGCCGACACCGTGTCGCTGGTGCTGCTCACCCGCGTGCTCAAGTCGGCGGTGCGCCTCAAACCTCTCGTGCTGCTCTCGCTGCGGGCCAACTTCGTAGGCGGCACCACCTCGTTCGGCGGCGTCGAGATCCCCTATCAGATCTTCGCTCTGCGCCGCCAGGGGCTCACGCTGCCCGAGGCTACGTCGGTGATCCTCGTGAAGGGCGTCGTGCATACCTCGGTGCTGGTGCTCGTGGCACTCACGGCGCTGCTGCCCGCCACCGGCTCGGCGATCACTCCCCTGCAGCGCTGGCTCGTGATCGCCGCCGTCGTGCTGACGGCGATCGCCTGGGTGATCGGCTCGCTGTGGGTACGGCGTCCGATCGGCATCGAGCAGCTTCCGCAGCGCTTCCACAAGACGATCCACGCCGGCCGCGACGCCTTCAGGGAGTTTCACAAGGCGGGCGGGCGGGTGTGGCTGGGCGTTCTCGTTTCGCAGGTCGTCTACTGGGTGGCGATGTTCGCCATCATCCCCTTCATCTTGATCGGCCTGGGCTGGCACGGCCGGCCGTTTTCGATCATCACCGGCCAGGCAGTGCTGCAGGTCATCATGCCGCTCTCGCCGCTGGCCGGGGGCGCCGGGATAGCGGAGCTCGGCTACCTCGCTCTGATCGGTCCGGTCGCCGCCGAGACCATCCGCGTGCCCAGCCTGATCCTCTGGCGCCTGGCCACCTGGCTCATCCCCGTCGCGGTCGGCGGTCTCGCGTTTCTCTGGAGGAGCGGCCGCCCGCCGGTGGCCGGTGAAACGCTTACCGAAACTGTCCCCGAAGCTTCCGGCGGGGTCGCCGGCGGGACCTCCGTCGAACCCGCTACGAACTCGTCTGCCGACACCTGCACTGATGCGTCCTCCGACACCTGCACTGATGCGTCCTCCGACACCTGCACGGATGCGTCCGACGACACCGCCGCGAAAGGTCCCTTCGCGTCGTCACCCCAGCCCAAGGAGATCGGCCATGATCTGTAGGCCCCGCACCGCGAGCATCGCTCTGGCCGGTTTTCCGGCGGCCTTCGCGCTGGGCTGTCTGCCCAGCGCGCGTCTGGTGAGCCGCCTGCTCGGCGCCGGCGACATCGCGCAAGTCGGCGACCGCAAGCCGGGCGCCGCCAATGTCACGCGCAGTCTGGGGCTGGGCCCCGGCGTGGCGACCGCCGGTCTCGACATCGCCAAGGGCGCTGCCGTCGCCGCTGCGGCTCGCTCGGCCGGCGCCGGGCCCGACCTGGTCGGCGCCCTCGCGGTCACGCCCGTGATCGCTCACATCGCGATCGTCCGCGGGCGCGGCGCGGCGGCGGCGCTGGGCGCCGCGCTGGCTCTGGATACTCCGGCGACGGGGATCGTCCTGGTGCCGATTCTCGGCGGCGTGGCGCTCAAGAGATCGGGGCTGGGCGTGATGGTGGGCGCTCTGGGTCTGCCGCTCGCGAGCCTGGCCCTCGGCCGGCG
>PMKK01000243.1 GCA_003157715.1 Actinomycetota bacterium
CCTCGTCAACGAGGCGCTCGACGCGGCCCTGAAGTAGGGGGCGGCGGGCGGCCGGCGGCGGGCCGCGGGGCGCGGTCGGCGCCCGAGGAGCCCCGGGGCTCGCCGGATGCCGCGGCGCCCGATCTGACCGTTCGTCGCGGCGGGCGCTGCGTTTGCGGCGATGCGCGGCGGTCGTGTACACTACCCGTCTGCGCGGGTGTAGCTCAGTTGGCTAGAGCGTCTGCTTGCCATGCAGAAGGTCGAGGGTTCAAGTCCCTTCACCCGCTCCAGAACTCCTTCGCCTGAGGCAGAGGACAGAGGTCGAGTGCTCTGTCGTCTGCCTTCTGTGTCAGGGGGTGCGCCTCGCCGCCTTCGGTGCGCGGCGGCTGGGACGCGACGAGTGCTCGCCGGGGCGGCGTAGCCAAGTGGTAAGGCAGAGGTCTGCAAAACCTTAATCACCGGTTCGACTCCGGTCGCCGCCTCCAAGACAACCCCTGCTCAGGGCCTTTACGTTCTTCCCCGATTCCCTCCGAGCACTCCGAATGCCGATATTCTGCCGGACATGGCAGAGTGTAGGAAATAGACGGGGCCGAGACTCGTTGTCGGTTCAGAGCAAGTCGAGCAGGCGATCGGCCAATGCGGCGAGCGACGCCGCCACGATCCGCGGATCGTGGCGACCTGCCGCGGCGCGACCGGCCAGGAGGCACCCTCTCGCCTGCGGCGTGGCGAAGTGCTCGCGCAGAATGCTCACGCCCGCCTCGACCGTGGCTGCGAGCGATCGCTTCGGCTCGCCTATGGCATCGGTCGTGGCCGCCAGCAAGACTGCCGCAATTGGCCGTGGATCGCTGCCCTGAAGAAGGCGCAACATGTCGAGTGCGTCCTTTGCGATGCGGTCGTCGCGCCGAGGGTCATCGAGTCGCTCCGCGACTTTGTGCGCCTTCGAGATCAGCAGGGATGCGACGCCAGCGACACGCACTTGGAACGCTCTGGGATCGAGGTCCAGAGCGTCGACCGTCATGACGTCGTTGTCGATGAGGACGAGCTCGAGGCCGACGGCCTTGCGGGCCAGGCGATCGCCCTGCGGACCCAGTCGGGCTGCTCGTGTCCCGGGGCCGCTTACGGCCTCGGGGACGAGCAGGTCGAGATCGATGTCGACGGGCCTGCCTGAGACGTCCTTTTCAATGGTCCACGAGCCGACGACCGGCCCACTGGAACCGATCTTCGGCGCGAAGCCGGCGTTTCGCAGTGCTTCATCGAGCAGTGGCTGGTCACCGAGCGCGACCGGGTCGAGCGCCAAGTCGGCGTCAGTCGTCATGGGAGTGGTGGCGAGACTTCCCTGGCCGACGCGCAGGTAGATGGCGTGTGCTCCGATCAAGATGGCCGCCCGGCGCTGCTCCCCGAGTGCCTCCAAACCATCCAGCAAGACGTGCCGGGCGGCCACGAAGTGCGGGTCCTGGAGCACCTCAGGCATCGACTCGCCACAAACTCTCGTTGACCTCCATCCACTCCAGCAGAGCGTCGCCCTCTGATGGCATGCGGTCGGGCCCCGTGAGGCAGTCCGCCGCGACTTGAGCGAGGGCGGCATACCGGACATTGCTCTCGATCCATGAGTGCTCGAAGGCGACAGGGTCAAGCGGCTCGCAGAGATAGACGTTACCCGCGGTAGTCGCCGTCACGAGTCCAGCCCTCTCCGCGATCTCCGAGGGGGACTCGGCATAACAGAACAGCAAGGATGACGATGCAACCGCGGCGCGTTGCGCGGCCGCGAACGACCCAGTCACTGCATAGCGTCTGCCCGTCTGACTCGCCAGGCCCTCCAAGGCGCCAAGGAATGCTGGAAGACCCCGCGGCGCCAGGAACAAACGACAACTGTTCGATTCAGTGAGCCGGTAGTCGGTGGTCCAGCGACGAATGAGGTCCAGCCACTTCACGTTTGTGATGAGGCGGTTGGGACCTTTGCCCTCTCGTTCCACGAGAGCCTCTTGTTCGAACAGGCTGACCAGCTTTGAGACGTAGCCGGCGCTCGCTCCGGCCTTTGCCGCGACCGTTTGGGAAGAGAAGGGCGGTACGAAGTCGCAGAGGACTCTCACGACCCGGGCTGCCGTGGCCCCCCGCAACGACCGAGCGACCTCGTTACGCTTGGGGTCTCTCCAGGCGCCCTGCTGACGGATGAAGATGCTCGGGCGATCCGAGCGCACCAGCATGTTGCCTGTCATGTCGATGTAGTTGACATTGGCCTCCTCGAGAAGGGCACGCGCCCCTGGACTCAGGTAGGGGGCCACGAAGAGGTAGCCGGCCTGGCGTGACACAGGGCCCAGCGTGTCGAGCCAGGCCGCCACGTCGCGTGGGAAGGCACGCTGCTTTGCCTCGACTCGTTGCTGAATCGAAATGCCATCGGGTGCGGCTATGCTGAGAACAGCATCCGGCTCAAAGTCGAGCTCGCGGACGAACGGCACGTCGTCCGAACGGCGCACGCTCCAGCCACGGCCGAGACGTTCGGCCAACAGCCGTTCCGCTTGAAGGAGAAGTTCGAGTTCCATTGCCATTGTCTTCTATGTTTCCCAAATAGCGCTTATTTCCTGCGACAGGAAACATCGCAATTCTAGGAAATATCGAAATCAACAGAACGCCGATCTGCTCCACGCCTTTGCGAGCGACTTGGCGCCGCCCAGAGGGATCGTCGACGCGGCGCGCGGCACCACGACTCTGTGGATCGACGCGCGCACCTCGAAGCTACTCAGAGAGGTAGACACGGTGGATGCAGGCAGAGCTGGGGTCGGACAATGGCACGTGAACGTTGTCAGTGACTTCTCCCGCTGGGGCGAGCCGGTGGTGCCGCCGATCGTGGTTCCGAAGCAGCCGTAGCAGACTTCGCGGCCCGAGGCGGGACTGGGATTCGCGGGTCTTCGACACTGCGCGTTGTCGGGCGGCCGCTTTGCCTCGCGCCATGGTCAACCACTGAACGGCCACGTCAACCAGCTGTTCAAGACCGGGGCCAAGGATTGTTCCTCGAACGACAGGTGTGCGAGCAAGGGCGCGGCCAGCTCATCGAGCGCCGCGACGAGGCGGTGCCGTGCGCGCGGATGATCCGTGTCCAGCGCGTCGGTCGCCGCCTCGACCCGATCGAGCACCTGGGAGATGGTGCGATGGTCCGACTCCAGCTTGTCGACCGCGGCCGCGAGGTGCGGCGCGGCCTCGCGGACCGCGGGGAACAGCAGGGCGTCCTCGGCCCCGTGGTGCGCATGTATCAAGCCGCAGGTCTGCAGGCAGCTGGTCCGCAGCTGCAGGAGCGGGTCTCGCCCCTGGTGGGGCCCGTCCTGGTCACGCACCATCTCGGCTTGCACACTATCCGCAGCCAGGCGGGCACGCTCTGTGCAGGCCTGCAGATTCCTGCGGATCATGCTGTGAACCCATCTCAGCTCGCTGAGCAAGGGACCGTCTGGTGTCGTTGCCTCGACCATCTAGCGGCACACTAACCGATATCCTGCTTGCCAGAGCCGAGAGACCAAGGGAAGAAGTCAGTCGGCCGTTGCCGCCGGTCGCCCGGGCCCGGGATCGCCGTGCGGCTCTCCAAGCGGCACGCCGGCGACGTGCGGGTGCTTACGCTCGAGGGCGGCGCCCTCCACATCGACGTTCGGGATCAAGCGGTCGAGCCACCCCGGCAGCCACCAGGCGCGGTCGCCCATCACGTGCATCAGCCCCGGCAGGATCATCAGGCGGACGACGAACGCGTCCACGAGGACACCGAACGCGAGCGCGAAGCCGATCGGCCGGACCATCGCGTTCTGAGCGAAGACGAACCCGCCGAACACCGAGACCATGATGATACCGGCCGCGGTCACCACGGCCCGCCCGGCCTTGAAGCCGAGGACGACCGCCGTGCGGGCGGGCGCCCCGTGGGCGTACGCCTCGCGCATGCCCGAGGCGAGGAACAGTGTGTAGTCCATCGCCAGGCCGAACAGGATGCCCGCGAGCACTGTGGGCAGGAAGCTCAGGATCGGTCCGGGATCGGAGACCCCGAACAGCCCGCCCAGCCAGCCCCACTGGTAGATCGCGACGGTGCCGCCGAGCGCGGCGAACAGCGAGAGCGCAAATCCACCGGCCGCGGCGAGCGGGAGAAGGAGCGAGCGGAAGACGACGATCATGATCAGGAGCGAGAGCCCCAGCACGGGCGCGAGGTAGATCGGCAGCGCGTCCGCCAGCTTCTGCGAGATGTCGATGGCGGCGCTCGTCTGGCCCGCGACACCCAGGGTGATGCCGCCCGACAGCGGCGAGGCCGCTCGGATATCTTTCACGAGCTGCTCGGTCGAGACGCTCGTCGGCCCCCCGGTGGGCGCCACCTCAAAGGCGGCGATGGTGTGATCGGCCGACGTCAGGACCGGCGCCGCCGCTGACACATTGCCGAGCGCCGAGATCGCCTTCGCGACTTGGACCTGGTAGGCGAGCAGCTCGCTGTTCGTGGTCCCCGCCGGCAGGTCCGCGATCACGAGGAGCATGCCGTTCTGGCCCTGGCCGAACCTGTGGGCGACGATGGTGAACTCGCGGTACTGCGTGGAGCTGACGGCCTCGGATGAGCCCAGAGGGAGCCCGAGGCGCATCGAGGCGGCGGGCAGGGCGAGCACGACGAGCACGGCGATGCCGAGGACCACCTGGCCGAGCGCACGATAGGTCGGCAGGGGCTTCGCGGTCGCGGGCGTCTCGTGCACGCCGGCCTCGATCCGGGCCTTCTCCTTGCGGCGCAGCACGCGCATTCCGGCGAAGGAGAGGAGCGCGGGAGTAAGAGTGATCGCGATGAGCACGGCGATGGCGACAGACGCCGCGCCGATGCTGCCCATCAGGCCGAGGAACGGGATGCCCGTCACGTTGAGCGCGACGAGNNCGCGTAGTCGATGCCGACCGCCAGCCCGAGCATGATACCCAGCACCGGGGTGACCGAGGTCATCTCGAGCACGCTCGAGAGCGACAGCGCACCGAGCGTCGCGATCCCCACGCCGATGAGCGCGGTCAGGATCGGCAGCCCGGAAGCGACCAGCGTTCCCAACAGGGTAAAGAGGACGACCGCCGCGACCACCAGGCCGGCGAGTTCGTGCGGACCCACGATGGCCGGTACCTTGGACGCGATGGAGGAGGAGAAGTCGGTCGAGACGCCGTCGACGGGCGCGTTCTTGAAGACGGCGATGAGCGCGCCCTTCGTGGCTGGCGTCACGGCCATCTGCGTGTGAGTGAACGTCACCATGGCGATCGCGGCGCTGCCGTCGTCGGAGACGAGCCGGATGCCGGAAGCGAGATCGAGCAGGGTAGCGCCGGTCTCGACCTCCTTCGTCGCGGTCGCCAGCTTCGCGGGCGCGCGGTCGAGCTCTGCCTGCTTGGCGCGGATGGTCTGCCATCCGTTGTGGATCTCGGCCTGCTTCTGCTTGACGGTGGCCCGGCCGGCGTCGATCTTGGCTTGATTCGTCTCGATTGTCGCCCGGCCGGCGTTCAGCTGGCTCTGGCCCGCCACGAGCTTCGCCTTGCCGGCGTCGATCTTGGCCTGGTTCTTCGCGATCGTCGCCCTGCCGGCATCGAGCTCCCGCTGCTTCGCGGCGAGCGTGGCTCTGCCGACGTCGAGCCGAGTCTGTTAGGCCGTGATCTGCGCCATGTCGGCGTCGATCTGCGCCTGTTCGGCGGCGAACTGGGCTGCCGACTGGTCGTACGTGCCGTTTTGTTTCGCCTGCGCGATGGCGGCGTCGAGCTGGGCCTGCTTGGCGACCAGCTCGGCCTTCGCGGCATTGAGCTGCGCCTGGCCGTGCGCGAGCTTGGTCTTCGCCGCGTCGAGCTTGGCCTGGCCGGCCGTGAGCTTGGTCTTCGCCGCGTCGAGCTGCGCCTGACCGGCCGCGAGCTTCTTCTTGGCGTGGTCGATCCTGGCCCGGCCGTGCGTGATCTGGGAGCGTGCTTTGGCAAGCTTCACCCGCCCGTCGGTGATCTGCGCGGCCTGCTTCTTGCGCTCAGCCTGTGTGGCGAAGGGGTCGAGAACGCTCTCTATGCCACTGACCTTCGAGGCCTGTACGATGCGGTCCGCGATGGCCGCCCGCTGGGCGTCGCTGATCGGCGAGCCGTCCCTGGTATGGAAGACGATCGTGCCGGTGCCGCCGGCGGCCACGGGAAAGGCAGCCTTCAGCCGATCCGTCACCCGCGCCGTCGGGGTGCCAGGGATCGTGATCTCGCCACTGAGCGAGCCACCGGCATACACGTACGCGCCGCCGGCGACAGCAAGGATCGCCAGCCACACGAGGACGACGGTCCCGCGTCGCCGGGCGGCGAACCGGCCGATCCGGTAAAGCAGCTCTGCCATGGTGTGAGACTCCTATGTCGTGAGGACGGCCGTTCGCGGGCGCATCCAAGCATGCGCGGCGGCGCGGCGGGGTCATGTGCGCGGGTCGCGGGGGGCGGCGGGTGGTCGGGCTCAGGCCTCGTGCGGCGGCATGATCAGGGGCCCAGCTTGGTGCGCTTGAGCCCGGCGCGCAGCAGCGCGAAGCTCTCGTGGATGGAGTGCTCCGGGTCGCGCTCGCCGGGCTCGCAGGTCGCGGCGAACTCGAAGGCGGTCACGGCTGCCGCGATCGCCGCGGCGGTCACGAGGCGGGGGTAGATGTCGGCCGAGGCATCGGTGCCGGTTCTCGCGGCAACGACGTCGGTGACCATGCGGGTCACCTCGTCGAGCAGGACGGACCGCCGCTGCGCCATGATGGTGCTCGTCCAGAGCACGTCGCTCTGGATGACCAGGTCCACGGGATCGTCGACGCTGCGCGCCGCGATGCCCGCGAGCACGTGCTCGAGCGACACGAGGATCGGCTCGTCCGCGGGCCTGGCGCGCAGCTCGTCGAGGTGGACCTCGAACTGCCCCCGCCAACAGGCGACGAGCGCCTCCTCCTTGCTGCCGAAGTAGTTGTGGAAGGTCCGGACTGAGACGTTGGCAGCGTCCGCGACGTCGTCGACCGTGACGGCATCGAGGCCCCGGTCGAGAGCGAGGAGCATCACCGCCTTGCTGATGGCCGTCCGAGTCTGCACCTTCTTGCGTTCGCGAAGTCCGGTGGTCTCATTCATACCCGCACTCTGACATAAGGTGCAGCTGTATGCAATATTGCTCTGTACTGCAATATTACGTGTGCGTCTCGGCGACAGGTCACTGGATTCTTGACGAGCGCGCCGCGAGGACTGGCTAGTCGAGCCCGTTTCTGATCTTGAAGCCGGCGATGATCGTCCTTACGGCCTCTTCTTGGTCGTGCGCACCGGCGACGTCGGCAAGGGCGCGCTGCGACTCGGTCTCACCGCTGGGGAGATCGTCCGCTGGGCCGAGGGCCAGCCTGGCCAGGATCCGGGTCTCGAGCAGGAGGTAGCCAGTCGCGTGGGCGTCGAGCAGGCGCTCCAACGAGGTGAGGCACTCCTCCGGAAGGCCGGCTGCGACGAACAGGCGACTGACGCGGCCCGAGTAGCTGATCAGGGCTGGATCGTCGTCGGAGGCCAGGGCCACGAGAGGGAAGGCATGCGGGTGCCGTAAAGCCATCTCGCGCAGCGATGCTCCGACGGCCACGACGCAGTCCTCCCAGCCAAGCCCGGGACGCTCACTGAGATCGACCTCGGAGAGCAGGAGCCCAAGAACGTCACTGAGCAGGCTCTCCTTGTCGGTGACGTACGGGTAGAGGTTGGTGGCCCGGACGTTCAGCTCGGCGGCCAGCTTGTGCATCGACAGGCCGGCGAGCCCGTCGCGATCGATCAACTCCAGGGCAGCCCGGGCGATGCTCTCGCGACTGAGATGGTGATGGCGCCTCGGTGTCGGACTCCTTGACATGAGCTGTATGATACCGCGGACGAGATGTACGACGTACAGTATGGCATACATCGGACGTCCCGTGCCGGACGGTTTTCCACGTCTGCACGAGCCAATCGCGAGCCAAGGGGGTCGTTTGCACTCACGGGGTCACCGTCATTATCACGAGGGGAGGACCAACATGACCAGGCGCAGGATCTTGCTCGTAACAGTGCTCGTCGTGTGCATTGCGGCGGCCGCGGCGGTCGCCGTGGCAGTCGCCGGATCGGGCAGCCCAGCCGCCGCGGCGACCGGTGCCGACCCGGGTGCACCGACCACCGACTTCGACGCGAACATGCAGCCGGCGAGCACGTTCCCGGTCTACTTCGTGTCTGGTAGCTCCTACGAGATGGGCTACCAGTACGGCCAGGAAGCCAAGGACCTGATCGTCCACAACGTCTGTGTGGCTCGGGCTAACGCGCTTGCCCAGTACAAGAGCTGGGATGCCGTCGTTGCCGCACTGCAGTCGGACACCAATGCCGTCGCCGCCAAGTCCCCCGAGGTGCTCCAGACCTGGCAGGGCATCGCCGACGGCGCCGGCATCTCCTACGACGAGGTGCGCGTTCTCAACGTGACGCTGCGCTCATCGTCCTGCAGCACGATGTATGCCTGGGGCAAGGCGACGAAGGAGCATGCTCTGATCGCCGGCGCCAACGCCGACGCACCCTGGCTTGCGGGCAACGTTTACGGCTGCGTGCTGATCGCCTACCCCACGAGCGGCAACGCCTATATCGACACGCCCGTGGCGGCCGGCTGCATGAGTGGCGGCCGCGCCATGAACTCGAAGGGCGTGCTCATCCTCGGCAGTGCTGGTCAGATGGGGCGCTCTCAGGACCGCGGACCTGGCTATCCGACGGCGCCGAACGGCTGTGTTGCCCCTGGTTATGTGATCGAGCACAGCGACACCGCGGAGCAGGCCAAAAATCTGCTTCTCAGCCTCAATCTCGGTGGGGGAACCAACTTCGACATCGCCGACACGGGCGGTCATGCCATGGTCGTCGAAGAGACGGCGGCCGCCGCAGCGGTGCGCAGGCCGGGCAACTTCGGCGAGAAAGACTACATCCTCGCCACGAACTTCTTCGAGACCGCCACGATGAAGCCGGCCAACGACGCCGACCAGAGCATTGAGGTCGACGACTGGTACCGCTACTTCACCGAAGAGAAGCTGATCAAGCAGAGCTGGGGCCGTCTTACGGCTGGCACCCTGGCATCGATCCTCGGCTGCCATGACTACTTCGGTACGAGGAATCCGGTGACGGGGGCGGTCGACACGAGCAAGGCGCAGACCTGGCACCGCGACGCGCTCTCACTGAAGCCGGCGGCCGATCCGAAGAACGAATGGACACCGGGCATGCGCGACATCTACTACACGCCCTGCCAGCGCACGATCTTCGAGCCGGCCACCAAGACCGAGTACATCCTGACCGGCAACGACGATCAACTGTTCTCCGCGACCGCCAACGCGACCGGCGAGTTCTGCAAGCTGGTACTGGCCGACAACCCCAGCGGTGTGGCCTCCCAGGCCCTCTCCGATGCCCAGGTGCAGACCTGGTACGGCGCGGTTGCCCTGCACCGCGCAAGCCATCCGTCGCAGGCTCGCCTGACCGAGCTCAACGAGGCCAAGACGGCGATCGCCAAGGGCATGAACCTGCAGACCCAGGCGGGCATCGCCAGCGACGCCGCCACGGCACAGTCGCTCCTTGGCCAGGCGACCAGCTGCTTCTGCGAGGCGCAGTGCTTCGCCGAGCAGGCTCAGGGCCTGGTCTCCAATTCCGGGGCACTTCCGCCGAGCTCCTGAAGGGAGGCGAGGCGCAGTTGACTGGCGCGTTCGCCGGTAACGCCAGGGGCAAGGCCTGACCGAGCGCGTGAGCGACTCACCAGCGGGCACCGGATCTTCGGATCCGGTGCCCGCTGGTGGTTGCGCGCCCCGCTCGGCCCCGCCACCAGCCCTTCCGTTCCTCGACCGCCTCAAGGTCTTACGTACGTACTCCGATGAAGAGTAGTGGCCGGGTTCAAGGGGTCGTCGCGTGAGCCATTGCGTCAGGGGGGTCTCATGAGGGTCACGGTCAGGGTAGTCGTCATCGGCGTGTGCCTGTCGTTCGTGGCGCTTCTTGGGGCGTGCGGATCCAAGCCGGCCGCCACCGCGGCGTCCACGACCTCGATGTCGATAACGCCGACGATCAAGGTACAGGCCGCCGCCTACTTCAAGGCGCTGGGGCCGGTCCTCAACGCCGATCGGGCACTCTGGGTGCGATTCGCGAAGATCCCGACCGGGCTCGACACCACCAATGCGTTCAGCCTGGTAGCGAGGATCAACAACACGTATCTGCCGGCCATCGAGCAGATCCAGACCAGGCTCGCAGCCATCAAGCCGCCGCCTGGGTTCCACGGGGCGCACGCCCGCCTCGAGAAGGCCTGCGCCGTTCAGAGCGACCTCCTCTACTTCCTGCAGGACTCCATCCAGCGCATGCTCTACACCCGCACGGCGGACCCGAGCTTCTCGGCCAAGGCCGACCGGCACATGGCCCAGTTCAAGAAGGCCCTCCGCGAGTACGGGATCGCCGTCCGCGCCGCGGCCAAGCGCTCGGGCGTCAAAGTCCCGGCGCGGTTCACCGTGTCCTGAATCACCGCCCTGCCTCGTGATGCCCTCGCCGGTGGCCTCGCCTCGCGGTAGAGGAGAGGCTTGTCACGCCGATGCAACGCCGACGAGACGCGCACTCACGGTAAGCTCTGGCGCGAGGGGCTGGACGGCTCAGCACGGTTCGCAGCAACGCCGTCACACGGAGGAAGCACGGTTGTCACGGTCAGAGGGTGGTTTTGCTCGGGCTCCGATGAGTGAGTTTCTGCCGGGCGTGCACGTGCTTCAGGCCCCTTCGTTTGCGGCCGACCCCGAGATCTCGCGCGCCCTGCGCCGTACGCTCAACGTCTGCCTGCTGGTCTCGGGTGGCACGGTCACCATGGTCGACGCCGGCCTGCCGGGCATCCTGCCGGCGCTGACGGACTACCTGCGCGAGATCGGCCTTGAGCTTGACGCCGTGCGACGAGTGATCGTCACGCACAGTCACATCGACCACGTCGGCGGACTGCCGGAGATCGTCGCCGCCACCGGAGCCGAGGTCTGGGCTCATCGCGACGACGCCGGAGTGATCGACGGCTCCGTCGCGCCGCCGGACACCGCGGCCCTTGTGGCCGGTCTGCGCAAGCGTCTCGAAGCGGCCCTGGCCGATCTTCCCGCGGAGAAGCGCGAGCTGATTCTGGCGACCGCCGGCTCGGTCTACCCGACCCAGGCGGTGGCGGTCGACCTGCGCCTGGCCGGCGGCGAAGAGCTCAACGTGCTCGGCGGTTGCCGGCTGCTGCACACGCCGGGTCACACGCCGGGGCATCTCAGCCTCTACCTGCCGGCTCTCTCACTGCTGCTCGCCGGCGACCTGCTTGCCTATGAGGAGGGCCGGATCACGCCGTCGGCGGACCTGCTGGCCACCGACCCCGACCTGCTGCGCGACTCGGTGAAGGCCGTCGCCGGTCTGCCTGCCGAGGCCTTCCTCGGGTATCACGGCGGGCGGCTCGAAGCCGGTGCGGGCCGGTTGCTGCGAAAGTTGGCGTAGACGGCCGAGGGCTGCCCTGCTCGGCCGGGCTGGTGCTTCCCACAGGATTCACAGCCAGTTCGCAGCCGACTCCGAGGAGTTGCTCAGCTTGCGGTGCGAGGCTGCCTGGCGGGAGGTGGTCGTCGTGAGCGTGAGCAGCGGAGCAAAGCGCATCCTGGTCGTCGACGACGAGCCGTCGATCGTCGACGCCGTCGCCACGTCGTTGCGCTACGAAGGATTCGAGGTGGGGGAGGCAGCTACCGGGCGAGCCGCGCTGGAGTCGGCCCAGGAGTGCCGCCCCGACCTCATCGTGCTCGACATCATGCTGCCCGACTTCGACGGCCTTGAGGTGACGCGGCGGCTGCGGGCGCTCGGTGTCGAGTCGCCGGTGCTCTTTCTGACGGCGCGCGACTCCCTGAGGGACAAGATCGCCGGACTTTCGGTCGGCGGCGCCGACTACGTGACCAAGCCGTTCGCGCTGGCCGAGATCGTCGCGCGCACGCATGCCATTCTGCGCCGCACCGCCGGCGAGCCTGAGGGCGACAGGTCGCTGCGCTTCGCCGACGTCGAGATGGACCAGGGCACTCACGAGGTGCGCCGCGCCGGCGTGTCGATCCAGCTCACCGCGACCGAGTACAACCTGCTGCGCTTCTTCCTGCTGAATCCGCGCCACGTGCTCTCCAAGATGCAGATCCTCGACCACGTCTGGCACTACGACTTCCAGGGCAACTCGAACGTCGTCGAGACCTACGTCGGGTACCTGCGCAAGAAACTCGGTCAGCACGGGCCGCAGCTGATTCACACCATTCGCCAGGTCGGCTACATCATGCGCGACGTCGCGTAGAGGCGGCGGGGTGTCGCTTCGCGGCCGCCTGGTCCTCGCCGTCGGCGCCGTCGCTCTGGTCGCCCTGGTCGCGGCCGACGTGACCACCTACTCGCTGCTGCGTTCGTTTCTCTTCGATCGCGTCGATCAGACGCTCGACACGACGTACTTCTCGGTCGAGCGCACGGTCCGGGGAAACCCCGCGCCGCGCACGGGCTCGGCGCAGAAGCCTCCGGGGCCGTCTCCGGGTTCCCTGTCGGCCGTGGCACCCGGCACGTTCGTTCAAGAACGATCCGCGAGCGACGCCGTCCTCCCCAGCATAGGCCAGCCGGCGATCGCGCCGGGCGGCAAGACGTTCGCGCCCAAGCTGCCCGCGCACATCCGCGGCCTTACCGCGAGGGGTCGCGGGGGAGGGGCCGTCTATTTCACGGTGAGCTCGACGCAGGCGGGCGGGTCGCAGTTTCGCGTGCGGGCCGCCTTGCTCGACAACGGCCGCCAGCTCATTGTCGCCACGCCCCTGGGTGACACGGTCGGCACACTGCATCGCCTGCTGGCGGTCGAGTTGGCCGTCACGCTGGTTGCCCTTCTGGCCGCCGGCCTGCTGGGCTGGTGGCTCGTGCGCGTCGGCCTGCGGCCGCTGCGCGCCATGGAGCGCTCGGCCGACGAGATCGCGGCCGGCGAACCGCACCAGCGTCTCGCTGGCGAAAACGACAGGACCGAAGTCGGACGCCTGGCCCGCGCCCTGAACGTGATGCTCGGTCGCATACAGACCGCTTTTGCCGAGCGGGACGCCACCGAGCGCGATCTGCGCGCCTCTGAGGCGCGCATGCGCCACTTCGTGGCCGACGCCTCGCATGAGCTGCGCACGCCGCTCGCGGCGGTGTCGGCTTACGCCGAGCTGTTCGAGCGCGGCGCCAACCATCACGAAACAGATCTCGGCCGCGTCATGAGCGGCATTCGCGGCGAAAGCGCACGCATGAAGTCGCTCGTCGAAGATCTGCTGCAGCTCGCCCGGCTCGATGAGGGCCGGCCGGTCGAAAGGGAGCCCGTGGAGCTCGTCGGCCTGGCCGCCGAGGCGGTGCAGACGGCCAGGACGGTCGCCTCGGCCTGGCCGGTCCACCTTGACGCCGAGGAGCCCGTCGAGACCATGGGCGACCGCGATCGCCTGCGTCAGGTGCTCGACAATCTGCTGGTCAACGTGCGCACCCACACGCCGGCGGGCACCTCGACGACGGTCCGGCTTTCGCGGCTCGACGACGTCGCCGTCGTGGAGGTGGCCGACGACGGTCCCGGACTCGACGGTGAGCAGGCGAGCCAGGTGTTCGAGCGGTTCTACCGGGCCGACCCCTCTCGATCGCGCGTCCACGGAGGGGCGGGACTGGGCCTCTCCATCGTGAAAGCCATCGTCACGGCTCACGGCGGGCAGGTCAGCGCCGGCTCAGCGCCGGGTGGCGGCGCCGTCTTCACGGTCCGCCTGCCGGCCGCCTGAGGCGCGCGCCTTCCGTCGGACGCGCGCTTTCCGTCGGGCGCGGGCCTTCCGTCGGGCGGCCGCCTTCCGCTGAGCGCACGCCTTCCGTCGAGCGCAGGCCGCGGTGCCGCGGTCATCACGGAACTCACAGCAGATTCGCGGGTACCTCGGTGTCGTCCCACAGGCCCGCCACGTAGCGTCGCACCCGAGAGGCGAGCCGATGCGGATCGCGCCACGAGTGGTCCAGGCGCGACGCGACTCAAAAGAAGGAGCGTAGTGAGTGAGTGTAGCGGAGTGAGCTCGGGCGGCGAAGTGACCGAGAAGATCGTGGTGGTCGCAGGGAGCGCGGCGGCCGCAGAGAGCGCTGCGGTCCAGACGAGCGCGGCGGCCGCAGAGAGCGCTGCGGTCCAGACGAGCGCGGCGGCCGAGGCGAGCGCAGCGGCCGACCGCGACGTCATCCTCGCCGCCAGCGGCATCGAGCGCACCTACGGCCG
>PMKK01000008.1:0-3627 GCA_003157715.1 Actinomycetota bacterium
AGCGGCGGCGCGATCTTGAACAGCGACAACACCCAGGCGGTCTTCGACAGCCCGGCGGGCGTCACAGCGCTCACCTACATGAAGAGCTTCCTCGACAACGGCACGGGAGTCTACTGGGGCCCCGACCAGGGCGACTCGAGCGGCATCGCCGGCATCAAGGACCAGCGCATCGGCATGTTCCTGAACGGGCCCTACATGATGGGCATCCTCAAGTCGAGCGCTCCCGAGCAGAAGGGCGAGTGGGCCGTGGCCCCGGCGCCCATCAACACCCAGCCGGGCAGCTATCTCGGCGGCACCGGTCTGGCCATACCGGCCAACGCCAAAAACCCGGCGGCAGCCTGGGCGTTCGCGCAGTTCCTGCTCACGCCCAGCCAGCAGATCGGCGTCTACACGTATGGCGGCGCCGCGCCGGCCACGACGGCCGCGCTGCACGACCCGCTGCTGACCAAGCCCGACCCGTACTTCGGTGGCCAGGCGCCGTTCGCCGTCTTCCTGCAGGCCATGTCGACCGCGACGCCGTTCCCNNGCCCTTCTGGGCAAGCAGTCGGCCGCCGACGCCCTCAAGGGGGCGGCCGGCCGGACCAACGATCTGCTGGCCGGACAGTGAAGAGGCAGGTGACCGAGCAAGTGGCCCAGCGGGTGACCGAGCGAGTGAACGGTCGCATGACGGGTCGCGGGGGCCGGCTGTGAAAGGCGGGCTCTGAGATGGCGCGGGTCGGGCTGCGCCCACATACGCGACGGGCTCTGACCGGCTACGCGCTCATCGCCCCGGCCATGCTGGTGACCACGGCCTTCCTGCTGGTGCCCATGGCGCTGTCGGCATACTGGAGCCTGACGACCTACAACGGCATCACCGCGCCGACCTGGGTCGGTCTGCACAACTACGTCGCGCTCTTCCAGGACCCGCGCTTTCTGAGGTCCCTGAGCAACACCGTCGCGTTCGTGATCCTCGGCATGACCATCGGCCCCGCGCTCGGCCTGTGCGCGGCGCTGCTGTTAAACGAGCGCATTCACGGGCGCGCCTTCTTTCGCACCGCCATCTTTCTGCCCGTCACGACGTCGCTGGTCGTTGTCGCCACGGTGTGGAAGATGCTGCTGAACGACCAGGGCATCGTGAACGCGGCGCTGTCGTTCTTCGGACTGTCGGGGCACGCCTGGCTTGCCGATCCGTCGACCGCCCTCTACGCGGTCATCCTGGTCAGCGTCTGGCAGGGCCTCGGGTTCGAGGCGGTCGTGTTCCTGGCGGCGCTGCAGTCGATCCCGCACGATCTCTACGACGCCGCCCGCGTCGACGGCGCGAACTCGTGGCGGCGGTTTCGGCACGTTACCCTGCCCGGTCTTCGGCCGACTCTGCTGTTCGTCTTTGTGATCGGCATCATCGGCAGCTTCCAGGTGTTCGACCAGATGTTCGTCATGACCCAGGGCGGGCCGGTCGGCTCGACCGAGACGATCGTCTACTACCTGATAGACCGCTTCCAGGCGCTCGAGCTCGGCCGCGCCTCGGCGGCCGCCTACATCCTGCTGGCGATCCTCGCGACGCTCTCGGCGATCCAGTTCCGCCTCTTCGAGGAGCGCTCGTGATGAAAGGCCGAAGCCTGCGGCGCACGCTCGTCTACGCGGCGCTGATCGCCAGCGCCGTGGTCATGCTCGGGCCGTTCTTCTGGACGCTGACGACCTCGTTCAAGCCGACCAGCGACGTCTTCTCGTCGCCGCCTAAGTGGATCCCCGACCCCTTCACGCTCCAGGGCTACCGCGACGTCCTCGCCCTGCCGTTCCCGCGGTACCTGCTGAACAGCATCGTGGTGTCGTTCTCGGTCGTCACTCTGAACGTGGTCTTCGCCACCGCGGCGGCCTACGCGTTCGCCAAGCTGCGCTTCCCCGGCCGCAACGCGGTGTTTTTCGTCCTGCTGCTCACGCTCATGGTGCCGTTCCAGGTCAATCTGATCCCGCTATATCGCATCATGGTCGACCTTCACAACATCTCGCCGTTGATCGGCGCCAACACCTACTTCGGGCTGATCGCGCCGAGCGCGGTGCAGGTCTTCGGCATCTTTCTCATGCGCCAGTTCATCGCTTCGATCCCCGACGCGATCCTCGAGTCGGCGCGGCTCGACGGCGCCTCGGAGTTTCGCATCCTGCGCTCGATCATCTTCCCGCTGGCCGCTCCGGCGATCGCGACGCTGGCCATCTTCACCTTCGTCACCGCCTGGAACGACTTCCTCTGGCCGCTGATCGTGACCAACACCGACAGCATGCGCACGCTGCCCGTCGGTCTGGCCCTGCTGTCGCGCAAGAACACCGTCAACTGGACCGCTACAATGGCGGGCGCCGTGATTACCGTGATCCCCATGCTCGCCGTGTTCGCCGTGCTGCAGCGCCGCTTCATCGAGGGCCTGACCGCCGGCGCCGTCAAGGGAGCTTCATGAGCGGCCGGCCGGCCGGCGCCGACCGCTTCCTCGCCGAGATCCTCGACCAGCCCGCCGTCATGCGCGCCGCCGCCGAGGGGCTGGGTCGTCAGCGCGCGAGCCTCGACGAGCTTCATCTCCGGGGCAGGCAAGCTGCCGGGCTGGTCCTCACGGGCATGGGAAGCTCGTTCGACGCCTGCCTCGCGGCCGCGAGCGTGCTCGCGCGCCTTGGCGTGATGGCCACGCCGGTCAGCACTGCAGAGCTGCTGCACTTCCGCGTGAAGGCGCTCACGGCCGCCACGCCTGTCGTCGCCGTCAGCCAGTCGGGCAGCAGCGCCGAGATGGTACGTCTCGCCCGCCACATCTCAGCGGCGGCCGGGCGGCCGCCGCTGGTCTCGCTCACCAACGGCACGGCCAACCCGCTCGCGCAGCTCGCCGACATCGCCTTCGACATGACGGCCGGAGCAGAGCAGGGCCCGTCGACGAAGACCTTCGCCGCCACCCTGGTCATGCTGCGCGCTCTCGTCGATGCGGTCTCGGGCGGCGAGCGGTTCGATGCCGCGGAGCTCTGCGAAGCCGCGGCGGCCGACACAGAGCGCGCGGCCCTCGAGGCGCAGCGGCTGCTCGCCGACACGAGCGGCCTCGCCGAGCGCCTGCGGGCCTGGTGTCGGGACCGTCCTTATCTCGTCACCCTCGGCCGCGGCACGGCGCGTTGCGCGGCCGAGATGGGCGCCCTCATCCTCAAGGAGGCCGCTGCCCGGCACGCCGAGCCGCTCGACACCGCGGAGTTTCGCCACGGCCCGCTCGAGCTGTCGGGCCCCGAGCTTGCGGCCGCGATCATCAGCACCGAACCGGCGACGGACGCACTCGACAGGGCCCTCGCCCGCGAGCTCGAGCGCTACGGCGCCGCCGTGCTGACCATCGCCGCCGGCGACCGTACGGAGGGCGAAGGCGCGGCCGATGATGGCGCGGCCGGCGTCGGCGTTGGCGCGGCCGGCGATGGCGCGGCGACCGACACGATCGGCATCGGTCGGCTCCACCCGATGCTCGCGCCCGCCGTCGCCGTCATCCCTCTGCAGCTTCTGGCCTGGCAGCTTGCCAAAGACAGCGGACGCGACCCCGCGCGTATGCTGCGGGCAAGCAAGGTGACGACGCGCGAATGAACCGCCCAGACGCCGCTCGGGCTCACACCGGATCGCCGCACCACGGGCTGACGCCGGGC
>PMKK01000008.1:3638-4381 GCA_003157715.1 Actinomycetota bacterium
TGCGTGCGTGTCGACGTGATCTGGTCGGCCGTCGAGCCCGAACCGGGCCGCTACGACGAGGCCCACCTCGAGCAACTCGACGCGATCCTCGACGCCGCCAGACGCCACGGGCTGCGCCTGCACCCGGTGCTCTTCATCGGCGGCGAGGTCGGCGACGCCGTGTGGGACGTGCCCTGGCGTGACGGGCGCGACCCGCACGCCGACGCCGAGATGCGCCGCCTTCAGGCCGATCACGCCGCGATGCTCGCCCGGCGCTGGGCGGGCGATCCCGCCGTCCTTGCCTGGGACCTTACCGACGAGCCGCCGAGCTGGCTCTTCAAGGAGACCGACGACGACTCGGCACGCGCCTGGACGACGGACATCGCGGCCGCCATCCGTGGCGCCGGCGCGACGCAGCCGATCACCATCGGCACGGCCTCACAGGAGATCGATCACGGCCCCTTCCGGGCGGACGTGGTGGCCGAGCATCTCGATTTCGCCTGCGTGCATCCCTACCCCATCTACTCTCCCGAGCTCTACCCCGACGCGCTGCTCGCGGCGCGCATGACGCACGCCGGCGCGTTCGAGACGGCGCTCGCGGCGGGAGCGGGCAAGCCGGTGATGCTGCACGAGTACGGCGCCTCCTCCACGCAGTTCGCGCCCGAGTCGATCGCCGCCTATGATCGTCTGCTGAGCTGGTCGAGCTTCGGGCGCGGCGCCATCGGCTTCTTTCCCTGGTGCTGGACCGACGCGGAGCCGGCCGC
>PMKK01000008.1:4403-4626 GCA_003157715.1 Actinomycetota bacterium
CGGCGGCCGGAGACTACGTCCCCGCCGAGCGCGCCTGGACTCCCGAGCGCGACGTGAAGCCGCTCGTGCGCGCCTGGCTCAACGCCTTCGTCATGGCCGCCCGCGCCGGGCTCGCGGCAGGCTTTCCGCGTGAGGCGCTGACCGGCGAGTGGCCCGACGTCGGGCTGCTGCTGCTGCCCGCCCCGCTCACCACCACGACCTGTTCGCTGTGGCACGCGCGCAC
>PMKK01000191.1 GCA_003157715.1 Actinomycetota bacterium
CGCGAGCCTGGCCCTCGGCCGGCGACGCACGGCCGTCTGGTGTGCCGCTCTGCCGGCGCTCATGGCCTACGCTCGACTGCGCGGCTCGTCCGACCAGGGGCAGCCACTGAGCTTCGCGCTCGCCTGGGAGCGGTTCTGGTTCGACCGCGACCCCGCAGCCGAGCCGAAGCCTCTTTAGGACATCTCCTCGGCCACGGGCTTGCGCCGCCGGCGCGCCGCCCGCCAGACGGCGAGCGCGATAAGGATGAGGGCGCCGCCGATGACGGCCGCCGGCCACCTTGCCGTCGAGTGCCCGGCGGCCGCCTCGCGGGGAGCTATCCTGAGATAGGTCCAGTAGTTGTTCACCGTCCCCGTGCCGGCCGGCTGGCGCACCCAGCCCTGCCAGTGCTGCGTGTCGTAGACCTGAAGGGTCTGCGGATAGACCAGGATGACGTAGGGGCTCCGCTCGTAGATGATCTGTTCCATCTGCCAGATGATCGCCTTGCGTTTCTGCGGATCGAGTTCGGAGGCCTGTCGCTGGAAGAGCCGGTCGTACTGTGGATCAGACCAGGCGGAGTCGCTCCAGCCGTTGATCTGGCTGGTGAGGAAGATCGAGAGCAGAAACCCCGGGTCGAAGTCGCCGCCCCAGCCCCAGACGAACAGGTCGAAGTCGGGCTTGAACGTGTTGCCGGCGGTGCTGTAGAGCTTGTCGTCGATGGCGCCGCTGTCCATCGTCTGGAGCGTGACCTTGAGTCCGAGCTTCTCGAGGTAGCCGGCGATCAGCTTGGAGGCGACGACGTACTGGTTTTTCTCGGTGACCGCCCAGAGCCGCAGCGCGATCGGCTTGCCGTTGTGGTCGCGGCGCACGCCGTTGACTTTCTTGTAGCCGGCCGCGTCGAGCAGTCGCCCGGCCTTGGCCGGATCGTAGGCGTAGGCCTCGCTTGCCGGCGGTTGCCAGTGATAGTCGAGGGGCGCCTTCCAGTAGCCGCTCGGCAGAAAGCTGGTCGCCGGCAGCGCCGCGCCGTTGTAGGCGATGGCGGCGATCGCCTGGCGGTCGATGGCCCAGTTGAGCGCGTTGCGAAACCGCCAGTCCTTGAGCACCGGATTGCTCTGCGATGGACCCAGCGTGTAGCAGTCGACGCCCATGTTCTCGAAGGAGTCGTCGGTCGCCTTATGAGCCGTCCAGGTCGCTTTGCCGATGAACGACCGGTACTGGGCGGGGGCGACGTCGGCATACTGGATGGAACCCGATCTCAGGTCGGCGGCTTCGGTCTCCTGGTTGGTATAGATGCGAAAGAGGACTTCATCGATCTTGGGGGCACCGCCCCAGTAGCCCTTGTTGGCGTCCATGCGCAGGTACTGGTCCTTCACCCAGTCGACCACCTGGAAGGCGCCGCTGCCGATCACCGGCGCGGGGTTCTGGAACTTGTTCTGCGCGTCTGCCGGGCTGATCTTGCTCCAGATGTGCCTGGGGAGGATGGGCACCCACATCTGCAGGATGTTGGCCTTGGGCCTGGAGCAGTCGAACCGCACGGTCGAAGGGCCGATCGCGACGGCGTCCTTGATGAACTGCGTGTAGTTGGTGTAGGCGGTCATCTGGTTGCGGATGATGTAGTTGAACGTGAAGGCGACGTCGCTCGCGGTGAGCGGCAGGCCGTCTTGCCACCTGATGCCCTGGCGTATCTTGAAGACCCAGGTCTTTCCGTCGCGGGAATGCGACCAGCTCGTCGCGACGCCGGGGACCGGCGCCAGCGTACCGGCATCGTAGTTGACGAGGAAGTCGTAGTTGAGACGGTAGACGTCGTAGGCGACGTTCTGCTGGCCGATGAACGGGTTGAGGCTGTCGATGTTCTGATACCAGCCGACCTGCAGAACGATCTTCTTGCCGTTCGCTGGGCTTAGGCTCGAGCTGTCGGCCAGGGCACTACCCAGGCTCCAGATGAACGCCGCGATCAGGACCGCGGCCAGCGCGACGAGCGGCAGGCGGCGCCCGTGCCTGGACTGCGAGTAGAGCAAGCGCTTCATGGACCCTCCCCTCGAGTGACCCCCGGCGGGCGCCCGGTCATCGCCTGCCACGGCAAGTCTGTGCAGACTCCGGGACAAAGTTCAAGAAGCCGGGCATCACCCCGTGCGTCCCGGCCGCGTGCGCGGCTCGACCTTGGGCAGCCACTCGCCTGAGCGCTTGAGGGCGCGGTTGTGATCGTCGGGCGGCAGGTCGCGCAGCCTGCCGAGCACCGCCTCGAGGTCGACGATGCGCGTGGCGACGACCGCCAGGCCGCGCTCGTCGTTGTTTTGCAGCTCGCCTTCGACGAGCAGGTAGACCGCCTCTTTGAGCACGCGGCCGTAGCGCAGATAGACGTCGTTGAAGACGACGACCTCGGCCAGGCCGCTTTCGTCTTCGAGGGTAAGAAAGAGCGTGCGGTGGCCGGTGCGGATCCAGGGCATCTGGGCGCGTTCGAGGACTCCGGCCAGGCGGATGCGCCGGCCGTCGGGCGCCAGGTGCAGGCGGCCGAACGGCACGGCGTCGAGCGCCGTAAGCTCGGCGCGCACGAAGTCGAGCGGGTGGGCGCTGACGTTGAGGCCGAGCACTTCGAGCTCGACGGCGACCTTCTCGCGGGCGCTCCACGACGGCACGAACGGCAGCGCTCCGAGCTGCTCGTCGGTCGCGAACTGTAATGCCTCGCCGGGAAGACCGTCCGATGTTTGCGCCGGCAAACCAGCCGCGAAGCCGCGACCAGAGACCCCCGCCGCCCGCGAGCTCGTGGGCGCCTCGGGGGCGAGCCCACGATCGAACCCTCTCGTCCCGCCCGCCGCGCGCCCGCTACCGGCGCCTTTTGTCCTTGTGATCTGCGCGTGTACGAGCGGCACCTGGACGAGCAGCTCCTCGCGCCGCACCCCGAGTCCGTCGAAGGCCCCCACCCGCACCAGGTTGATGACGATCTCGATGCTTACCCGCGTGCGCCGGCAGAAGTCGGGCAGCGAGCGGTACGGCCCGCCGCGCTCGGGCGCTCGTTCGCGCACGATGGCCGCGATGGCCGCCTGGCTCATCTCTTTGACGTAGGCCAGGCCGACCCGCAGCGCCCGGCCGTCGCGCTCGACGGCGAAGTCGCCGACGCTGGCCGCGACGTCGACCGGCAGCACCTCGAGCCCCCAGCGGCGCGCGTCGTTCAGCACCACGCGCGGAGAGTAGAAGCCCATGGGCTGGTTGTCCATGAGGCCGCAGAAGAACTCGGCCGGGTAGTGCGCCTTGAGCCAGGCGCTGGCGTTGCAGACGACGGCAAAGCAGGCGGCGTGGGCCTTGTTGAAGCCGTAGGCGGCGAAGCCGCGCAGCTGGCGAAAGACTTCGTCGGCGGTCGCTCGCTCGATGCCGCGGGCGATCGCCTTTTCGACGAAGTCGCGCCCGATCGCGTCCATTTCGTCGAGCGAGCGCTCGTGGGTCATGGCGCGGCGCAGCAGGTCGCCTTGGGCGAGCGAGAACCCGGCGATCGCCGCGGCGACTTCGATCACCTGTTCCTGATAGAGGATGACGCCGTAGGTCCGCTTGAGCGCCGGCCACATGTCGGGGTGGGGTACGAGCGCCTTTTCGCGGCCGTGACGGCGGCGGATGAAGGGCCCGATCATCTCGGCCTGCAGCGGCCCCGGCCGAAACAGCGAGATGGCGGCGATCACGTCGTCGAAGTCGCGCTGCCGCAGCCGCGTGGCGAGGTTGCGC
>PMKK01000295.1 GCA_003157715.1 Actinomycetota bacterium
CGAGATCGAGATCGGCGTCGGCATCCACGGGGAGCCGGGCCGCGAGCGCGCCAAGGCAGCCTCCGCGCACGACATCGTCGCGGTGCTGGCCGGCGCGATCCTGGACGATCTGCCCCTCGGCCGCGGCGATCGCGTGCTGGCATTTGTGAACGGCATGGGCGCTACGCCGCTCATGGAGCTCTACATCGTCTACAACGAGTTGCACAAGCTGCTGGCCGACCGCGGCATCGTCGTTGCGCGCAACCTCGTCGGCTCCTACATGACCTCGCTCGACATGGCCGGCTGTTCGATTACGCTGCTGCGCCTGGATGAGCGGCTCACCGCGCTCTGGGACGCGCCGGTTCTGACGACGGGCCTGCGGTGGGGGGTGTGAGCGAGTCCGTCTCAGCCTCGGCCGTGGTGGCCTGGATGAGGGCCTTCGCCGGGGCCGTGGCGCGGGAGCGCGAGTATCTGACCGAACTGGACGCGGCCATCGGCGATGCCGACCACGGCATCAACATGGAACGCGGCACGCGGGCAGTGCTGGCCAGGCTCGAGGGCGCCTCCGCCGCCGGGGCCGCCGGTGGCCTTGGGCCCCTGCTGAAGACGATCGGCATGACCCTCGTGTCGACGGTTGGGGGCGCCGCCGGGCCGCTGTACGGCACGCTGTTCCTGGCCATGGGGAGCGCCGCCGGCGAGGCCGCCGAGCTTTCCCTGTCTGGCTGGGCGGCGGCGCTCGAGGCCGGCGTCGCGGGAGTGCGGGCGCGCGGCAAGGCCGAGCCCGGCGACAAGACCATGCTCGATGCCCTTCTGCCGGCGGCCGGGGCGCTGCGGTCGGCCGCGGCATCGGGGTTGTCCCTGGATGCCGCCCTNNCGCAAGGGCCGGGCGAGCTATCTGGGCGAGCGCAGCGCCGGCCACCAGGACCCAGGGGCGACCTCGTCCTGGCTGTTGCTGTGGACTGCCGCCGAGACGCTGGCAGGGAAAGAACGGGGCGGCACGTCACCGTGATCGGGCTGGTCCTCGTCTGCCACAGCGCGAAACTCGCCGATGGCGTGGCCGAGCTCGCCGCGCAGATGAGCCCGCGAGGATTGCGGATCGCGGTCGCCGGTGGACTCGACCAGCCGGGCAGGCCGCTGGGTACCGACGCGCTTCTCGTCGTGCGGGCCATCGATGAGGCGTGGACGCCCGACGGCGTGCTGGTCCTCATGGACCTTGGCAGCGCCGTGCTCTCGGCCGAGATGGCCCTCGATCTGCTGCCCCCCGAGCGGCGCGGACGCGTGCTGCTCTCCGCAGCGCCGCTCGTCGAGGGCGCGGTCGCCGCCGCGGTCTCGGCCGGGCTTGGCGAGTCCCTGGAGAAGGTGGCGCAGGAGGCGCGTGGCGCGCTGGCCGCGAAAGCCACCCACCTGCTGCCGCAGATGGATCCGTCCTCGGCGGCAGGTGGTCCAGGCGGCGCGCGGCAGGCGACGGCTCACGCCGGGGCGGTTTCCGAGCCGGCGCCGAGCGCACCGGCGGGCGGTGCTCTGGCCGCCGCGGTCCCGGGGTCCGACCTGCGAGTCGTGATCGCCAACCGCCTGGGCCTTCACGCGCGCCCGGCCGCCCTGCTGGTGCGCACGGCGGCCGGGTTCGCGGCCGACGTGACGGTCGCGAACATCACCGCGGGCCGCGGTCCCGTGAGTGCTCGCAGCTTGAATGCCGTGGCCACGTTGGGTCTGCGTCGCGGCCACGAGATGCGGGCCTGCGCCGCCGGATCTCAGGCCAACGAGGCCCTGGCCGCCATCCGGCGGCTGGCCGACGACAACTTCGGCGAACCCCGGGAGGCTCCGCCCGCCGACACCCAGGACTCTTCGACCCCGGCCCGGTCGGCTCCGGCAGCCCGTTCACAAGCGGCCGCGGAGCCTCCCGCTCCGGGAGAGGTGCTGCGCGGTTTCGCGGTCTCGCCGGGGATCGCCACCGGCCCGGCGCGACGCTTGCGAGCCGTCTCGGTGGAGCTGCCCGACGCCGCTTCGCAAGACCCGGCCGCCGACTGGGCCGCGCTGGAGGATGCTCTGGCTGCCGCCGGCGACGACATCGGCCGGGCACGTGACTTCGTTGCCGCCCGCGCGAGCGGCTATGACGCGGCGATCTTCGACGCCCATCTGCTGTTCCTCGAAGACGAGGCGCTACTGGGCCCGGCGCGGGCCGCGATCTTCAAACGGGGTACGAACGCCGCTCGTGCCTGGGCCGACGCCGTGTCTGAGGCGGCGGCGGCCTGGGAGGCGCTGGACGACCCTTACCTGCGGGCGCGGGCAGCCGATCTGCGCGGTGTTGGAGACCAGGTCCTGGCTCGCCTCCTCGAGGNNGCGGCCGCCCCAGGCATCCTGCTCGCGGCCGACCTGACCCCAGCCGAGATCGCCACCCTGGCGCACTCATCCGTGATCGGCGTGGCTTGCGCCTTCGGCGGCCCCACGTCGCACAGCGCGATCCTCGCCCGGTCGCTCGGCATCCCCGCCGCCGTGGGCGTGGGGGAGACGCTGCTCGGCGTGGCCGATGGTACGAGGCTCACCCTCGACGGCGAGGCCGGAACGGTCACGGTCGACCCGCCGCCCACGGCTTTACGGGCGGCTGAAGAGCTGCGGGCCCGGCGGGGCCTCGAAGCGGCCGAGGCCCGAGAGACGGCTCATCTGCCCGCCCTGACCCGCGACGGCCGCGTCGTGCTGGTGGAGGCCAACGTGTCGGAGCCGGGCGACGTCGAGGCGGCGCTGGCTGCCGGCGCCGACGGCATCGGTCTGCTGCGCACCGAGTTGCTGTTCCTGGCTGCCGATCACCTGCCTAGCGAAGACGAACAGGAGAAGGCCTACCGGGCGGCGGCCGCGCGTCTGGATGGCCGCCCGCTGGTAGTGCGGACCCTCGACGTCGGCGCCGACAAGCAGCTCCCCTACCTGCTGCTGGCCGCCGAGCAGAATCCCTTTCTGGGGTTGCGCGGGATCCGTCTGGGGCTGAGTCGCCCCGAGCTGCTCGTCGCCCAGTTTCGGGCGCTCCTGCGCGTGGCTGCCGACTATCCCTTGCAGATTTTGCTGCCGATGGTGGCCACCGTCGACGAGGTGCGGCGGGCGAGTCGGGTGCTCGAGGAGGCCGTGGAGTGGCTGGCCTCCGCCGGTGTCGCCTCTGCTCCCGGCCTCACCGCCCGCACGATCGTCCCCGCCGCTGCAGCCCGCACGACCGCCGCTGCCCGCACGACCGCTGACGGTGCTGCCGGCGCGGCCGCCGCGCGGCGCGTCGAGCTGGGCATCATGGTCGAAGTGCCGGCGGCCGCCCTGCTCGTCGAGGATTTCGTGCCCCACGTCGACTTCTTCTCGCTGGGCACGAACGATCTGGCTCAGTACGTTCTGGCCGCCGATCGTGGCAATGCCGCGGTGGCCCCGTTGTCCGACGCGCTGCATCCNNGCCGTCCTGCGGTTGGTCGAGCGGGTGGCGCGGGTGGCCGGCGAACACGGTCGGCGGGTGGCGGTGTGCGGCGAGGCGGCCGGCGACCCCCTTGCCATCCCGATCCTGCTGGGGCTGGGTGTCACCGAGCTCTCGATGGACCCGCGGCGGATCGCGGCCGCCAAGCAGGCCGTGCGGGCCACTGATCTTGGCGCGGCCCGGCGGCTCGCCGCCAGGGCACTGGCCGCCGAGTCGGCCGCTGACGTGCGCCGGTTCGCGGCCGAGTAGGGCGACTTGCGTTTGCTGCGCACAGCGGCGAGCATCGCAGCGACGTGGACTTCTACGATCTCATCGTCTGCCTGCTGATCGCCTTGCTGGCCTATCGCGGCTTGCGCCGCGGCCTGATCGGCGAGCTGGTCGGTCTGGCGATCTTTGCCTGCGGCATGCTGCTGGCGTTGCGCCTCGACGCCGTCATCGGTCGCCGGCTCGCGGCCGCCATTCCCAGGCTCAGCGCCACCGAGGGCCGCGTGCTGGCCTTCTTTGCCGTCATCGTGGTGGTCGGCATCGTCCTGGGGGCGCTCGGCAGACGCTTCAGCCGCCTGGTGTCCCGTATCCCGGTGGTCGGAGGCCTGAATCGTCTGGGCGGGCTGCTGCTCGGGGCGGCGCTGGCGGTCGTCTGCGTCTGGCTTGTGACGGCGGCCGTGGTGGTCCTGCCGACGCGGCTCGTACCTTTCTCGGCGACCGTGCGCCACTCCGAGACGGCACACCTGCTGCGCAGCCTGGGTCCCGGCGTCGATGCCGAGCTGCGCGCCCGTCTCGGGCAGCTCGGGGCCGACCGCGCGAGCGGCGCGACCCAACTCAGGTAGAGGCGGGCCCGATTTCGGTAGAGTGTCTTCATGACTGACTGGCCGATCGATTCCGCAGACCCGCTCGGTCTCGATGCCGCCCAGATGCGCGAGCTCGGCTACTGGGTCGTCGATCGGGTCGTCGAACATTTCGAGACCATCGCCGCGCAACCGGCGATCCGCACGGGGACGCCGGCCGAGTTGCGCGCCGCGCTCGGCGGGCCGGTGCCGCGCCGCGGCAGTGATGCGCTCGATGCCGTGCGGACGCTGGTCGACGTAGCGCTCGCCCATATGCAGCACGGCGACCACCCGCGAAACTTCGCCCGCGTGCCCAGTCCCTCCTCGTATGCCGGCGTGCTCGGCGACTGGCTGGCCACGGGCTTCAACGCCATCGACGCCTCCTGGGCCGGCGGCTCGGGACCGGCGACGGTCGAGCTCGTCGCGCTCGACTGGGTGCGCGAGCTGCTTGGTCTGCCGGAGGGCACCGAAGGGGTCACGACGAGCGGCGGGTCACTGGCCAACCTGACCGGGCTCGCGGCCGCGCGCGCCGCCGGGGGGCCCGGCGTGTGCTATCTGTCCGATCAGACCCACGCCTCGATCCCCCGCGGTCTGACGGCGCTCGGGTTTGCCGCCGCGGAGGTACGGGTGCTGCCGGCAGACCGGGACATGCGTCTGCCCGTGGCGGCCCTGGCCGCCGCCGTCGCCGACGACCGGGCGGCCGGCAGAAGGCCCGGCTTCATCGTGGCCAACGCCGGCACGACCAACACCGGCGCCGTCGACCCGCTCGCCGAGCTCGCCGGGCTCGCCCGTCGCGAAGGGCTCTGGCTGCACGTCGACGGCGCCTATGGCGCCTCGGCCGCCCTCTGCGAGGCCGGCCGCCACGTCCTTGCCGGGCTCGAGCTCGCCGACTCGGTGGTCCTCGACCCGCACAAGTGGCTCTTTCAGCCCTACGACCTCGCCTGTCTGCTCGTCACTCGCCCCGGCGTCCTGAAGGGCGCCTTTCACATGGTGCCGGACTACCTCGCCGACATCACGGCGGCTAACGACGGCGAGGTCGACTTTCGTGACCGCAGCCTCGAGCTGACCCGTCGCCCGCGCGCGTTGAAGCTGTGGCTGAGCTTCCGCGTCTACGGCGCCGATCGTCTCGCGTCGGCCGTGGCGCGCGGCATCGCCCTGGCCGAACATGCGCAGCGGCTCATCGAGCGCGACGAGGACTGGCGGGTCGTGACCCCGGCCCAGCTCGGCATCGTCACCTTCGCGCGCCGCGGCGCCGACCGTCGCGAGCACCACGCCATGCTGGCCGGGATCGACGATGACGGCTTCGCGCACATCACGACCACCAGCGTGGGCGGGTACGCGGCGCTGCGCCTGTGCACCATCAACCCGCGCACCACCGAGCACGACATCGCCTCGACCCTCGAGCGACTCGGTCTTCGGGTGGAAGCTTAAGGACCGACGTTCAAGCGACAGGCTGCGGCCGTCGCTCGCGCGCTGAAGCCGCGATGAACCAGCCCGGAAAGGACGCCAGAGATGAAGGAACTCAGTATCGGCGACGAGGCCCTGACCATCGCCGACGTGGCGGCGGTCGCACGAGAGGCCCGGCAGGTAAGGATCGGCCCCGCGGCGCTCGAGAAGCTGGCCGTCGCGCGGCGCGTCGTCGAGCAGATCCTGCGGGAGGAGAGGGTCGTCTACGGTGTGACCACGGGGTTCGGCCAGCTCGCCACGACGCGCATCCCGGTCGACCAGGTGCGCCGGCTGCAGCAGAATCTCGTGCGCAGTCACGCGGTCGGCGTCGGCGAACCGCTGCCGCGCGACGTCGTGCGGGGCGCCATGCTGTTGCGCGTCAACACCATCGCCAAGGGCTACTCAGGCGTGCGCGCCGAGGTGCTCGAGA
>PMKK01000117.1 GCA_003157715.1 Actinomycetota bacterium
TGTGGAACATCGGCTACGGCTTCGCGGGCGGCGACCTGGAGCGCTGGCGAGCGCAGGCCGTCCCGCGCGACGGGGCGTTCGTGCGGCACTTCGCCGCCCTCGCCGCCGAGCTCGGCACGGCCGTCGCGATCACGTATCTCGAGGCGTGGCCGGGCGCGCCGCGCAACACCGTCACCCTGTTTGACCGCCATGGCCGCGAGGCGTTGAGCTACGCCAAGGTCCACACCTGCGAGTTCGACCAGCCCGAGGCGTCGCTTACCCCCGGCGAGGCTTTTCCGGTGGCGACGCTCGGCACCGCCGCGGGCCCGGTCGCGGTGGGGGCCATGATCTGTTTCGACCGTGAGTTTCCCGAGAGCGCGCGCATCCTGGCGCTCGACGGCGCCGAGCTCATCCTGGTGCCCAACGCCTGCCCCATGGAGGACAACCGGACCGGGCAGCTGCGTGCCCGGGCCTTCGAGGACATGGTCGCCGTGGCGCTGGCCAACTACCCGGCCTCACACGACGACTGCGACGGCCGTTCGGTGGCCTTTCACCCGTGCGTCTACGGCTCGAACGGCGCCGGCCGCGACACGCTCGTCGTGCGGGCCGGAGCCGGCGAGGAGATCTGCCTGGCGCGCTTCGATCTGGACGAGCTGCGCGAGTGGCGCCGCACCGAGGTCTGGGGCGGCGGCCACCGCCGGCCGCGATGCTACGGACGGTTGGTCGAGGACGCGTGAATGCGCTCAATCGCCTGTACGTGGTGGCCGCCTGGGTGCCGCGCCGCGAGACGATCGTCGTGGGGGCGCTGGGTCCGGTCACCTTCGCCCGCGGCTGGCATGCCTACGTGGGCAGCGCGCCGCCAAGCCCCTGCGCTGGCAGGCCGACTATCTCTTCGGCAGGCATCCCGCCACACGGGCGTGGCTGTTCGACACGCTCCTGGGTGAATGCGAGTTGGCCACGCTCCTCTGCGCGGCCGGGTCTCCGGCGGTCGCCTCGTCCGAGGGCGCGGCGGGCGCAAGGCCAGAGGCGGCCGGAGCGGTGGTGCGCGCCGGGGCGCGCTTCGGCGCCTCGGACTGCGGTTGCGCGGGTCATCTCCTCTACGCGGCTCGCTTCAGCGCGCTGCAGGCGGTCGTGCGCGCGGCCGGCGGGCGCCGTCCGGCCGGTCGGGCGCTCGGGTAAGGCGGGGCCATGGCGGTCACTCTCTACGGGGTCACGGCGCTGACCTTCATGATGCTGATGTACGCCCTCGAGAAGCGCGGCCCGGGCTTCATCGCGGCGTTCGCGGTGGGCTGCCTGGCGTCGAGCGCCTACGGGTTTCTGGCCGGCGCCTGGCCGTTCGGCGTGGTCGAAGCCGTCTGGGCGGTGATCGCGTTGCGCCGGTTTCTCGCGACGCGGTCGGCAGCCGGGCAGTGAGCCGGCCGGCAAAGCACAGTCACCCGGCGGGGGTCTCGGCGAGTCCATGATCCTGTCGTGAGCGGACGCCCGTCCTATGCACCTAAGAGGGAACCCAGTGTCCGCGTCGAAGGTAGCGCCATGGCAGACGCTACTGCAGACGCGCCAGCGCGCTCACCAAAGCCCTCGTCGATCAAGCTGCTCAACTGGGCCGACTACCTGTCGGCCGAGCTGCTGAAAGGCTTCGAGGCCGACACCGGCATCCGCGTCGACGAGACCTGCGTCGACCGCAACGACGACTTCATCTCGCGGGTGGCGGCCGGCGAACGCTACGACGTCATCATGCCGACCGACTGGGCCGCCGAGGCGCTGCTGAAGGCGGGCCTGCTGCAGCCCCTCGACATGGAGCTGCTCGGCAACTGGGGCCTCGTCACCCAGCCGTACTTCCAGGCGCCGGCCTACGACCCGGGCATTCGCGGCGAGAAGTACACCTCGGTCTGCTACTTCGGCACCGAAGGGTTTGCGGTGCGTCTCGACCGCATCGCCATGCCGCCGAGGAGCTGGGAGATGCTCTACGACCCCGCCTACGCGGGGCAGATCGCCATGCTCGACGGCTCGCGCGAAGTCCTGGGCCCGGCCCTCTTTCTGCTGGGCGCCGATCCCAACGCCACCGACCCGGAGCTGCTCGACCAGGCGGCCGCCATGGCGATCGCCCAGAAGCCCCTCGTGACGGCCTACGACACAACGGCGCTGGCCCGCCGCATCGTCGGCGGCACGCCCATCGTCGAATGCTGGGACGGCGACGTCGCGGCGGCGATCACCCAGGGCGCGCCGGGCATCCGCTTCGTGCTGCCCAACGAAGGCTATCGCGTGTGGGCCGACGCCCCCTGCATTCCGGCGAACGCCCGCGAGCCGGCCGCGGCCCATGCCTTCCTGAACTACCTGCTCGAGCCGCATGTGGCCGCGGCGAACGCCGACATCATGGGCTACCAGCCCGTCGTGCCGGCGGCCGACCCGCTCATCCGCAGCCTGGTGCAGCGCTCCATGCGCCCGACCGACGAGCAGATGGCGCGCGGCACGTTCCTGCGCGACCTCGGCGCCTTCAACGCGACGTTCGAGGCCGGCTACGCGAAGGTGCGGGCGGCGTAGGCTAAGACTTCGCGAAGCGCATCGGCGGGGTCGGCGCGCTCGCGCCGGTCCGCGCCGCGAGGACATGCCGGCCCGACGCAGAATAGTCTGGCATGCCATCGCGCTCCATCCGCGTCCTGATCTGGGCCGACTACCTGGCGCCGGCGACGCTGGCCCGCTTCGAGACCGAGACCGGCATCCGCGTCGAGGCCGTCTGGTACACGGGCGAGGACGCGGCCGCCGCCCGGGTGCTGGCCGGCGAGCCGTTCGACGTGGTGGTGGCGAGCGACTACGTCGCCGAGCGGTACCGCAAGGCGGGCATCCTGCAGCCGCTCGACGTGGACCGGCTTCCCGGCTTGAAGGGTGTCACGGACGCGCGTCTGCGCAAGCCGCCCTGCGACCCCGAGACCGACGGGCGCAAATACACCTCGGTGCTGTACTTCGGCACGGAGGGCATCGCCGTGCGCATCGATCAGGCCGCGCGCGTGGGCCTGAGCTGGGAAGTGCTGTTCGACCGTTCGTTCGCCGGCCGCATCGCCATGCTCGACGAGGCGCGCGAGGTCCTGTCCACTGCCCTCTATCTGCTCGGGGAAAGCCCCAACTCGACCGATCGCGACGCGCTCGAACGGGCGACGGCCAAGCTCATCGAGCAGGCGCCGCTCGTCGCGAAGTACGATTCGGACACCCCGTGGCGCAGCATCCTTGACGGCGTGACCGTCGTCCACTGCTTCGGCGGCGACGTCACGCGGGCGATCAACGGAGGGGTCACGCAGGTGCGTTACCTCAGACCGCGCGAGGGCTTCACGATCTGGATCGACGGACCGTGCATCCCCGTGTCGGCCGCCGACCCCGACGCCGCCCACCGTTTCATCGAGTTCCTGCTCGATCCCGAGGTGGCGGCGGCCAACGCCGACTACAGCGGCTATCACCCGGTGGTGAGCGCGGCCGATCCCCTCATGAAGAGCCTGGTGCAGCGCTCGATGCGGCCCACCCCCGAGCAGATCGAGACCGGGACGTTCCTGGCCGACGTCGGCGACTTCAACGCCGTCTACGAGAGCTGCTACCGCCGCATACGCGGCGCCTCGGTCTGAAGCCTTAAGCGACCGCGGTCAGCGCGCCTTCTCCCACTTCTGCAGGTAGGCGACCTCGGCCAGGGTCTTGCCGGCGTCGATCTCGCCGNNCATGGCGCGGTTGGCGAGCTCGACGGCTTGCGCCTTGGGCAGCACGATCACGCCGTCGTCGTCGCCCACCACCCAGTCGCCGGGTTCTATGGTCTGACCGGCGATCGACAGCGGCACGTTGATCTCGCCGAAGCCCTTGGGCTCGCCGGCGTTGGCGCTGACGAGACTCGAGAAGGCCGGAAACCCTATGCGCGCGATCTCGGGGGTGTCGCGGATGGCGCCCCAGACCACGAGACCGGCGAGGCCCTTCACCTTGGCGCTGTGGGTGGCAAGCTCGCCCCAGNNGTAGGTGCGCACCGTCACGGCCGGACCGCACATGTGCGAACCGGGCAGCAGCGGCCTGATGCCGTGCAGGCTGGGCTGGCGATGCCAGCCGTCGGAGACGTTGGCCGTCGAGACCTGCTCGAGCACCGAACGGATCGCATCGGCCCCGGCGCGCTTGTAGAGGGTCGTCTCGATGGAGACGCCCTGGTCGACGGCGCGGCGGATCTCGGCGGCGGCGGCCGTGGCGTCGGTCGACTTGGTGATCGCGCCGCCCACCACGACGATGCCGGCGCCCGCCGCTACGGCGGCGGCGGCGGTCTCGGAGTTGATGCCGCCGGCGGCGCTGACCGGTATGGAGACGGCTTCGGCGACGGCGCGCAGCGTGGCAAACGGCGCCGCGCCGCGCATCTGCTGGTCGATCGCGGTGTGGATGCCGACGTAGTCGGCGCCCCACTCCTCGGCCTGGAGGGCGCGGGCCACGGGGTCGGCCACCTCGATCATGTCGACGATCAGCTTGCAGCCGTAGTTGTGGGCGGCTTCGATACACTCCTGGATCGTCGCGTCGCTCGCCACGCCCAGCACGCCGACCAGACCGGCGCCGGCCTTGGCGGCGTACTCGACCTCGATGCGTCCGGCGTCCATCGTCTTCAGGTCGGCGAAGACCAGGTGGTCGGGGAAGGCCGCCTTGAGCTCGCGCACGGCCTGCAGTCCCTCGGCCTTGATGAGCGGCGTGCCGGCCTCGACCCAGTCGACGCCGCCGGCCACCGCCTCGCGGGCGACTTCGATGGCGCGCGGCAGATCGACGAAGTCGAGCGCGATCTGGACGATGATCGGCGACTCGCCGGGCGCACGACCGGCGCCTGCGGACGCGCCGCTCGCGGCCTGACCGCTCGTGTGGCTCTGGTCGCTCATACGCCCATCACCTGGACGATCAGCTGACGCTCGCGCGGCCGGGCGTCGAAGTCGCAGAAGACGATGGTCTGGAACTTGCCCAGCGTGAGGCGGCCGTCGACGAACGGCACGGTGATCGAGGGGCCGACCAGGCCGGCGCGCACGTGCGAGTGGCCGTTGCCGTCCTTCAGGTTGTCGTTATGGACGTAGTGCCTGTCGGGCGGGGCGATCTGGTCGAGCGCGAGCTGGACGTCGTGCACGACGCCGGGTTCGAACTCGAGGGTCGTGACCGCTCCGGTCGCGCCCGGCACGAACACGGTCACGGTGCCGTCGCGCAGACCGGTCTGGTGCACGGCTTCGGTCACGTCGTCCGTGATCTTGATGATGTCGGTGTCGCCGCCGCTCGAGAACTCGATGGTGCCGGTCACGACGCACATCAGTCCCTCGCGCACCGCCGCTTTGTGCCGTCCGTTGATCATCACTGTCGCCACGTCTGTCACTCCTCCTCGAACGATGCCGCCCCGCTGCGCGGGTGCGGTTCATGGGGTGTGGGATCGCTGTCTTCTGGGTCGCTCGCCTCGGCCGCCGGGCCTACCGCGACGTTGTCGAGCAGGCGGACCGCGCCCAGGCGGGCGGCGGCGATGATGAGGCTGCCGGGCGCTACGGGGCCGGGCGCCGTGTCGAGCCGTTCGCCGGCCGCCGCGAAACTCAGCGGATCGACCACGGCGACGTAGTCGACCGAGAACGCCGGCCGCGGGTCGTCGGGGTCGTCGGCGAGCCGCAGGTAGGGCGGAAAGCCGATCACGAGCTTTGCCGTGACCTCGGCGACGATCGCCCGGGCGCCGTCGGCGGCCCGCGTGCGGCCCGCCTGCAGGGCGCGATACAGCTCGGGCGCCTTGGCGCGCTGCGCCGGCGTGAGGTAGGCGTTGCGCGAGCTCATGGCGAGGCCGTCGGGGTCGCGCACCGTGTCGATGCCGCGGATCTCGACCGGCAGGTCGAGGTCGGCGGTCAGGCGCCGCACGACGGCGAGCTGCTGGGCGTCCTTGCGGCCGAAGTAGGCGCGCTGCGGCCCGACGATCGAGAGCAGCTTCGCGACGATCGTCGCCACGCCGTCGAAGTGGCCGGGACGCTCGGCGGCCTCGTAGAGGGTCGCGAGCGGTCCGTCGAGGCGCACGGTCGTGGTCGCGCCGGGCCGGTACATCTCGGCGACCGGTGGCGCGAAGACCAGGTCGGCGCCGGCGGCCGTGGCGAGCTCGACGTCGCGGCGCTCGTCGCGCGGGTAGCTCGAGAAGTCCTCACGCGGCCCGAACTGCGTCGGGTTCACGAAGATCGAGACGACCACGGCGGCGCACTCGCCGGCGGCGGCCCGGATCAGCGCGAGGTGGCCTTCGTGCAGCGCTCCCATGGTCGCCACGAAGCCCAGCGGCCGCGGCAGCGCGGCTATGGCCTCGCGCGTCGCGGCGATCGTGCGGGTGACGGTCGCCGTCTGCTCGCCCGAGTGGCGGGCGGCGCTCACAGCCGGCCCTCCTCGCGCTCGAGCAGCTCGCGCAGGGCGCGCACCGTGTCGTCGTCGAGGCGCGGCGCGGCGAGATGCAGCGCCTCGAGCGACAGGGACCGGTAGGTCTCGGCAAAGCGCGGCGCCTGGTCGGCGAGCAGTGCGAGGTGGGCGCGTACGGTGCCAACGTCGCCACGCGCCACGGGGCCGGTCAGCGCTCTCGATGGCCCGCGCTCGGCCACGTTGGCCGCCGTGGTCGCGACGAGCGGGGCGAGCAGCCCGGGGGCGGCGGCGGGCGGCACGCCCGCCGCCGCCAGCAGCTCGCCGGCCTCGCTCTGCAGGGCCACGAAGAGGTTGCTCGCCGTGGCGGCCGCCAGATGGTAGAGCGGCTTGGCGTCGTCGGCCAGCTCGAACGGAAGGCAGCCGAGGCGCTCGGCCAGCCAGCGGCCGAAGGCGACGTCGGCCGGCGTGTCGCCGGTCACGGCCATCGGCACGTCGCGCAGCGCGGCCGCGTCGCCGGGCGCCGCGAACGACTGCAGGGGGTGCAGGCAGAGGATGCCGGCGGCGACGCCGCGCAGCGGGGCGAGCAGGTCGAGCGAGCCCAGGCCGCTGGAGTGAATGACCGCGACGGGCCGTTCGAGCGGGCGCGGCAGCGCGGCGGCGACGTCGTGGGCGACGGTCTCGATCTCGTCGTCGGGCACGGTGATCCAGACGACGTCGGCGATCGCGACGGCGTCGCGAAGAGAGAGACGCGGGGGAGTGGCGGCGGGGTCGAGGGCACCGGCGGGGTCGAGGGCGCCGGCGGGGTCGAGGGCGGCG
>PMKK01000185.1 GCA_003157715.1 Actinomycetota bacterium
GGCGCTCGACGACTTCGGCGGCGGGCTGTTCAAGCCCACGCAGGCCATCACCCGGGCGCAGCTCGCCCGGGCCCTCGTCGTCACCGGAGCCTTCCAGAAGCTGACGGTGCCGGCGGTCGCGCTGGCCGACGTGCCGGTGAGCAACCCTTACTACAAGTACATCGAGATCGCCGTCCACCTGCATATCATGTCCGTCTTCAAGGACGGCTTTCACCCGGCGGCGCCTGTGCTGGAGTATCAGGCCGACAGCGCCGCCGTCTGTCTTCTGCGAGCCCTGAACCCCACCGCCGACTGGACCGTTCTCAAGTCGCTGCGACCCGGTACCTGGCAGCCGAACGCCAAGTGGACCACGGGCGCGCCGACCTATCTGCCGGCCGAGGTCGCGGCGCGGTCCCTGGGGCTGCGCTTCAACCATTCGTCCACGGCCGACGCCCTCGAGGTCTCGCCGCGCCAGGCGATCGATCGGGCCGAGGTGGCCGCCATCCTGTATCGCGCGAAGCACCTGTCGTCGTGGAGCATCGCCGGTCTCAAGGAGTACGACAGCGTCGTTCTGCCGACCTTGACCGCCCGCCAGAAGCAGATCATCGCCTTCGCTTTCAAGTACATCGGTTACCCGTATGTCTGGGGCGGTGAGTATCCCACCAAGAACTCGCCGTACGGCGCCCAGGCCCATGGCGGCTTCGATTGTTCAGGGTTCGACTGGTGGGTCATGAAGATGCACTTCGGCTACACGCTGAACGAACGCACCGCGGCCGGCATGGCCGCGGCCGCCAAACCGCGCATCACGCGCGCCAAGCTCGTGCCCGGCGACCTCATCTTCTTCGGTCCGAAGGGGCCCAAGTCGACCGCGGTATCGATCTACCACGCCGCGCTGTACCTCGGCAACGGCTGGTTCATCCAGTCGACCGGCTCGCTCGACGGCGTCGGTCTTTCGTCGCTCGACTCCGATTCCTACTGGAAGTCGGCCTTCGCCTGGGGCCGCCGAGTGCTGAAGAAAGGCCAGTTCGCGCCGCTCACGAGCGTCTCGCCCGCGCAGTGAGAAAGGCCGTCGTTCTGGTCCTGTTCACGGCCGCCCTCGGGGCGGCGGTGCTGCTCGCTACCGAGCGCGCCCGTTCGCTGGAGGCCTACGATCGCACGCCGCCCGTCGGCTGGATCTCGCTGCCGCCCGTCGTTACTACCCACCACGTCACCGTGCTCGCGGCCATCGCCGATCCCGACACCGGTGTCGTCGAGTTGCGTCTGAGCAACGACGGCGCGGCTTGGAGCGTCTGGGAAGGATTCCCGAGCCCGGCGGCCGACGGCGCCATTCGCCTGCCCTGGCGGCTCGCGGCGGGGACCGGTGCGAGGACGGTGACCGTCGAGGTGCGCAACGGGGCCGGCCATATCTCGACGTTCACGGCGCACACCACGGTGCGAGCTCGTTCAGGTCAGGTCGTCAGCCCCTGATACTGGCGCTCGTAGTAACGCCGCCACTGCCCCGACTTGATCTTCTCCCACCACTCGCGGTGCTCTCCGTACCAGGCCACGGTGCGTGCCAGACCATCGGCGAACGAGACCCGCGGCTCCCACCCCAGGGCGCGCACCTTGGCGCAGTCGAGCGCGTAGCGGCGATCGTGGCCGGGCCGGTCCGTGACGTAGCGCACCAGCTCCTCGCCCAGGCCCAACTCGCTGAGGATGCCGCGCGTGAGGTCGAGGTTGGCGATCTCGTTGCCGCCGCCGACGTTGTAGATCTCGCCGTCGAGCCCGCTGCGCAGCACGAGGTCGAGCGCCCGGCAGTTGTCGTCGACGTAGATCCAGTCGCGCACGTTGCGCCCGTCGCCGTAGACCGGCAGCGCCTGGTGGTCGAGGGCGTTGGTGATAAACAGCGGCACGATCTTCTCGGGGTACTGGTACGGGCCGTAGTTGTTGGAGCTGCGCGTCGTGACGACGGGTGTGCCGTAGGTGCGCCGGTAGGCCAGCACGAGCAGCTCGCCGCCGGCCTTGCTGGCCGAGTAGGGGCTCGACGGCCGCAGCGCGTCGGTCTCGATCGAGGCGCCTTCGGCGACGTCGCCGTAGACCTCGTCGGTCGAGATCTGCAGAAAGCGCGTGACGCCGTGCGCCCGCACGGCCTCGAGCAGCACATGGGTGCCGATCACATCGGTGTGGATGAAGTCCTCCGGGCCGCTGATCGAGCGATCGACGTGGGTCTCGGCCGCGAAGTTGACGATCGCATCGGCGCCGGCGGCGACCTGGCCGACCACCGCGGGGTCGCAGATGTCGCCCTTGACGAACGAGTAGCGCGGGTCGCCTGAGACGTCGCGCAGGTTGTCGAGGTTGCCCGCGTAGGTGAGCTTGTCGAGCACGACGACTTCGTCGTCGGGATGTTCTGCCAGCAGGAGGCGGACGAAGTTGGAGCCGATGAAGCCGGCGCCGCCGGTGACTACGATCCTCATGTCCTCGTCTCCCTCGAACAGGGGCGGCGCGCTGGCGGCGCGCCGCCGCTTCACGGCGTATCGAGCAGCTCGTCCATGACGGCCGCCACGCCGTCCTGCCAGCAGGGCGGCTGCGGTATCGGCCGCTCCGTCGTCAGCGCGCTGAAGGCCGGCCGTGGCGCCGGCCGGCCGGCCTGCGCGGTCGTCAGCGGCTCGACCGCCACCGGCAGTCCGGCCAGGGCCACGACCTCGCGGGCCAGCTCGCACCAGCTGCAGGCGCCGCCGCCGGCCATGTGGTAGATGCCGGGGCCAAGGCCCGCGTCCAGGGCTTCGACGACGGCGATCGCCAGATGTCCCGCGTAGGTCGGTGAGCCGACCTGGTCGTCGACCACGCGCAGCGGTTCCGCAGGTTGTCCGGCGGGCCGTGCGGCGGCGCGTTCGCGCGCCGCCGCCAGGATCGTCTTGACGAAATTCCGGCCGGTCGCTGAATACAACCAGGCCGTGCGGATCACCGTGCCGTGCAGCCAGGCGAGCGTCTCGCGCTCCTGGGCCAGCTTGGTGCGGCCGTAGGCGCTGAGCGGCGCCGGTTCGTCGGTCTCGACGTACGGGGCGCCCTTGTGCCCGTCGAAGACGTAGTCGCTCGAAAACGACACGAGCTGCGCGTGCGTGCCGCGCAGGGCCGCGACGATGTGGCGCGTGCCGAGGGCGTTCACCGCGTGGGCCGTCTTCTCGTCGCGCTCGGCGCCGTCGACGTCGGTGTAGGCGGCGGTGTGCAGCACGACGTCGGGGCGAAAGGCGCGCACCGCGGCCGCGACGGCGGCCGCGTCGCGCAGGTCGAGCGCCTCCTCGCGGGCGACGAAGACCTCGCCCTCGAGCAGACTCGTGAAAGCGGTGGCGAGCTGGCCGCCGCCGCCGGTGAGCAGCCAGCGTGTCGCGGACGTCACGGGGTGGACGGCCATCGCGTCGCGGGGCTCACGAGTTCGATCGTCGGTGCCGGACAGCGGCCCTCGAGCTGCGCCTCAGCGCAGCCGCAGGCCCCAGTCGTAGGGGATCAGATCGGTGTCGTGAGGCAGCTCGTCCTGGTCGGGCTCGTCGTAGTCGTAGACCTCGGTCGGCGCATTGACGATGAAGGCCTCGTCGGCGCTCACGCACTTCCAGCCGTGCTGCACCTCGGGCGGCACCCGCGCGAGCAGGGGGTTGTGCTCGCCCATGAAGAGCTCGTCGATGCGGCCCCGGGTGGGCGAACCGTCGCGGCCGTCGTAGAGCACGAGCTTGATCATGCCCTTGACGCACACGATGTTGTCGTACTGGACGTGGTGCAGGTGCCAGCCCTTGACCACTCCGGGCAGCGTCGTCGTCATGTAGAGCTGCCCGAACTTGATGAAGAGCTCGTCGTCTGAGCGCAGGCACTCCATGAGCCGGCCGCGCTCGTCCGGGATCACGCGCAGCCGTTTGGTCATCACGCCGTCGATCATCGCGCCCCTTTTGCTTGAAGCCACCTGAAGGCCGGCCGTCAGACCACGCCGATGCGGCTCGAGTCGCCGACCATGAAACGGTAGGCGGCCGGCCGGCCGTCGGAGCGGCAGATGGTCACGTCCTTGCCGATCAGGCTGTCGCAGAGCCGTGCGTCCAGCCCCGAGATGCGGCTGTTTTCGAGGATGATGGAGTGTTCGATCTCGGCGTGGTCGACGATCACGCCGTGGAGTATCGACGTGTAGGGACCGATGAAGGCGTCGGTGAGCTCGCAGCCGTGCCCGATCGTCACTGGGCCGCGCACCGTGCAGCGCGTGAGGACGCTGCCGGCCTCGATGGCCACTGGGCCTTCGATCGATGAGTCGATCGTCTCGCCGCGCACGTCGCGTTCGAGCGTGCCGAGGATCAGGCGGTTGGCTTCGAGAATGTCCTCGAGCTTGCCGGTGTCCTTCCACCAGCCCGTCACGATGTGCGGCTCGACCTGCAGGCCGCGGTCGACCATGTGCTGGATGGCGTCGGTGATCTCGAGCTCGCCGCGCGCCGAGGGGCTGATCGCCTTGACGCTCGCGAAGATCTTCGCGGTGAAGAGGTAGACGCCGACCAGGGCCAGGTCGCTGCGCGGCTCGGCCGGTTTTTCGACCAGGTGCGTCACCGCGCCGTCGACGATCTCGGCCACGCCGTAGGACTGCGGGTCGGGTACGTGCTGCAGCAGGATCAGGGCATCGGGTGCGTCGGCGCGAAAGCGCTCGACGAACGGCACGATGCCGTCCTTCAGCAGGTTGTCGCCGAGATACATGACGAAGGGCTCGTCGCCCAGGTACTCCTCGGCGATCAGCACCGCGTGCGCCAGGCCGAGCGGCGCCGCCTGACGCAGGTAGGTCACGCGCAAGCCGAAGCGCGCGCCGTCGCCGACGGCGGCCTCGACCTCGGCATGGGTATCGCCGACGACGATGCCGACCTCGTCTATGCCGGCCGCGTGCATCGCCTCGAGACCGTAGAAGAGGATGGGCTTGTTGGCGACCGGCACGAGCTGCTTTGCCGAGGTGTGGGTGATGGGCCGCAGCCGGGTGCCGGCGCCGCCACTGAGGATGAGCCCTCTCACGCTGCCCCCCTGGCCGGCCGCGCGGGCCTAGATCGATTCGTAGTCTTCGAGCTCGTCGTCGCTCTCGGTGGAGATGAGATCGAGAACGTCGTGCTCGTCGACGGCCTTGCCCATGAAGACGACGCTCGTCTTGTCGGGCGGGCCGACCCACAGGGTGACGCGGTCGCCGGCCGTAAAGACGACGGGCCGGCCGTCGCGCAGCACGTTGGTCAGCGTGGAGTGCTCGACGTCGCGCGTGACTTCGGCCGAGTCGATCGGCAGCGCGTCCTGGTCGTTTACCTGCAGGCGAGGCTGCTTGTCCTTGTCGATATCCACCAGCGCGCAGTATAGCAAGTTTGACGGCGGGCTCCCGTCGAGGCGCGCGTCGCACCGCCGCCCCGCGCGAGCCGGCTTGCCATGCCGCGACTGGAAAGGTTTACTAAGGGCCGTGAGACGGCGCGCTGGCGCGCGCCTCCGACAAGGGGGAATGACATGGGCATCTCGCAGGGGGGCCGTTCGCGGCGCCGCATCGCCGTGGTCGTCGTGACCGCCGTTCTGGCCGTCGGCCTGGTCTGGGGTCTGGCTCAGGCGCTTGCCTCGAGCAGCAGCCCGGCGCCTGCCGGCAAGGTCGTTCTCAAGCTCGGCATGACCAATATCCCCGACAACGTGAACCCTTTCGTCGGCCAGCTGTCGTCGTGCTACGAGATCTGGTCGCTCAACTACGATCTCATGGTCGGCTTCAGCGCCGGCGACTACAGCCATCCGCAGGGCGCCAAGGCCACGGGCCTGGCCGACAGCTGGAAGATCTCCGACGGCGGCAAGGTCTGGACGTTCCACATCAGGTCGGGCGTCAAGTGGCAGGACGACGTGCCGCTCACCGCTCACGACGTCGCCTTCACCTACAACTACGTGATCAAAAACCAGCTCTCCAACTACACGATGTACACGAACTTCATCAAGACGGTGGTCGCCCCCGACGACAACACGGTGGTGTTCACCTGCACCAAGCCCAAGGCCAACATGCTCAACATGTGGGTCTACATCGTGCCCGAGCACATCTGGGGCTCGATCTCCGGTAAGTCCGCCCAAGGCAGCTATCAGAACAACCCGCCGGTGGTCGGCAGCGGTCCCTTCCAGCTCACCCAGTACAAGAAGGACCAGTACGCCGTCATGACCGCCAACAAGAACTACTGGGGCGGCGCGCCCAAGATCGACGAGGTCGACTTCGCCTACTACCAGAGCGCCGACACCATGGTGCAGGAGATGAAGTCCGGTGCCCTGCAGGGGTGCTGGGGCGTGCTGCCGGCCGAGTACAACCAGTTGAAGAACGACCCCACCTACAAGCCGCTGGCCTACGTCGACCCCGAGCTCGACGAGCTGGCTTTCAACTGCTATACGGGTCCCTCGCTGGGTAACCCGGTGCTCAAGGACTGGCACTTCCGCCAGGCGCTGCAGTACGCGGTCGACCACAACAAGCTGGTGCAGATCGCCTACGGCGGTCTGGCCCAGCCGGCGACCTCGGTGCTCGTCTCGCATCTGTGG
>PMKK01000193.1 GCA_003157715.1 Actinomycetota bacterium
CCGCTACCTCGGCCTCTCGGAGGCTTCACCGGCAACCATCCGCCGGGCCCACGCCGTGCACCCGATCAGCGCCCTGCAGACCGAATACTCGCTGTGGACGCGCGACCCCGAAACGGAGATCCTGCCGACCGTGCGCGAGCTCGGCATCGGCTTCGTCGCCTACTCGCCGCTGGGACGCGGCTTTCTTGCCGGCCGTTTCCGCGGCCCCGACGATCTGCACGACGAGGGCGACTTTCGCAGCCACCATCCGCGCTTTCAGGACGACAACCTCGCGCGCAACCTTGAACTGCTGCGGCGCCTCGAGGAGATCGCCGCCGGCAAGGGCGTGACGACGGCTCAACTGGCGCTCGCCTGGGTGCTGCACCGCGGCGCCGACGTGGTACCGATCCCCGGCACCAAGCGCCGCCGCTACCTCGAAGAGAACGTCCCCGCCGCGGCCCTCGAGCTGAGCGACGACGAGCTCGAGCGGCTCGACCACGCCCTGCCGGCCGGCGCCACCGCCGGACAGCGTTACGCCGACATGAAGTCGATCGACACCTGACCGGGAGTTGCCGGCCACAAGCGCCGGCCGGCTCACGCGGAGACGGCGGGCGCTCACACGGAAGCAGCCGGCGTTCACACGAAAGCAGCCGGCGCTCAACCGGAAGCGGCCGGCATTCAGACGGCGACGAGCTCCTCGCTCAGCTTCTTCTTCAGGGTCTCGTAGAACATGCTGAGCGGAAACTCGTCGTCGAGCACGCGATCGATCCAGGCGCGCGGCTCGGCCTCGTCGGAGTAGACTCGGCCTTCGCGCTGCCACTGGGAGTTCACGTTCGGACGCACGTACTCGGCCACGAGGTCGTGGGCCGCGATCCAGTAGGAGACCTTGCTCAGGTCGATGCCCCGCCGATACAGGTCCTCGAGGCGCTCGCGCAGCTCGGCCACCGCGCCTTCGACCCGTTCCCAGTCGATCAGCAGACGATTGTCGGTCCAGCGCACGACGCCGCCGCGGTGCAGGTGAGCGAACAGAAGCTGCCCGCCGAGCCCGTCGTAGTTGCGCAGCCGGTTGCCGCTGATCGGGAATCGCAGGATGCGGTCGAAGACGATCGCGTACCTCATGTAGCGCGCGAAGGCAAAGCCTTCGCGCTCGAGCTCGGCGGCGCTGGCGTAGGAGGCGAGGTCCACGCGCAGTTCCTCGAGCGAGTACATCCAGTAAGGCAGCCGCTGGCGGATCATGAACGGGTCGAACGGCAGGTCGCCGTGGCTGTGCCAGCGGTCGTGGATCATGTCCCAGAGGATGTAGGTCTGCAGCGCCAGATCGCCGTTGCCGACCAGAGCCTGCGCGTCGGGCGGCAGCTCGATGCGCAGCACCTCGGCCGCGCGCGCGGTCGAACGCCGGAACCGCGCCGATTCGCGGTCGCAGAAGATGCCGCCGAAGTTGTTGGTCGGCCGGCCGGCGACGCTCACCGTCTCCGGAAACAGCACGGCGCACTCGCCGTCGTAGCCGCGGGTATGGTCGACGAGCTGCACCGGCACGAACTTCTGGTTGTCGAAACGCTCGTGTTCCAGCCGGGCGATGAACTCGGGCCAGGGCGTCCGCACGATCAGCGCCTCGAAGCGCATGTCGGGCGAGCCGTTGGGCGTGTACAGAGGGAACACGACCAGGTGCTCGGTGCCGTCGCGGCGGTCCTGCTCGGGCCGAAAGAGCGCGAGCGACGCCGTGAAGTCGGGCTTGCCGCAGCCCTCGTCGAGCCAGCGCCGCAGGTCGACCGCCACCTGGGCCAGGTAGGCCCGCTGGTGGGGAAAGTAGCTGCCCAGCCGGCCGATCGCCTCGGTCATGCCGGCGACATGAGCCCGCACGGCGCCCAGATCGTGTCGCGTCAGGTCGATCTCGCCCCGGGGTTCCTGCAGCAGGCGCAGCGCGTCGGTCTCGTCGCGCAGCTTCTCCCAGGCGATGTCCTGGCGGGCGGCCGAGACCAGCGGTTCCGACTCGGCGCGGAACGCCGGCAGCGCGACCCAGTAGAGCAGGTTCAGCCAGAGCTGCAGGTGGTCGAACTCGCCCAGCACGTCGTCGCCGAACAGATCGGAGTCGGCGACCACGATCACGCGGCCCGCGCCGTGACGCAGAGCGACGAGCAAGGGGGCGCCTGCGGGGTGCGCCGCGGCGCCGGCGCGCAACACGACCGCGCCCTCGTCCTGGGCGCGCAGTGCGCCGGCGCGGTACAGGCAGACCGTGTCGACGAGGTGCAGCAGCGCCGGCTCGCCGGTCTCGGGGTCCGCCTCGCCGAACACCCACGTCGGCGCGCCGTTGGCGCGCTCGTAGTCTTCGACCGTGATGTTGTCGATGCCGGCCCCGAAGCGCGCCAGCAGCTCGTTCAGGTTGGCGCCGTACTTGTCTTCCTCGGTCTCGCCCAGCACGAGCAGCCCGCCGCCGGCGGCGACGAACTCCTCGACGGCGTCGATCTCGGCGCGGCCGAGCAGCGGCGAGCCGCCGACCGTGCGCTCCCAGCGGGCCTCGGAAGGATGGGCGATGACGAGCACCTCGGCGGCGGCCAATGCTTCGGCCGACAGCGGCGCGACGGTGACCGCCGCGACCTCGAAGTCGCGCTCGGCGAGCGCCGCGGCGGCCAGCGCGTACGACGATCCCGCCGGATGTTCGGGCTGGACGGCCGCGGCGATGTCGGGCCGGATGCTCCAGGCTTCGCCGTGGGACTCGTCGAACAGCACGCGGGCAACTTTGCGCTGACGCAGTGACGACGGCATGGGCAGCCTCCCATCGGCAGACTCACGGACCGCGCACGACGGGTTCGCGTGCCGATCCGACCGGCGATCTTCGCCCCAGATTGTCCCTGGGTGACGAATGCCCAAAACCAGATGGCGGCGCGCCTCGGCGACACAGCGAAGGGGCGGCACGGCGAAGGGGCGGCACGGCGAAGGGGCGGCACGGCGAAGGGGCGGCACGGCGAAGGGGCGGCTCCCTGCGGGAGCCGCCCCTTCGCCGTTTGTTCAGCGCTTTTCGTCTGGCGGCCGGCGCAGCCGGCCGCCCCCGCTCACTGCGGGCTGGTGGCGGGCGCGTGCGTGCAGCCCGTGCCCGGTGACGGCTTTGTCGGCGACGGAGCGGTGCTCGCGGCGACGGTCGTCGCCCGCGTCGGGGTCGCGCTCGTACTGCCGCCACTGCCGAACGCGGTCGGCACCAGCCACACGCCCAGGGCGAGGACCAAGGCCGCCACGACGCCGGCGAGGAGTTTTCTGGACATTTATCGCACCTCTTTCGTTAGTGGAACTGGTCGTCCTTCTGCCCTCGACGCCGACCGCCCATGCACGGCCGCGGGTTAAGAGATGTTCACCAGGCTGTGAGTCCGCTGTCGGCGGACGCGCCGGGTCGGTACGCCGGCGAACGCGCTGAGGTCCCCGCGCCGCCGGACGCGCCGGGTCGGTACGCCGGCCGGCCTACTCGCGCGCCTACCACGCCCCAGGGCCACGGACCGTGTACACTTAGCTGGCGAGTCGCGGGCGCGCAGGCGCCGGCGCGGCTCGTCTTGCCGTCGCCTCACGGCTCACCCCAAGCGAAAGAGACCAGCGCCATGCACGCCGCCAGCAACATCCGCAACCTCGCCATCATCGCCCACATCGACCACGGCAAGACGACCCTGATCGACGCCATCTTCTCCGCCGCTCGCGTGTTCCGCGACAACGCGCACGTCGAGGAGCGGGTCATGGACAGCAACGACCTCGAGCGCGAGCGCGGCATCACGATCCGCAGCAAGCACTGTACGGTCGAGTGGCAGGGCTACCTCATCAACATCATCGACACACCCGGTCACGCCGACTTCAGCGGCGAGGTCGAGCGCGTGCTCAGCATGGTCGACTCCGTCCTGCTGCTGGTCGACGCCAACGAAGGCCCCATGCCCCAGACACGCTACGTGCTCATGCGGGCGCTGCGCCTGGGCCTGCGGCCGATCGTGATCGTCAACAAGGCCGACCGGCCCAACGCCGATCCGTCGGGCGCCCTCGACGCCACCTTCGACCTGTTCGTCGAGCTGGGCGCCGCCAACGAGCAGCTCGATTTCCCGGTGCTCTACGGCTCGGGGCTCGAGGGCTGGATCGTCAACGACATCGAGGTCTACCGCCGCGAGGAACGCGAGCGCGAGACGCGGCGGAACTCGGGCGACGAGCTGTCGCCCGCCACGCGGGCCGAGTTCGCGGCGGCCGGCATGACCGATCTGTTCACCACGATCGTCTCCTGCGTGCCGGCCCCTAAGGTCGACCTCGAGGCGCCGTTTCTCATGCAGGTGAGCACACTGGCCTGGAGCGACTACATCGGCCGCATCGGCTGCGGACGCGTACTGCAGGGCCGGCTGCGGACCGGCGACGAGCTGCGCCGTATCGAGACTCGTCACAGCGCCCCGCCCGATGGCCGCGACGCGGCCGACGCTACCGGCTCGCCCGTCGCCGCTTCCGGCGCGCCGCCCGCCCCCGGCCTGCCCGCCGACGAGGAGCCCTGGGAGATCGTGGGCGACCAGACTTCGCGCGTCACGCACCTCTGGGTGACCCACGGCCTCGAGAACCGCGAGATCGAGGAGATCGCCGCCGGCGACATCGTCTGGCTCGCGGGTCCCGACGAGATCGCCATCGGCGACACGCTGGCCGCGCCCGAGCTCGATCCAGCCGCCGTGGCGCTGCCGCCGCTCGAGATCGAAGAGCCCACGGTCAGCATGTTCTTCCTCGTCAACAACGGCCCCCTCGCCGGCGACGACGGCCGGGCCGTGACCCTGCGGCAGATCAAGGACCGTCTCGCGCGCGAGCTGCGCGTCAACGTCGCGCTGCGCGTCGAAGACCTTGGGCGCCCCGACGGCGTCAAGGTCTCGGGCCGCGGCGAGCTGCACCTCGCCATCCTGATCGAGGAGATGCGCCGCGAAGGCATGGAGCTGTGTGTCTCCAAGCCCGAGGTGATCACTCACCGCGACGCCCGCGGCCACCTGCTGGAGCCTCTGGAACAGCTCGTCATCGATGTGCCCGAGGACTACCAGGGCACCGTGATCCAGGCGCTCAGCCTGCGCAAAGGCGAGCTCACCGCCATGCACGCCAATCGCACCGGGCTGATCCGCCTCGAATTCACCATCACGACGCGCGGTCTGATCGGCTACCGCAACGAGTTTCTCACCGAGACCCGCGGCCTGGGCGTGATGAGCTCGCGCTTCATCGGCTACGGGGCCTGGGCCGGCGATCTGCCGGGGCGCGACCGCGGCTCCCTGGTCAGCCAGACAAGCGGCGAGTCGGCCGGCTACGCGCTCGAGAACCTGCAGCAACGCGCGACCATGTTCGTAGGCCCCATGGAACGCGTCTACGAAGGCATGATCGTGGGCGAGAACTCGCGCGGCGACGACATGCTCTGCAACCCGACCAAGCGCAAGGCGCTCGGCAACTACCGGCAGTCCACCAAGGACATCGACATCGGCCTCAAGGTGGTCCGCGCGCTGACCCTCGAAAGCGCCCTCGAGTGGATCGCCGACGACNNGCGCGTGCGCAAGCACATCCTGAGTTCCGAGGAGCGCAAGAAGGCCGCCAAACGGGTAGCGGGGTAACTGAGGCCGACGCAGCGCCGTGCCGGCCGTGATCGGCTCCCCCGGAGGTATCGGCGGCCGCGACAGCTACGGCCCTTGCAACATTTACAGTACTTGCTATATTCACAACCGCTGTGAATAAGCACGATATGGTAAATATCAAGGGGCTTCTGGACGCTGCGGCAGCGCAGGTCTTGCGGGACATCCCCGGCCTTACGGTCAGTTCAGAACCGCTCAAAGAGAATCGCGACATGTCGGCGCTCCTTCGGTTTGGCGGCTCAGAACTTCCGCTCACGGTGGAGTTCAAGCCCCGCGTCAGCGCGGCAACCGCTTGGCACACCGTCCAGCAGGCTGCTCGCGGTCCGGTTCCCACCCTTCTTGTCGCCCGTGAGACGACCAAAGAAGCACGAAACATTCTGATGCAACATGGGATCGCGGTCGTCGACGGCCAGGGAAATGCACACATCGAGCTACCGGGCCTCCTATTCCACGTGGAGAGTCGTCGTCGGCGCCCCACCAATGCGCCGACACGGCTCGCGGGCAAGGCCGGCGTGGCCGCACAAGCCCTTCTGCTTCACCCCGAACGAGGCTGGAAGGTCACTGAGCTCGCCGTGGAGGCACAGGTCTCACCTGGCTTCGCGCACCGTGTGCTGGCACGACTAGAAGAGGAAGCGATTGTCGTCGCGGAGGGCAGCGGGCCAGCTCGAGTCCGCCACGTCACCGATCCCACGGCGCTCTTGGACCTATGGGCGGAGGAAAACCTCGAGCGCCCGACGCGTACCTTCGGCTATCTGCTTTCGCAAACCCCGCAACAGCTGATCAGGCGCCTCGGGGAGGCCCTGGAGGCCTCCGGGACGGACTACGCACTGACGGGCGCGGCCGGAGCCAGTCTCATTGCGCCATTCTTGACGGCAATCCCCGTCGTGGACGTGTGGGTGCGCGCGGCCGTGGCACACCGCGAGCTGTGCGACGCCGTCGGAGCGGATCAGGTCACCGATGGTCACAATGTAGTCTTCGCGCAGTCCAATGGCGACGCCCCGCTCGCCTTCGCCCAGCGGCAAGAGCGCCTCTGGGTGGCCAACCGCTTCCGGCTTTACGTCGACTTGCGTGCGGATCCGCGCCGAGGTCGCGAGCAGGCTGAGAATCTTCGGAAGGAGGTAATCGGGTTTTGACCCCACGGGCGCATCATACCGATTACGACGATGAGACGACCGCTCGTTGCGAACGGGTGCTGGTCACGTTACTGGGCCACCTCGGCCCTTGGGGAGAGCGGATCTACCTGGCAGACGGACTGGCGCCTCGATACTTAGTCGGAAGACAGCCGGAGGGATCGCGCGCATGTAGGCACCACCGATGTCGATTTGGTCATTGGCCTCGCTTTGGGCGACGAGACCCCAGAAACCTACAACACACTTCAGAACAATCTGGAAAGATCTGGCTTCGCCCAAGAAGAACCGAGCTTCCGCTGGTCTCGACACGTGGACGCCGTGAAGGTGAAGGTCGAGTTCCTGTGTGAGACTGACCAAGTCCCGGGTGGCAGGATCTATCGCCCCACAGGCGAGTTCACTGGGTCGAAGCTTGGGGCCTTCAATGTCCGCGGAGCGCAGCTCGTCCGCGCCGATTTTATCGAGTGCAGCATCGAGGGAAGACGCCTCGACGATGGTGGAGTGTCACGCATGAGTGTCCGCGTCGCGAACGTGCTGCCCTACAGCGTGCTCAAGGTGCTTGCCTTCCAGGACCGCCACGAAAACAAGGATGCCTACGACTTGGTTTTCACCCTGCTGAATCGCGAAGGCGGCCCTCGCAGCGCCGGTGTGGCTGCGTCGTCTAGCCCCGTGGCGATGCATCCGCAGGTCCTCGAGGCTTTGCGACTTGCCGAAGAACGGTTCCGAGATGTCGAGCAAGATGGCCCCCACGCGTACGCTTCCTTCCTTGCGGACCCATGGGACGACGAGGGAAAAGCACGCCTCCGCATGGAGGCTGTCCTTACTGTACGGGAGTTTCTGCTCGGCGTTCGCCAGACTGGCTGACGATGCGGCTGCCTCGGCCATGCCGGGGCACCGCTCGGCGGCAGGTCGAGATGTCGCGCGGTTTGCCCCACCGGCCCGCTGCCTGCAGCTTGCTGACTCCGCGATGAGGCCGCGCGGCCCGCCACCCGGCAGCCGCGCCTACGACGCTTCTTCGAGCGCCCCCTCGAACTGACTCGCGTAGAGGTCGTAGTAGAAGCCGCGCGCCTCCATGAGCTCCTGGTGCGAACCCTGCTCGATGATGTGCCCGTGGTCCATGACGAGGATGATGTCGGCGCCCCTGATGGTCGACAGGCGGTGGGCGATGACGAAGCTCGTGCGGTCCTTCATGAGCTCGGCCATGGCCTCTTGAATGAGCACCTCGGTGCGCGTGTCGACCGAGCTCGTGGCCTCGTCGAGGATGAGGATGTCGGGATCGGCCAGGAACGCCCGGGCGATCGTCAAGAGCTGCTTCTCGCCCTGTGAGACGGCGGTGGCGTCGTCGTCGAGCACGGTCTCGTAGCCGTCGGGCAGGGTGCGCGCGAAGTGGTCGACGCGCGCCGCGCGCGCCGCCGCCATGATCTCGTCGTCGCTGGCGCCCTCGCGACCATAGGCGATGTTGTCGCGGATCGTGCCGGTGAACAGCCAGGTGTCCTGCAGCACCATGCCGAACAGCCGGCGCAGGTCGTTGCGCGTCATGTCGCGCGCGTCGACGCCGTCGACCAGAATACGGCCGTGGTCGATCTCGTAGAAGCGCAGCAGGAGGTTCACGAGGGTGGTCTTGCCGGCGCCCGTCGGGCCGACGATGGCGACGGTCTGACCGGGCCGCACGTCCAGATCGAGGTCTTCGATCAGCGGCGAGTCGGCCAGGTAGCGGAACGACACATCCTCGAGCGTGACGTGGCCGCGCGTGTGCTCGAGGACGACCGGCGCGGCCGGGTCGGCTTCTTCTTCGGGCTCGTCGAGCAGCTCGAAGACGCGCTCGGCCGACGCCGCCGTCGACTGCAGCACGTTCATGATGCTGGCCACCTGCGTGATCGGCATCGTGAACTGGCGCGTGTACTGGATGAAGGCCGTCACGCCGCCGAGCAGCAGCGTGCCGTTGGCGACCCCGATGCCGCCGACCACGCAGATCGCCACGTAGTTCAGGTTGCTGACGAAGTTCATCACCGGCANNGCCGGTGAACATCTCCTCGACGTGACCGCCGAGGTCGCCGGTGTGCTGCCACTGCGCCGCGAACTGCTTCTGCGAACGCTTGGCGATCATGATGGTGAGCACGAACGACAGCGGGATGCACAGTACCGAGATGCCGGCCAGCAGCGGGCTGATGGTGAGCATCATGACGAGCACGCCGATGATCGTGAGCACCGACGTGATGATCTGCGTGAGGCTCTGCTGCAGCGACTGCGAGATGTTGTCGATGTCGTTGGTCATGCGCGACAGCACGTCGCCGCGAGAGTGGTCGTCGAAGTAGCGCAGCGGCAGGCGGGCGAGCTTCAAGTCGACGTCGCGGCGCAGGCGGAACATGGTGCGCTGGGCGGCGCCGGCCATGATGTACTGCTGGCCCCAGGCGAAGAGCGCGCTCAGTACGTAGATGCCGACGAGCAGCAGCAGGGTGTGACCGATGACGCCGAAGTCGACGCCGTGGCCCGGGTGAAGGTGCATGGCCGACAGCATCTCCGCCAGCCTCGACTCGCCCTTGGCTTTGAGCCCGGCGACGGCCTGCGCCTGCGTCACGCCGGCTGACAGCTTCTTGCTGAAGACGCCCGCGGTCAGGGTGTTTATCGCATTGCCCAGGATCTTGGGGCCGAGGACGGAGAGGGTCACGCTCACGGCGGCGAGCAGCAGCACGACGACGATGCGCGCGCGCTCGGGCCTGAGCATGCCCACGATGCGCCTGAGGGTGCCGCGGAAGTCCTTGGCCGTCTCGGTGGGCCTGGCGAGCGCCCCGGCGGGTCCGCCGCCGCCTGGGCCGTGCTGCCTGGGGGGCGGCTTCGGCGTCTGGTCGCCGCGCGGCCCCTTGCCCGCCGACGAGTCGGACTGAGGGCTGCTCACGCCACGCCCTCCGCGCCGAGCTGCGATTCCACGATCTCGCGATAGGTCGCGCTCGTCTTCAGGAGCTCCTCGTGCGTGCCCTTGCCGACGATGGTGCCGTCCTCGAGCACGATGATCTGNNCGCGTCGGTCGTCTCCTTCTTGAGAGCCGCCCGCAGCCGGGCGTCGGTCGTGAAGTCGAGCGCCGAGAAGCTGTCGTCGAAGATCTGGATCCTGGCCTTCTTGGCCAGTGCCCGGGCGATGGCGAGGCGCTGGCGCTGCCCGCCCGAGACGTTGGCGCCGCCCTGGTCGACCAGCGCCTCGAGGCCCTCGGGCATCTCGGTCACGAAGTCGGTGCCCTGGGCGGTCTCGAGGAAGTGCCACAGCTCCGCGTCGGAGGCCTCCTCGTCGCCGTAGCGCAGGTTGTCGGCCACCGTGCCGCTGAACAGGAACGCCTTCTGTGGCACCAGCCCGATCCGGTGCCACAGGTCCTGCAACGCCAGCTCGCGCACGTCGACGCCGTCCACGACGACGCTGCCGGCGGTGACGTCGTAGAAGCGCGGGATCAGGTTGATGAGCGTGCTCTTGCCGCTGCCGGTGCTGCCGACGATGGCGGTCACCTCGCCGGGACCGCTGGCGAACGAGATGTGCGAGAGCACGGGATCCTGGGCGCCGGGGTAGCGGAACTCCACATCTCTGAACTCGACGTGGCCGCGCACGGGCGCGTCGACGACCGGCGTGTCTGGATCGTTGACCGAGATGTCGGCCTGGAGCACCTCCTGGATGCGCTCGGCCGAGGCCGAGGCCCGCGGCACCATGATCAGCATGAAGGTCGCCATCAGCACCGCCATCAGGATCAGCATGATGTAGGTGAGGAAGGCCGTGAGGTCGCCGATCGGCATGCCGTGGTGGGCGACCTGGAGGCTGCCGAACCAGACGATGGCCACCGTCGACAGGTTAAGGATCATGGTCAGAGTCGGGATCATGACCGCGAACAGCCGCATCGCGCTCAGCGTCGTGCCGGTGAGATCGGCGTTGGCCGCGTCGAAGCGCTGCTCCTCGTAGCCGACGCGGTCGAAGGCGCGGATCACACGCACGCCGCTCAGCACCTCGCGCGTGACCTGATTCACGCGGTCGACCTTCTTCTGCATCGACCTGAAGAGCGGCAGGGCACGGGTCACCACAAGCCCGATGAAGATGCCCATCACCGGCACGGCCACCAGGATCACGCTCGTGAGCGGCACGTTCAGGCGCAGCGCCATGATGATGCCGCCGATGGCCGTGATCGGCGCCGCGAGCGTCAGGTTGAGCATCATCAGCACCAGCATCTGCACCTGCTGGACGTCGTTCGTGGCGCGCGTGATCAGTGAGGGCGTACCGAAGTGGTTGAGCTCGGCCTGCGAGAAGTTCTCGACCTTGCGAAAGAGTGCCCCGCGCACGTCACGGCCGAAGGCCATGGCCGTCTTGGAACCCCAGTAGACGGCGATGATCGTGGCGATCACCAGGACGAGCGTGACCCCCAGCATGAAAGCGCCGGTGACCAGGATGTAGTGGGTGTCGGCTTTGACGATGCCGTTGTTGATGAGGTCGGCGTTCAGGGTCGGCAGGTAGAGGTTGGTGATGGCCTGCACGAACAGCAGGGCTATCACCAGCGTGAGCTGGCGCCAGTACGGGGTCAGGCGCTGCCTGAAAAGGGTGATCACGCCGACGACCCTTCGCGGTCGTGGACGGGCGCGGGCCCGCTGCCGGCCGCCGTCCGCGCGACGCGCTCGTCGCCGGCCGCGGCCTGTGCCGCGTGCTCGTCCGTGGCCTGTGCCGCGTGCTCGTCCGTGGCCTGCGCGGCGTGCTCGTCCGTGGCCGCGATGCGCGCCGCGTGCTTGTCGCGACGCGTGGCGACCGCCCGCGAGAAACAGGCGTTCAGGCCCGCGAGCAGGCGCGCGAGCTCGCGGCGATCGCCCTCGCCGAGCGTACTGATGGTCTCGTTCACGTAGGCCGCCGACACCACGCGCAACTCCGCCTCGAGCTCGCGGCCGGCAGCCGTGAGATGCACTCGCGTGAGCCGCTGATCGCGCTCGTCGGACCGGCGTTCGATCACGCCGCTCTTCTCCATGGCGTGCAGCATCTTGCTCACCGTGGGGCGGGCAAGGTGAAGCGCCTCGGCGAGGTCGCGCTGGGTGATGCCGTCGTTGCCCGACAGGAAACGCAGGCAGATGGCCTGCCCGGGGTGGTTATCGCTCTCGGCGAGGGCCGCGATCATGAGCTGGCGGTGCAGCCGCATGGCGGTGAGGAACTCGCGAAAGACCTGATACGACAGATCGTCGACGCCCTCGATCTCGACGAACGGCATCCTGCACGCCTCGCCGGTCCTTGCCACGATGCACCTCCCTCGTCCGGGTCGTTTTCCGCGCTCCGTCGCGCGGATCGCAAGAAACGGTAGCACACTAACCGTTAGCAGGCAAACCGTCCTGGCGACCCTGAACCTGTTGCCCTTCGCCGTCGCGCGGCGACGGCGCGGCGACGGCGATCCGATGGGCGCGACCGCCCCACCGGCGAGCCGTTGCCACTGTCACCGTGCCGTAAACGTTGCCCGCTATGAGGCCGCGGCCATATCATCGCGGACAACAAGGGTGCGAGTCCGTCTCGCCCCCTTCGCCCGATCCGGATCGGCGCGCGGACCTTCCCTCGCGCGCGCCGCCGAAGCGCCCGAGAAGGGAGTGCGCAGATGAGGAGCTCCGTGGTCGTCGCCGTCTCGCAGCTCGACCTTGCCCGTCTCCAGTTCGCCGCGACGAGCATCTACCATTTTCTGTTCGTTCCGGTGACTATCGGTCTGGCCTTTCTCGTGGCCATCCTGCAGACGGTCTGGCATCGCCGCGGCGACGACGAGTACCTGCGCCTGACGCGCTTCTTCGGCACGCTGCTGCTGATCAACGTCGCGGTCGGCGTGGTCACCGGCCTGGTGCAGGAGTTCCAGTTCGGCATGGCCTGGTCGTCGTATTCGCGCTTCGTGGGCGACGTGTTCGGCGCCCCGCTGGCCATCGAGGGCCTCGCGGCGTTCTTTCTGGAGTCGACCTTTCTCGGCCTCTGGCTCTTCGGCTGGGGGCGCCTGCCGAAGGCCGTCCACCTGGCGACCATCTGGCTGGTCGCTCTCGGCACGGTGCTCTCGGCGGCCTTCATCATGGCGGCCAACTCGTGGATGCAGCACCCCGTGGGCTACAGGATCGACCCCGCGACCGGCCGCGCTCAGCTCACCAGCATCTGGGCGGTGCTCGGCAACTCGATGTTCCTGTGGTCCTTCGCGCACGTGCTGCTGGCCGCGCTGGTCACCGGCGCCGGACTGATGCTGGCCGTCTCGGCCTGGCATCTGCTGCGCCGCTCAGACCCGCACGTCTTTCGCAAGACGACCCGGGTAGCGCTCATCGTGCTGGTGCCGGCGGCCTTCGTTGCCATGTTCGTCGGCAGCGAGCTCGGCGTCGTGGGCGAGAAGTACCAGCCCATGAAGATCGCCGCCGGGGAGGCGCTCTGGAACACCGCGCAGCCCGCCTCGTTCACGCTCTTCCAGATCGGCGGCTTCACGGCCAACCACCCGACCCCGGCGTTTGCCATCAAGGTGCCCCACGCGCTCTCGTTCCTGGCCACCAACTCCTGGAACGGCAAGGTCCAGGGCATGAACCAGGTCAACGCCCAGTATCGGCAGAAGTACGGCTCGGGCGACTACCGGCCCAACGTCTTCGTCGCCTTCTGGTCGATCCGCGTGATGGCCTACCTGGCGGGCCTCGTCTTTCTGCTGGCGCTGTGGGGCGTGTGGCTGCTGCGCCGTCAGAAGATCGAGACTTCGACCTGGTTTCTGCGCCTGGCCATCTGGGCCGTGATCATCCCCTTCATCATGAACACCGCCGGCTGGGCGCTCACCGAGAACGGCCGCCAGCCGTGGATCGTCCAGGGCTTGCAGCTCACCCGCAACGGCGTCTCGCCGTCGGTCAGCGCGACGACCATCGCCATCAGCCTCGTCGTGTTCGTTGCGCTGTACGGCGCCATGGCCGTGATCGACGCCGTCCTCATGATCCGCTTCGCGCGCCGGCCGATCGCCCCGACGCCACCGCTCGACGAGCACGACGTCCCCGTCCCCGCGATGACGTACTGACAGGAGGGTGGCCATGTCACTTCCGATACTCTGGTTCATCCTTCTCGCCGTTCTGTGGTGCGGATTTCTGTTTCTCGAGGGCTTCGACTTCGGCGTCGGCATGCTGCACGGCTTCGTCGGCCATAACGACGACGAGCGGCGCGTCGCGATCAACGCCATCGGGCCGGTGTGGGACGGTAACGAAGTGTGGCTGATCGTCGCCGGCGCCGGCATGTTCGCGGCGTTTCCCGAATGGTACGCGACGATGTTCTCGGGCTTCTATCTGGCGCTCGTGGCGGTGCTTGTGGCGCTCATCATCCGCGGCGTCTCGTTCGAGTTTCGCGCGCAGCGCGACAGCGCCGTCTGGCGCTGGACCTGGGATGCGGCGCTGACCCTGGGCAGCCTGCTGGTGCCGCTGCTCGTGGGCTGTGCCCTGGGCAACCTGCTGCGCGGCGTGCCGATCGACTCGAGCCACGAGTACACCGGCAGCTTCTTCACGCTGCTCAACCCCTACTCGCTGTTCGTCGGGCTCACCGTCGTGCTGCTCTGCCTGGCCCACGGCGCCGCCTTTCTGGCGCTCAAGACCAGAGGTGTCGTGCAGTCCCGGGCCGAGGGCATGGGGCGCTTCTTCGCGCCACTCGCAGCGCTGGCCGTGATCGCCTTCACCGCCTGGACCCTGGCCATCGCCGGGCACGCCGCGCGCGCGCCGGTACCGGTGCTGGCGGTGGTGGCGATCCTCGCCGCGGTGTGGTTCATCCGCTCCCACCGCGACGGCTGGGCCTTTCTCGCGACGGCCGTCGCGATGCTCGCCACGGTGGCCACCATCTTCGTCTTCCTGTACCCGCGGGTGATGGTCTCGAGCACGAACGCCGCGTTCAACCTGACCGTGCACAACGCCTCGTCGTCGTCGTACACGCTCAAGGTCATGACCGTGGTGACGGTCATCTTCCTGCCGCTGGTGCTGCTCTACCAGGGCTGGACCT
>PMKK01000143.1 GCA_003157715.1 Actinomycetota bacterium
GGCCTACACCGATCTCGCCATCGGTTTCGCGGCGCTGTTCGGCTTTCGCATCATGGAGAACTTCCACTACCCGTTTCTCAGCCAGAACCTGTCGGAGTTCTGGCGGCGCTGGCACATCTCGCTGTCGTCGTGGTGTCGCAACAACGTCTACTTCCCGGTCTTCGGCGCGACCCGCAAGGTCTGGCTGGGCCTCTACGCCAGCATGATGACCATGGGGTTGTGGCACTACGTCGGTCTCAACTGGGCCCTCTGGGCCCTGTGGCATGGCACCGGCCTCGTCTCGGTCAACTGGTGGATGAAGCGCAAGAAGCAGCGCCGCCGGGCGACGAAACGCCGGCCGGGACCGCTGCAGCAGGCTCTGCGCGCGCCGCTGGGCTACGTCGCCACGTTCTGCTTTGTCGCCCTGGGCTACTCGTTCGTGAGCACGCCGAACATCTCCAAGGCGTTCGTGGTGCTGTCCGCGGCGCTCGCCGGTCCGTTCGTCTGGCTGGCCGGGCTGGGCGCCGCCGGCCTGGCGGCGCTGGGCGCCGCGCTGGTCCTGGCGGCGGGCGTGATCGTCGCGGTGAGCGTGCTGCGCCGCCGCCTGCAGGCCGCCGAGGCTTAAGACTCCGGGTTCCCGGCCGGGCCTTCGCCGGCCCGCGCCGGCGCCTCGACACCGAGAGCGGCCTCCGCGGCGCTTGCGGCGTCCGCCGCATCCGCGGCATCGCTGCCACCCGTGTCGAGCCCGAGCAGGTGGCTTGTGTCGTTGACGAACCGCACGCTGACCCAGCCGGCGCTCGCTTCGAGCAGGGTCAGGCCGCCGTGGCTCGTGGAGAGCGCCCAGTGGCGTTGCGGCGGGATCTGGAGGACGTGGTTCAGGATGGTGCGGATAGGACCGTCGTGCGAGACGAGGCAGGCAGCCGGCTGCCCACCCTCGACGATCTCCTCGAAGGCGGCGATCACCCGCTCCCGGACCATCGCCAGAGACTCTCCGCCCGGCAGCGTGGTGAGCAGCGGCTCGCGCGCGAAGGCGTCGGCCAGCGCGCGGTCGGCGCCGAACTCGTCCCACGAGCGGCCTTCGTAGTCGCCGAGGTCGATCTCGCGCAAGCGGCGATCGGCAGTCACGGCGGCACCCGCCGCCGCCGCGACGCGGCCGTCGGACGGCGGCTCCGCGTTCTCCCATTCCGCCGCGATGAGACGAGCCGTGTCGAGAGCGCGGGGCAGGTCGCTGGCGTAGACGGCCATCGGGCCGAGCGGCGCCAGCCGGGCGGCCACGCGACGCGCCTGAGTGGCGCCAAGGGCGGTCAGCGGGTGCTCGCTCCAGCCGGTCATGCGGCCGGGAAGATTGCCGGCCGACTGCCCGTGTCGTACCAGATAGAGCTTCATCGGACGATCAGCACGGCGCCGACCAGCGCCAGCGCCTCGGCGAGCTCGATACCCAGTCCGTAGACGTCGCCGGTCAGACCGCCGAGGCGACGGCCCACGAGGGCCTGCACGCCGAGCGCCAGCACCACGGCGGCGGCGCCCAGCAGCAGACCGAGCGGCGCGCCGGCCCCGCCATGAGCGAGGACCCCGACGACGATCGCGGCAACGGCGGCGAACGCCACCGCCGACACGACCGGGCCGTCGGTCGTGCCGGCGCCGGCGAAGGCCGCGCCGGTGCCCTCGCGCCGGGCGTAGGCGAACAGGCGCACGTCGAGCGCCGGCAGCGCGCGCGCCGCGCTCAGGCCGATCATCAGGCCCAAAGCGGCGCCGGGGCGCGCGAGCGAAGCGAGCGCGCTCACCTTGACGATCATCACGGCGACGGCGGCGAAGACGCCCATGGCGCCCACCCGGCTGTCCTTCATGATCTCGAGGGCGCGCTCGCGCGGCGCCCCGCTCAGGTAGCCGTCGGCGGTGTCCATGAGACCGTCGAGGTGCAGCGCCCGGCTGCCCAGCTCGAGGCCGACGATCACCAGGGCGGCGGCGACCAGCGGCGTGACCGCGTACAGCAGCAGCGCGTAGACTCCCCAGCCGGCCAGCCCGAGGGCAAGCCCGACGAGTGGGTAGAGCCCCATGCTGGCCCACAGTTCGGCGGGCGCCACCTGGGCGCCGGGGTCGGGCAGCCGTACGGCGGTGAGAAAGGTGACGGCCAGCGTGAGGCCACGCGCACGGGCGGCCAGCCAGCCGCGCGTGCCACCGGCGGGCGGCGCCCAGAACGCCTCGCCGTCGGCCTGCGACGCGGCCCGCGACGTTGTCCCATCGCCTGCCGATGACAGCGGTGGGTCGTCGTCCGTCGAAGCCGGCGGCGGTGTGCCGTCGCCCGCCGGTGACAACGGTGGGTCGTCGTCTGCCGGGGCCGGCGCCGGCGCGTGGTGGTCTGCCCGCCCCGCGGCCCACGGCGGTCGCGTCTCACCCTCGTCGTCGATCTTGTCCCAGTCTGCCATGCGGCGCCGGTCCTTCTTCGTCCCAGTCCGTCCGGTTCATCCTAGCGGCGCAGGTCGGAGTCGGCCTCGTTGGGGTCGCCGGCCACGCCGGCGCTCTCGAAGGTCGCCATCTCGTCGAGGATGCGCGCGGCCGCTTCGATCAGGCCCATGGCGAGCGCCGCTCCGGTGCCCTCGCCCAGCCGCATCTCGAGATCGAACAGTGGGATCAGGCCGAGCTCGTCGAACACGGCCTGGTGGCCGATCTCGATGGAGACGTGGCTCGGCAGGATGTAGTCGACCGCCTCGTGGCAGAGACGCACAGCGACCAGCACGGCCGCCGCCGAGATGAAACCGTCCATGACGACCGGCACACGGTTCGCGGCCGCCCCCAGCACCACGCCGGTCAAGGCCGCGATCTCGAGGCCGCCGACCTTGGCCAGCACGTCGAGGGCGTCGCTGCGATCGGGCTGATTGACCGCCAGCGCCTTCTCGATGACGGCGACCTTGCCGGCCAGGGCCTCGGTGGAGATACCGGTGCCGCGACCGGTGACCTTGGCGACCGGCAGCCCGGTCAGCGCGGCGATCACGGCCGAGCTCGCCGTCGTGTTGCCGATGCCCATGTCGCCGGTGGCGATGATGTCGAGGCCGGCGCGCAGCTCCTCGTCGACCAGATCGATGCCGACGCCGATGGCCTGCAGCGCCTCGCCGCGGCTCATGGCCGGGCCGAGCGCCATGTTGGCGGTGCCCATGCGGACCTTGTGGTGCCGCACGCCGGCGGCCCCGGAGAGATCGGCGTTGACGCCCACGTCGGTGACCGCCACGCGCGCGCCGATCTGGCGGCAGAGCACGTTGATGGCCGCTCCGCCGGCGACGAAGTTCATGACCATCGCCGGCGTCACCTCGGCGGGAAAAGCCGAGACGCCCTCGGCCACGACGCCGTGGTCGGCGGCCATGACGGCGACGACCTTGTGCTCGAGCCGGGGTCGCGGCTTGGCGCTGATACCGGCCAGCTGGATGGAAAGCGCCTCGAGTCGGCCCAGCGACCGGGGCGGCTTGGTGAGCTGCGCCTGGCGCTCCTCGGCGGCGTTCATCGCCGCCCGGTCGAGCGGCTGGATGCGAGCGATGGTCTGGGCGAGCTGATCGGTCATTCCTGGTTCTCCTGTCCTGCGAAGGGGTCGACGGCGAGAGCCTTGAGTTCGAGCGGGATGCCGGCGACGAGCAGGTAGGCCTCGTCGGCGGCCTCGGCCAAACGCCGGTTGGCGCGCCCGAGCTCGTCGCGGTAAAGACGAGCGATGGGGTACTCCGGCACGATTCCCAGGCCGACCTCGTTGGAGACGGCGATGAGGGTCGAGCCGGTCTCGCGCAACGCCACGAGCAAGTCGTCGAGAGCGCCGGTCACGCGCCGCGCGACCGCGTCCTCGACCTCGGGGGCGATGAACGCCTTGTCGAAGTTGCCGAGACCTTCGGGCACGGTGCCGCCCAGGTCGCCGGCGGCGAACATGAGGTTGCTTATCCAGAACGTGACGCAGTCGAGCAGGAACACCGGAGCCGGGGCGTCGCGCACCGGAGCGGAGGCGTCGCGTGCGAGAGCGGCGGTGGCACGCACCGCCGCCGCCACCTCGAGCGGACACTCAACGGTGGTCCAGGCGGCCGGCCGGCCGGCACGATGCGCCGACACGCGTGCCGTCATCTCAGGGTCGTTGGTCTCGGAGGTGGCGAGGTAGGTCACGCGGCCAGCCGCCTGCCGGGCGGCAAAGCGTTCGGCGAACGTACTCTTGCCGCTGCGCGCGCCGCCCAGCACAAGGATGAGTCCGGACGGGTCTTTGCGTACTGGAACCACCGCAGCCCTCCCACGAGGCGTTCATCGCAGTGACTCCCGGACCACGGTGTCCTGGCTTGCCGCTTCGTCCTACTTGCCGCGCCTTCCCACCCCGCGGGGCAGTGGCGGTGTGCGGCGTTCGTCTGCGGTCACAGTTGCGGGGCAGCGCCGGCCTTGCACCGACTTCCCGCGAACCGGGAGAACGACACCAACACTAAAGGACACCCCGGGTGCCGTCAAACACGCGCGGCGAGCGGACGGCGGGCGAGCGGACGGCGAGCGAGCGGCGAGCGGACGGCGGACGGGCGCCGTCAAACACGCGCGGCGAGCGGACGGCGGGCCGTCGCGTCAGGTCAGATGAGCTTGTGACGCACCGCGATCGTAGCCGCCTCGGTGCGACTCGAGGCGCCGAGCTTGGTGATGACGCTGCTCACGTGCGTCTTGACCGTCGAGCGGCTGATCACGAGCCGATCGGCGATCTCGGCATTGGACAGCCCGTCGGCCACCAGGGCCAGCACCTGGCGTTCGCGCCGCGTGAGATCGTCCGCGCAGCCCTGCGGCGTCGAGACCACGTGGATGAGGGCTTCGGCGGCCTCGGGAGCCAGTGTCGCCCGGCCGGCATGCGCCGCGCGGATGGCATCGGCGAGCTGCTCTCCGGTGATGTTCTTCAGAAGATAGCCGATCGCCCCGGCGCGCAAGGCGCTTTCGACGAGCTCCTCGTCCGAGAAGCTCGTCAGCGCGAGCACTCTCGTTTGCGGGCGTTCGCGCAGGAGCTCCTCGATCGCCTTGACGCCGTTCATGCCCGGCATGACCAGGTCCATGAGGACCACGTCGGGCCTGGTCTGCCGGCACAGACCGACGGCCGCCGACCCGCTGTCGGCCTGCGCCACGAGCTCGAGATCGTCGAAGAGGCGCAGGATGCTCTCCAGTCCGCTGCGCACGAGAGCGTGATCGTCGGCGATCAGCACCCGTATCTTCGCGGACGCCCTCGCAGCCGCGGTCTCGTCGCTCACCGTCCTCACCCCTGTCCCGCCGGCCACGTCGCGGTGATCGCGGCCCCGCGGCCGGCGGCGCTGTCGATCCGCAGACGGGCACCGATCGCCTCGGCCCGCTCACCCATGATCCTCAGCCCGAGCTGCTCGGGCCCGACGTTCGCGAGATCGAACCCGCGTCCGTCGTCGCGGACCACAAGCTCCGCCGCTTCCCCTGAGCCTGTCAGCGTCACCCAGGCCCTCGCTGCCTCGGCGTGGCGCACCATGTTGTTCATGGCTTCCTGAGCTATGCGATAGAAAGCGACCGTGACATCGGGCGGCAACGGGCGGGGGGCGGTCACCGACAGCTCGATCGAAGCGCGCGTGCGCGCCTGGGTGGCCTGCACGACATGGTCCAGCAGATCGCCGAGCGGTGCTTGCGCGAGAGCTCCGGGACGCATTTCCAGCAGCAGCGTGCGCATCTCGGCGAGGGCCCCCCGGGTAAGACGGCGCACGTCACGCAGACTCTCGCGCGCCTGCGCCGACGTCGGTTCCGGCGCTCGCAGGAGCGCCTCGGCCTTGAGGCTGGCGGCGAACAGCGACTGCGTCACCGAGTCATGGAGCTCGCGCGCGAGCCGGGACCGCTCGGCCGCCACGGCGCTCCGCTCGACCTGCTCCCGCAGGCGCGCGTTTTCGATGGCGAGTGCCGCCTGGTCGCCGAACGACGACGCCAGACCGACGTCGTCCACGCCGAACGGACGCGGCCGGTCGTAGTAGAGCGCGATGACTCCCCACACGTCGTCGCGCACGACCAGAGGCACCGCCAGACAGGCCCTGTACTCTGTGTAGCCGAGCACCCGATCGTCCTGCCCGGACTCGCCGGCCACCACGACCGCGAGATCGGTGACGGCCACCGGCCGGCGCTCCAGGACCGCCGCGCCGATAGGCCCCCGTGCCAGGGGCGCCGCGAGCTGTCGCTCGCCGGCAGGGGAACCTGCCTCCGCCTGCAAGCTCAGGCAGTGCTCGGCGGCCTCGAGACGAAACAGTCTCCCGGAGTCGCTGTCGAGGAGCTGCCGGGCCTGCGCGACGATGTCGCGCAGCAGCTCGGAAAGCGGTCGGTCCGAGTCGAGCACCGACACCTCCTGCAGGCGATGGAGCTGCGTGGCCAGAGAGTGCAGGCGCGCCGTCGTCGAGCGCTCTCGCTCGTAAAGCTGGTCGAAGCGCTGGTAGAGGTAGCCCAGTCCGATGAGTCCGGCTCCGGCGAACGCACCGAACACGACGAGCAGGACGTTCTGGCCGCTGGTGCGGCTCTGGAGGACCATGGTGAACACGGTCAGACCCAGGCAAGCGGCGCCGACGACCACGACGGCGCGCTGCTCACCAAGCGCGAAAGCGACCAGCAGGAGGGGCACCAGGTAGAAGCCGGCGATGGCGTAGCCGGGGATGGTGAGGTCGAGCAGAAAAGCGAGCGCGACACCGGCGATGGTCAGCGCGATCACCAGCTCGCGGCGCGCGCGCAGCCAGACGACACTCGCCTGCACGCGAGAGAAGCGGCGCCCTTCGACCTTCGCTTCCGACCCCGACCAGGCCATGAGGTGGGCACACCTCCGTCGGCCCGCGCCCGGCGCGATCAGACCGCTCCGGCATGACGGGCCTCTTGGCTCCTGCCGACCAATCATAACCCGCCGGCGGGGCGGGCGGCACGATGGGGACGGACGCCGGTATCCCGGGACTATACTCGGCGGCGTGATCGTGGACGACCTCAGACGAGCGCCGCTGTTCGCGGGCTTAGACGAAGAGCAGCTCGGCAGGCTGGGCGCCATCGCCGCCCCCGTTACCCTGCCGCCCGGCGTCACCGTCTTCCTGCAGGGCGACCCGGCCGACGCGTTCTACCTGCTGGCCGCGGGCGCNNAGCCTGCTGTACCGCTTCGACACCGGCGAGTTTCGCCGGCTCATGCTGGCCGAGCCCGAGCTCGCGCTGCGCATCATCGCCGCCATGGCACAGCTCCTCGTCCTGCTGAACCAGCGCGTCGAGGAGCTCCTGCTGCCCGTGCCGGCGCGCCTGGCCCGCTACCTGCTCGAGCTCTGCGGCGAGCAGGGCAGTCCGGCGTCGTGCCGCCTGCCGGTGGCCAAACACGAGCTCGCGGCGCGGCTCGGCACCGTCCCGGAGACCCTCAGCCGCACGCTCAACCGGTTCGTCGCCGGCGGGCTGATCGCGATGCGCGGCGACTCGCTCGACATGCTCAATCGTCCGGCTCTGGAGCGTCTCGCGCAGCAGTAACGGCCCCACTTGACCCAAGTCAAGGGAACGCCGCCGCCGTTGCGGGTACCGTGGCTGCAGCGCAGGGAACGCCCTGCCTTCGACCTCAGCGTCGACGGAACCGCCCCTCGGCGGGCTCCGCTGAAAGAAAGCGAGCCGCACCATGACCATCGTCACCCGCAGCATCGTCCACATCGACGAGGAGCTCTGCACAGGCTGCGGCCTGTGTGTGACGCCCTGCGCCGAAGGCGCCATCGAAATCGTCGACGGCAAGGCCAAGGTCGTCAAAGAAGAGCTCTGCGACGGCGCCGGCTTCTGCCTGGCCGTCTGCCCCGAAGGCGCGCTCACAGTCGAGCAGCGTGAGGCCCCGGCCTTCGACAAGGGCGCGGCCGCCGGCAAGATGGCCGAGAAGATGGCCGCCGGCGCCGTCATGACGCAAACCTGCTTCAGCTGCGGCGCCAACGAGATGGACCGCCCGCTACTGCCGGTGCGCAGCAAAGGCGAAAGCGCCTGGGTCTGCGTCAAGTGCCTGCCCGCGCTGATCCACGGCTGATGGCTGATCGACGGCTGATGGCTGATCCACGGCTGATGGCTGATCAACGACCCGGAGACCGGTTGACGACCAACTCGTCGACCGCCTGACGACCGGCCGCGCGGCCGCGCGCACCAGGCGAGCGGACGCGCGACAGATCGCCCCACAAAGGAGACCCATGGAACCCACAGGAACACGCGATAGCCTGCACGACTCAGTGAACACCATGCTCGAGCGCACGCGCGCCGCCGGCGAGGACACCGTGTTCGACCGTATGGCCGCCCAGGGCGAGAAGCGCTGCCAGTTCTGCGAGGGCGGCATCCGCTGCTCGATCTGCTCGCAGGGCCCCTGCCGCATCACGAGCAGGGCGCCGCGCGGCGTGTGCGGCATCGACGCCGACGGCATGGCCATGCGCGGCTTCTTACTGCAGAACACGATGGGCACCGCCGCCTACACCTACCATGCCGGCGAGGTCATGAAGACCCTGGCGCAGGCCAAGCCGGGCGGCACCTACGAGATCAAGGATTGGAGCAAGCTCGAGCTGCTGGCCCGCGCCGCCGGCGTCGCGCTCGAGCCCAAGGACACGCTGGCCAAGCGCGTGGCCGACACCATCTGGGCCGAGTTCAACCGCGACCACGTCGAGGAGTCGCCGCTGGTCGCCGCCTTCGCGCCGGCGCCGCGGGTCGAGGCCTGGCGCAAGCTCGGCGTCATGCCCGGCGGCGTGCTGCACGAGAACAACCGCGCGACCACGAGCTGCATGACCAACATCGACGGCGACTACGTCTCGCTGGCGCTCAAGGCCCTGCGTCTGGGCATCGCCACCGCCTACGGCGTGCAGATCCCGCTCGAGCTCGCCCAGGACGCGCTGTTCGGCACGCCCACGCCGCACGCCATCAAGGTCGACCTCGGCATCCTCGACGCCGCTTACGTGAACATCGTGGTCAACGGCCACGAGCCCATGATCGGCGCCGCCCTCATCGACGCCGCCCACGCCGAGGCCGTGCAGGTCAAGGCTCGCGCGGCGGGCGCCAAGGGCCTGCGCATCGTGGGCAGCATCGAGACCGGACAGGAGCTCGTGCAGCGCTTCCCCGTCGACGACGTCTTCGTCGGCCTCACCGGCAACTGGCTCAGCCAGGAGACGGCGATCGCCACCGGCGCCGTCGACGTCTTCGCCGCCGACATGAACTGCACCGTCCCGACACTCGCCTCGACCTGCGCCGCCCACGGCGCGCTGCTCATCCCCGTGAGCGACCTGATGGGCATCCCGGGCGCCGAGCCGGCCATCGTGTTCGACGCGGCCAAGGCCGGCGAGCAGGCCCAGGAGCTCATCGCCAAGGCGATCGGCAACTACCCGCGGCGTGCGGCGCGCGGTAACGGCAAACCCGCGCTGCGCACCGGCGACGCCGTGGCCGGATTCTCGACCGAGAGCATTTTCGCCGCGCTGGGCGGTTCGCTCGAGCCGCTGCTCGACGTGATCAAGAAGGGCACGCTGCGCGGCGTCGCCGGCCTGGTGAGCTGCACCACGCTGCGCGACTCGGGCCAGGACAGCAACACGGTCGCCGTCGCCCGCGAGCTCATCAAGAACGACGTCCTCGTACTGGCCATGGGCTGCGGCAACGCCGCCGTGCAGGTCGCCGGCCTCGAGGCACCCGAGGCCAAAGAGCTCGCCGGCCCCGGCCTGCAGGCCGTCTGCGAGCTGCTCGGCATTCCGCCGGTGCTCTCGTTCGGCACCTGCACCGACACCGGCCGCATCATGCTGCTGGTCGGCGCCATCGCCGACGCCCTGGGCGTCGACGTGCCGGCGTTGCCCGTCGTGGCAACGGCTCCGGAGTACATGGAGCAGAAGGCGACGATCGACGCCGTGGCGGCACTGGCCTTCGGCATGTACGTCCACGTCAACCCGGTGCCCTTCGTGCCCGGCGCCCCGCGCCTGGTCAAGCTGCTCACCGAAGACCTGCCCGGCGT